>DASZJZ010000147.1:0-6638 GCA_035947555.1 Thermoleophilaceae bacterium | reverse complement strand
GCGCAGGCGGCCGAGCGGGCGCTGGCCGGCGGGGCGGACGCGCGCGAGGCGGCCGAGCTGGCGGCGCGGGACGTGCAGGGCGACCACCGGCGCGCGCTCTGCACGGAGCTCGCTTGCCGCGCCATCGAGGAGGCGATGGCGTGAGGATCAACGTCGAGATCAACGGGCGCTCGTACGAGGGCGAGGTGGAGCCGCGCACGCTCCTGTCAGACTTCATCCGTCACGGCGCGGGGCTGACCGGAACCAAGGTCGGGTGCGAGCAGGGGGTGTGCGGCGCCTGCACGGTGCAGCTCGACGGCGAGCCGGTGCGTTCCTGCCTGATGCTCGCCGCCCAGGCGAACGGCCGGTCCCTCAGGACCGTGGAGGGGCTCGCGGCCGACGGCGAGCTGCACCCGCTCCAGCGGGCGTTCCACGAGGCGCACGCGCTGCAGTGCGGGTTCTGCACGCCGGGGTTCCTGATGTCGATGGAGGCCGTGCTGCGCGAGAACCCGGACGCGGGCGATGAGGAGCTGCACGAGGCGCTGGCGGGCAACCTGTGCCGCTGCACGGGCTATCTCGGGATCGTCGAAGCGGTGCAGCACGCCGCCCGCGAGATGAGGGAGGGAGGGTGATGCGAGTCGGCTTCGCCGGGCTCGGGGCGATGGGCGCGGGGATCGCGCAGCGGCTGCACGACGCGGGCTACGACGTGGTCTGCTGGAACCGCACGAAGGAGAAGGCGGAGCCGCTGCTCGAGGCGGGAATGGGCTGGGCGGACACCCCGCGAGAGCTGGCCGCCTCGGTGGACGTGCTGTTCACGATGCTCACGAACACCGCCGCCGTCGAGGCGACCGCCGAAGGTCCCGACGGCGTGCTCGCCGGCCTGCGCGAGGGGATGGTCTGGGCGGACATCAGCACGATCGCGCCGGACGCGAGCGTGGCGCTGGCCGATCGGGTGCGCGAGACCGGGGCTTCTTTCCTCGACTGCCCGGTGTCGGGCAGTCCGGCCACGCTGGCGGCGGGGCAGATGTCGGTGATGGTGGGCGGCGACCGGGCTGCCTTCGAGCGCATCGAAGAGGTGCTGCAAGCGATCGGGCCGAAGGTCACGTACATCGGGCCAAACGGCCAGGCGATCCTGACGAAGGTGGCGATCAACCTCGCGTTGGTCGTCTCCGTCACGGCGTTCGCCGAGGGCGTTGCACTCGTGGAGAAGGCGGGCGTGGACCGGCAGGCCGTGGTGGACGCGGTGCTGAAGAGCGTGATCGCGTCGCCCGTGATCGGCTACCGAGCGCCGCTGCTGTTGGAGGACACGGATGTCTTCGCGGACGTGGAGCTGCAGCAGAAGGACCTGGTGCTGGCACAGGACCTGGCGCGGCGACTCGGGATGGCGGTGCCGACCTGCGCAGCGACGAGCGAGATGCTGAACGCGGCGCGGAGCTCGGAGAAGGCGGACCGCGACTTCGTGGTGAGCGTGCACGAGGCGTACCGGCGCATGGGAGGGATGGAGTGATGCCGAAGCCGTACCGGACGACGATCCAAGACGTGCCGCCCGAGCAGAACCTGCGCGAGGACGAGGGCTGGATCGACATGCAGGTCCAGTTCCTGATCGACGAGAGGACGGCGGGCTCGAAGTCCCTGGTGGTCGGGCGAACCGTCCTCCCACCGGGCGCGCGCCACGAACGCCACCGCCACCCGAACTGCAACGAGTTCCTGGTCGTGATGAGCGGCCGCGGAGAGGTCTACACGGACGACGGCACCGAGCCCTCGCAGGCCGGCGACGTGATCTTCACCCCAGCCGGCCACTGGCACGGCTTCAACAACACCTCCGACGAGGACGTGCTGCTGATCTGGGGCTGGGAGGGAGCGGGCTCGCTTGAGGCGGCCGGCTACGAGCTGCCGCCCGAGTAGCCGTGCGCGCGTCCCCGAGCCGTCGCTTCCACTCGGGGAACGAGCAGTCGGCGCGCCGGTCGTGAGCACGCCTGCTGGTCCTCCGAGCCAGACGCTTGCGCTGAAACGACCCGAACCGGGGACAGGTTCGGTGGTGCCTGTCGCAACCGGTTCGCGCACTGCGGGACGCTGCTAGCCGAGGTGGAGATGGACGAGGAGCCGGACCTCGGGATCCGCCGCGACACCCTCGGCACCCATGCCTTCGGCAAGGTGGAGTACGAGATCGTCGACGGCGAGGTGGTCTTCAAGGGCCGGGGGCCAGTGCGGGTCATGGTCACCGAAGCGAAGCTCGGAGGCAACGGCAGTGAGCCCACGCTGCGGGATCTGAGTGAGGCCCTCATCGCCGTCTACGGCACCGACTACGGCCTCCGGAGCGCGACCTGGCTGTCCAGGTTCACGGATGCGAGCCGGCAGGCCGCGTCATATCGCGAGCGCCGGGTCTTGCTGGCCGGGGACGCCGCGCACGTGCACTACCCGGTGGGTGGCCACGGCCTCAACATCGGGGTGCAGGACGCGGTAAATCTCGGCTGGAAGCTGGCCCAGGTGGTCAACGGGATCTCGCCCGAGACGCTCCTCGAGACCTACCACGACGAGCGCTACCCGGTCGCCGCGCGCGTGTTGCAGACCACCATGGCGCAGACCGCGCTGATGCGCCCGGACCCGCGCATGAGGCCCTTCGCGGGAGCGTGTCCGAGCTGCTCGGCATGGACGAGCCGCGCGTGCGCTTCGCCGCGATGCAGTCCGGCCTGGACATCCATTACGACCTCGGCGAGGGACACCCGGTGCTGGGCGCCGCATGCCCGATCTCGACCTGACCACCGCCGATGGTCCGCTGCGCGTGTTGACGCTCCTGCATGCCGCTCGGCCGGTTCTGCTCAACCTCGGTCAGCCCGGCAGCCTCGACATCACCCCGTGGGCGGATCGGGTTCAGCTGGTCGACGCTGAATCCCGCGGCGTGGGAGCTTCCGGTGTTCGCCGATCTCGTCGTCGCGGAGGTGCTCAGGCCGGTCTCCTTCGTTCGTACTGAGCCGGGTGCCTCAGCGCCGCGGGCAGGCGATCGTGCGGACTCGGGGCAGTGCGCCGCGCAGCAGCGCGGGCGGAAGCGCGGGCGCGGGCAGCGCTGCCCCGGGCCGGCCGATCTGGCGTAAGCGGCGTGCGGTGTTGATCAGCTCGCGGCGCCCGCGGGCGCCGCCAAGCTCTCCGAAAAGCCTGACGTGGGTCGAGCCAGCGACCATCCCGAGGCCGGACCGGCCGGGGCGCCCGTCACGCGGCGGAGTCGAACGCCGTCACAAAACCCTGGGGCACCCCCCCGGTGCGAAGACCGGGGATCGGGCCTAGCGTGAGCGGATCGCAGGTGGTGCGCGAGCGCACCGCAAGAGCCGGAAGGAAGTGTGCCCGTGAGATCCGCCGCCATGCCCGCCCGTCTGGCCGCTCTGATCGTCGGACTTCTGGCGATCGCCGCGTCGCCCGCAGAAGCCGCTCCGCGTGCGTGGGACCTGGCCAACGACTTCCGCACCGGCTCCTCGCACGCCAACCCGAACCCGGACTCGCACGGCAACCTCGACGTGTGGTCGTTCAGCGAGAGCGCGACGCTCGTGCGCGACCCCGCGACGTACACCCGGCTGCCCGACTACGACCCCGCGTACTGCGGGACTGCGGGCGCCGAGCGCTGGCTCACCGGCAGCCGCAACACGCCCCACATCGGCAAGAACGCGAACAGCAGCCCGGTCAGCCCTTGCTCATCCATTCCGGAGCTGGTCTGGCCGCCCGGTGCGGTCGTCGCCCACCCGTCGATCAGCAGGCTCGCCGTGGTCGAGTGGAAGAGCCCCTTCACCGGGGCCGTGAGCATCTCCGGCGCGGTGGCGGACGCCGAGAGCGGCGCCTTCTGCGGCGACGGGATCGGCTGGACGATCGACAAGGGCCCGGGGGACCGAAGCTCAAAGACCACGCTCGCGTCCGGGTCGTTCGGGGACGGCGGCAGCCAGCAGTTCGATCAGGGGAGCGGCGGTGGCTCGCTGTCCTCGGTCGCCGTCCAGCAGGGGGAGAACCTGTACTTCGTGATCGATCCGGGCTCGTTCCTCAACGAGGACTGCGATAGCACGGTCCTCGCGGTGACGATCAGCGAGCTCGAGCCCTCCGGCGGCACCACGACCACCCCCTCTACGTCTGCTTCTCCGCCGCCCCCACCACCCCCACCGCCACCGCCGGCTCCCGAGCCGCCGCCGGTGCCGCTCGTAAAGGCGCGGAAAGCGCCGAACCTCTGCGGCTCGAACGTAGACGCCGCCCGCCAGGAGCTGCTGACGAGCCTGTACGCGACCGTTCTCGCGGACGGGCGGCCAAAGAAGGACGTCGTGAGGATGGTCGGGCCCGACATGAAGTGTCCGAACGGCAAGGAGATCCGCCCGAACGACATCTTCACCCAGGCGCCCCGCGCGGGTCAGACCGTCCACACCAGCCCGGCGCGCCTGAGCCCGGTCACGGTCTCCTACTACGACCCCGATTTGGACTGTGCCGACTACCTGAAGCTTGGCGGCGGGGCGGGGCGCTACCTCCGCAGGCTGTACCACGAGGCCGTGGCCGACCTCGAGAGCGAGCACTGCCGCTACGAGGTCGACCGGTTCGTCCCGAGCGAGACGGTGGCCGAGCCCAGGCTGAAGAGCGCGGTGGGCCGCCTTTCGACCCGCAAAGTCCACCTCGAGGTGCTGTGGCCGAAGACGGCCGATCTGTCGGCCGTCGTCTTCGAGGGCGTGCACAAGACCGCCGGCGTGCGCGACCTGTCGCTCGAGGCGTGCGGGAGCGGCTGCAAGTCCAACTGGCGGGCGATGGCCAGCGCCACCAACGGCACCGCGTTCAGCGTCATGGTCCGAGAGAACCGGACCGGCCGCCTGGTGACCGAGGCCGAGCTCGACCTGATCGACCCCGATGGGAAGGTCGTCCAGTCGCGCAGGACGGACGCGAGCGGCGCGAACAACAAGCAGGACCTGGATTCGGTGTACGGGCCGTTTCGGGTGCGGCCCGGGGTACTGCGGCCGGGGCGCTACTCGCTGCGCATCCGGGCGGGGTCGCCACGCGGGCTGACTGAGGACGGGTACGCGTACATCCAGGTCGATCGCGAGGACAGGTCGAAGCCGTTCGTCACGATCGCCGGCGAGGAGCTTCGGTGGAGCGCGAGGGCGAAGGAGTGGACCCGGCCGGCGACGAGGGCGGGTGCGGCTTTCGTCCGCGCCCGTGCCGCCGGCGTGCTCGCCGACAGCTGGGGGCCGTTCGGCCGGTGGTTGAAGGGCCTCCTGTCCGCGCTCACCGGGCAGCCGGTGGGCGGCGGTTCGAGCGACGGGATCAGCCTGGCCCCCAGCGCCAGGGCCGAGCGCGCGACGACGAACACCGCTGCGCGATTCACGCCCTGCGCGAACTCGCCCGGCCGGGAGCTGCGCGGACGCGACCCCCGACAGCAGCAGGTCCAGCCGGAGGCGGGCGCTGCGCTGACGCTCGCGGTGGGGACCGGGATCGGCGATGTCGCCCTCAAGGCGCCGTTCCGCGCCGACGGGCTACCCACGTCGTGCATCGTGTTTGCGAGGTCGGGCGACGGGGCGGTCGTCGACACGAAGGACCGGCTGGGTGCGAGCCAGACCGTTAGCGGCGACGCCAACGTGATCGCGGTCGGTGGCGGCCACTGGGAGGCCCGCGACCACGAGCTCGTCTTCGACGGGCTCAACCTGATCGACGTCGACGCGGGGGCGGCCGGTCAGGTGATCGGCGTGGGCTCCGGCCACTTCCTCGACTTCGCGACCGGACACGTGATCAACGTCGGCGCGGGGCACATGAGGGACCTGAACACCGGCGCCGTGATCGCGGTCGGTGCCGGGAACGTGATCGCGGTCGGCTCGGGCAACGTCATAGCGACGGGCGCGGGGCACTTCATCGACCCGAGCAACGGGCACGTCATCGCGGTCGGCGCGGGGCATTTCGTACATCCCCGGACCGGGCAGGTGATCAACGTCGGCGCCGGCCATGCCGTCGACGTGACGGCGCAACAAGTGGTCAACGTCGGCCATGTGGTAAACGTCGGCGCCGGTCACGTCATCAACGTGGGCGCCGGTCATGTCGTGAACGTCGGCTCCGGGCACCTCCAGCCGCTGCGGGCCACCGGCCGCGTGATCAACGTCGGCGCCGGGCACTTCACTGAAACCGCCGTCCCCGCCGCGGTGCTTGCGGCGCCGCGGCCGTCCGCGACCATGCTCAACTCGCGCTCGGGGCAGGCGTTGCTCGAGAGCGGAGCGATGAGGCTCGGCCGAGTGCCGGCCAACGTCATCGCGACCGGCTCCGGGCACTAGGCAGAGCCGAATTCAGGTTCTCCGGGACCGTGGCCGGGCTCAGGCCCGCGAGTGGTCGTCCTTGGACGACAACAACGCCGCCAGCTCCTCCCGCGACTCGACGCCCAGCTTGCGGTAGGCGTTGCCCAGATGCCAGCCGACGGTCTTGAGCGTCACGAACAGCGCCTCGGCGATCTGACGGTTGGTCATGCCCTCGGCCGCCATGCGCGCGACGCGACGCTCGCTCGGGGTGAGGGCGTCGCGGCCCGAGGCCTCGCCCCGGCGCCGCCGCGCGCCTGAGGCGGCGAGCTCCTCCTCGACGGTCGTCGCGAGCGCTGTCGCGCCGCCACGCCGCGCCAGGGCGAGTGCCTGGTGAAGCGGCTCGCGGCAATCGCCGCGCCTGCC
>DASZJZ010000146.1:0-9598 GCA_035947555.1 Thermoleophilaceae bacterium | reverse complement strand
GTCGGAGGCGAGGCGACGGGCGAACGCGACGTCCGAGAGTGCGCAGTCGAACCGGGCGAGCAGCTCACGCAGCGTTCGCAGGCGCTGCAGCTCGCCCGGCCCGAATACGCGGTAGCCGGACGGCGTGCGCGGAAGCTCGATCAGGCCCGCGCTCTCTATGTAGCGCAGCATTCGCGGCGACCACCCCGTGGTCTCCGCCGCCTGGTTGATCGTAAGCCCCTGCATCGCGCGAGGGGCCAAGCTTAACACGGTTGTGTCAAGGTTTGGCTGCGGCGGGCTCGCTAGCCAGCGCGGAGCTCGGCCTTGAAGCGCTCGATCGGCTCGACCGGCGTGGGGTCCACCCGGTCGAGCACGGCGAGGTAGACGCTCGTAAGGTCGCCCAGCAAGACGAGCGAGAGCACGCGCTCGAGCCGGCTGTCGCCGTGGGACTCGGCGCGGACGACCGATCCGCCCGCCCGCTCGACCTCCTTGCAGGTGAGCTCGATCCGGCTGTGGATGCGGGGGTGCTGGTCGGGGTCCTCGAGGAAGACCGCCGAGAAGGGCGCGCTCTCGAGGCCGCGCTCCCAGCCACATATCTCGTTGTGATTGGCCTCCGGAAGCTCGCTCCAGAAGGCGGCGGCCTTGGCGTTCTCGTTCAGCTGTGTCTTCCAGCGGCGCGCGGCGGCCACCGTGGGGCCGGACCCGTGCACCACCGGCAGCGTGCCCTGGAGCGCCATGGCGATGGCCTTTGGCTGACAGTCGTCGGGGGAGTCGGGGCCCCACTCCTCCACCAGCCGCTCGAGTAGCGCCGTGGCCGTGTCGATTTCGGAGTGGAGCCCGGGGGCGGCGCCGCAGAGGGCGGCGCATTCCAGCGTCGCCACTGTCATGTAGAGCACGGCCGCGCGCGGCTGCATGCCGGCGGGGATGCCGATGACCGGCACGGACTCCGCGCGAGCGGCCTCGGCCAGCCTGCCGCCGGTGGTCAGGGCCACGCGGCCGGCCCCGGCGGCACCGGCCGCCTCGAAGCAGGCGAGCGTCTCCTCGGTGTTGCCGGAGTAGCTCGCGCAGAGGACGAGGCCGTCTGGTCCGGCCCAGGACTCGAGTGCGTAGCCACGCACGGTGGTGATCGGGCGCGTGGCCCGGTCGCCCAGGGCGGCGGCCGCGAGGTCGCCGCCGATCGCGGAGCCGCCCATGCCGCACACGACGAGGCCGCCGGGCCGGTCGGCCTTGCCGATGCCCGCCGACTGCGCCCGCCACAGGGCATCGCCGAGCTGGAGCGGCTGGGCGAGCACGTCGCCGAGCATGTTCTGCGGGTCGGCGGCCTCGATGGTCTGGCGGTCGAGGGCGCCGGTCACCGGGCGACCGCTGCCGGCATCGCCGCCAGACGGGCCGGTCACCGCGCGGCCTCCGACGGCATCGCCGCCAGACGGGCCGGTCACCGGGCGGCCTCCGGCGCCGTGACACGATCGCCGGCCTCGACGCTCGCGCCCGCCTCGATCTCCGCCCCCGGGTCCAGCCGCGCGCCCTCGCCGATGGTCGCCCCCTCTCCGATCACCGCGCCGGCGCCGACCACCGCGCGGGGCAGCACGCGCGCGTTCGCCCCCACCCGCACGCGTGTCGCGAGCACACTCTCCACGACGGCGGCGTCCGCCCCCACCACCACCCCGTCGTGCAGAACGGACCGCTCGATGCGCGAGTCGCTCCCCACAGAGCAGTGCCGCCCGAGCACCGCCTGGGGGCCGACGTGGGCGCCCGACAGGAGGCACCCCTCGTAGACGAGCGAGCCGGTCTCGTCGCGCGCGGGCAGCTGTGACCTCACGCGGCCGGCGAGGAGGTCCCAGGTCGCCTCCAGATACCGGTCAGGGGTACCGATGTCGATCCAGTAGCCCGCCGCCTGGAAGCCGTAGAGCCCGTCGCCCACTAGCGCCGGGAAGACCTCGCGTTCGAAGGACACCGCCCGGCCGGCCGGGATCGTCTCCACCACCTCTCGCTCGATGACGTAGGCGCCGGCGTTGATGCGGTTTGTGGGCGCGTCGTCCTCCGTCTTCTCGAGGAAGGCCTGGACCTTGCCGTCGGCATCGGTCGGTACGACGCCGTAGCTGCTCGTGTCCTCGACCGGGTGGAGGGCGAGCGTCACGCGGGCCCCGGTGCGCTCGTGCCGGGCGAGCTCGGCGGTGAGGTCGATGTCGGTGAGGACGTCGCCGTTGAGCACGAAGAGGCGCTTCCGGAGGAGCCCCTCGTCGAAGGCCAGCCGGACGGGCCCGGCGGTGCCGAGCGGCTCGTCCTCGATCACGTAGCGCAGGTGCATGCCGTCGTAGATGTCGCCGAGCACCCGCTTGACGTCGTCCGACATGAAGCCGCAGGAGAGGATCACCTCGTCCACGCCGTGGGAGCGCGCCCAGTCGAGCATGAACGACAGGAACGGCCGGCCGGCGAGCGGCATGACCGGCTTCGGGGTCGTGTAGGTGAGCGGACGCAGCCGGGTGCCCTCGCCCCCGGCGAGCACGAGCGCCTGCACTAGTGGTCGCCTCCGACCACTACCGCCCGATCCCCTCGTAGGTGAAGCCGGCCCGCTCGAGCTCCTCGCGGTCGAGGAAGTTACGGCCGTCGACCACGAGCGGCACGCGCATCCTGGGCTTCACCTCGTTCTCCCAGTCGAGCTCCGCAAACTCCGGCCACTCGGTCACGAGCACGGCGGCGTCGGCGCCGTCGAGCGCCTCTAGCGCCGACTCGCAGATGCGCGCCCCGCCGAGCATGCCACCGGCGCGGTCGGCCGCGACGGGGTCGTACACCCGAACGTTCGCGCCCTCACCCTGAAGCCGCCCGGAGAGGACGAGGCTGGTGGCCTCCCGGATATCGTCGGTATGGGGCTTGAAGGCCACGCCGAGCAGGGCGACCTCCTTCCCGACGAGCGGCCCGAGATGCTTCTGAAGCTTGCCGACGGTGCGCCGCTTCTGAAGCTCGTTGACCTCGATGACGGCGGTGAGGAGCTGGAAGTGGTAGCCGCTGTTACCGGCGAGCTGCTTCAAGGCCTGGACGTCCTTGGGAAAGCAGGAGCCGCCATAGCCGATCCCCGCCCGCAGGAACTGCGAGCCGATCCGGTCGTCCAGGCCCATTCCTCGGGCCACCTCGAGCACGTCTGCTCCCAGCTCCTCGGACACGTTCGCGATCTCGTTGATGAACGAGATCTTCGTTGCGAGGAAGGCGTTCGAGGCCAGCTTGATCATCTCGGCGCTCGCCACGTCGGTGGTGACCACCGGGGCGTCGAGCGGCGCGTACAGGGCCGCGACGCGGTCCGCGAACCCGTGCGAGCGGTCGTCGCAGCCCACCACCACGCGGTCCGGCTTCATGAAGTCCGCGACCGCGCTGCCTTCCTTCAGGAACTCGGGGTTCGACACGTAGCCGGTGCCCGGCCGGCGGCGCTGGATCGAGCGGCCGGTGCCGACCGGCACCGTGCTCTTCATCACCAGCGCGTGGTCGTTCGAGTCGCCCAGCTCCGCGAGGACGGCCTCGACACGAGAGAGATCCGCGTCGCCCGAGTAGGTCGGCGGCGTGTCCACGCACACGAACAGCAGGCGGGCGTGCTCGAGCACCGGCGCCATGTCGGTCGTGAAGTGGAGCCGCTCGGCGTTGTTCTCGACGAGCTCCGGCAGGCCCGGCTCGTGGATCGGGACCTCGCCGCGCGAGAGCGACTCGACCTTCTCGGGCACGATGTCCCGCGCCCACACCTCGTGGCCGAGCTCGGCGAAGCAGGCGGCCGTGACAAGACCCACCCAGCCGACACCGATGACCCCTATGGGCTCCTTCGTTGCCATGCGGCGCGCAAGGCTAGTCGGTCGCCGAACGGAACCGCCCTGCGTGAGGCTCGTGCCGAGCTCGGCTCAGGCGGCCCGAGTGGTCAGGAAGCGCTCGCTCCCGTGCGGGTCGTACGAGGGCCGATAGCGCTCGCGGCGCGCGTCGCCCAGCCGGTCCCCGCACTGCTCGCAGGCCCAGAAGTACACGAGCACGCCGCTGCGGCGGTTATAGCTCGTGCGGATGGCGTGGAAGCCGTCGTGAGAGCACGCCATCGGCGACGAAACACGGCTCTGCCTGCTCAAAGCCATCGTCAGGACACAGTGCCACTTCGGGCCGCCGGCGGCCATGGGCCAGACGGACGATCTTGCGTTCAGCTTCGTGAACCCGCCCGTCCGGTCGGCTAGACCCCGCGTACCGACCGGGCGATCGCCAGCATCTGCTTCTCGGAGAGGGTCAGCAGCAGCGTGTTCGAGATCCAGTAGACGGCCTTCGGGGTGCTCCAGGCGACCAGCTTCACGCGGTCGCCGTCGCGGACCAGCCGGTAGGTGCGCTTTCCGAGCCTGCGTTCCTCCGTCACGCCCTGGAGGATCGGTGGGTCTCTCCAGGTGGTGCCCTGCAGGCCGTAGTACTCGCCGACGATCGGGTTCTGAAGAACCATCCGGTACGCGCCGTAGAGCTTCCCATCCATGCCGCGGATCTTGTACACGCGCGGCGGGCCGGCGTAGACGGAGCCGATCGTCCTCAGCGCCGGGTAGAGCGCGGGCAGGGTCGTGCCCAGGCCCATCTCGATGCCCTGGAGCGCCTGGTCGCGGCCGAAGCCGGTGGCGTCCTCGAGCCCGAGATCGCCGATCGCCGGCAGCTTCTTGCGCTTGCCGCGCTTCACCTTGCGGCTGACCTCGCCGCGCGGTCCCGGCGTGTCCTCGACGTTGAGGAACTCGTCGACCATCTTGCTCATCTGCTCGGGCGTCGAGTCCACGTAGACCGGCCCGATCGTCCCCCGGAAGCGAACCTCCCGGATCGGCTGGTCGGCGGTTCCGAGCGCGAGCTTCGCCAGCCGGAGCACCTCCGACCGGGAGCGCAGATCCGCGTCCGTGCTGGTGTTGCGGCCGAAGATCTTGAAGAGCCGGTCGCGCTTCGAGATGAGGTCGGTCACCACGATCTGCTGCTTCAGCTGGCGCAGGAAGTCCTGCTGCCGCGCCGCCCGAACGATGTCCGTGTCCTCGTGGCGGAAGCGCACGTACTGGAGCGCCCTGCGGCTGCACAGCCGCTGGTAGCCCGGCTGGACGTCGATGTACGCGTACTCGGCCGAGTCGTTGAAGTAGCGCCGGTCGACGTCGACGTAGACGCACCCGATCGCCTTCACGGCCCGCCAGAACCCCTTGAAGTGCACGTTCACCACGTGGTTCACGCGCAGGCCCGTCACGGCCTTGACGGTCTTGAGGGTCAGCTCCGGCCCGCCCACCTCGTAGGCGTAGTTGATCTTGTCCACGCCGTGCCCGGGGATGTCCACCCGCAGGTCGCGCGGCAGCGACAGGATCGCCGTGGCCTCCTCCTCGGCGTCCAGCCGCACCAGCATGATCGTGTCCGAGCGCGCCCCGGCCGCGCCCTCCACGTTGTCCTTCGGGCGGCGGTCGGAGCCCAGGATCATGATCGTCTGCGGCTCGCCCGGGTCGGTGTCGGCGAGGTTGCCCTGGCCCAGCTTCAGCTCGGGGCCGAGCTCGAGCGCGTCGACTACCTTGTCGACCTCGTGGAAGCCGGCCACCGCCGTCGCCCCGGCCGCGGCGAAGATGCACAGGATTCCGCCCACCAGCAGGCGCTTCCAGAGTCCGGGGCGGGGGATGTCCTGGAACATCAGGCGATCTTCAGCGGGCGCTCGTCCCGACGCAGGCGGGCGGGAAGCAGCTTGACGAACTCGACCAGCGTCCTCCGATAATCCCGGAGCGACCGGATCGACACCCATTCCTCGGGGCCGTGGTGGCCGTCCCCGACCGGTCCGCACTCCACCGCCGGCACGCCCGCCTCGATGAAGGAGATGGCGTCGGACGCGCCGTCGCGCCCCACTCCTAGCCGCTCGGCGGTCATCGGCGCCACTCGTGAGATCGCTTCACCGAGGGCCTGCACGAACGGGTCGTCGCGCTCGACGATCGCCGGCTGGCGGTGGAAGACCTTGATGACGGTGGCCTCGGGGAACGCGTTCACCGCCGCCTGGATCTCCTCCGGGTCCTGCCCCGGCAGGTAGCGCACGTCCACGTCGATCACGCACAGGTCGGGCACCTTGTTGAGGGCGTCGCCGCCCACGATCCGGCCCAGGTTGATCGAGGGCCGGTCGAACAGGTCGGACGACTCGCGGGCGAACGGCAGCACCTCGATCTGCCGGAACACGTCGACCGCCTTCAGAACGGCGTTGTCGCCCACCCACGGGGTCGAGCCGTGCGCGGCGGTGCCTGTCACCTGGATGCGCATGGCGAGCACGCCCTTGGCCTGGATGCCGATGTGCATGTCGGTGGGCTCGCCCGTGATGGCGAAGTCGCCCACGTAGCCCTGCTGCACGAGGTAGTCGGAGCCGCGCGCCTCGACCTCCTCCGACTCCTCGTCGGACACGCACACGAAGTGCACGCGCACCTGATCCTCCTCCGCGAGGTCGTGCACGGCGCACATCATCGAGGCGAGGCCGCCCTTCATGTCGTAGGCGCCGCGGCCGTAGAGGCGGTCGTCCTCAATCCGCGGGGTGAACTGCTCCGGGCGCGCGGGCACCACGTCGAGGTGTCCGTGCAGCACGATCGTCGGACCCTCCTCGGGGCCGACGGTGGCGGCCAGCACCGGCCGCCCGTTGTGGACCGTGCCCGTCACCTCCACGTCACGCGCTTCGAGCCAACCCTTCACGAAGCCCGCGGCGCTCTGCATCCCCTCCGGGGTGGACGTGTCGTAGGTGATCAGACGCTCGGCGAGCGCTCGTTCATCCATCCCCGGGCGAGGATAGTGCTTCCACCTCCGCCCGCACCCAGCAGCCGGCGATGTGGTCGTTCACCAGGCCGCACGCCTGCATCGTCGCGTAGGCGGTGGTCGGGCCCACGAACCGGAAGCCGCGCTTCTTCAGCTCCTTGCTGAGCGCGGTCGACTCCCGCGTGGTCGCCGGCAGGTCCTCCAGGGCGCGTGGGGCGCGGCGGCGGCGCGGCGGGGCGAAGGACCAGACGAGCTCGCCGAGTGGCTCCTCGAGCGCGGCGGCCGCCTTGGCGTTGGCGATCGCCGCCTCGATCTTGCCACGGTGACGCACGATGCCGGCGTCGTTCAGGAGACGGGTTACGTCGCGCTCCCCGAACCGCGCCACGCGCTCGATCTCGAAGTTCTCGAACGCCTCGCGGAAGCCCTCCCGCTTGCGCAGGATCGTCAGCCAGGAGAGGCCCGACTGGAAGCCCTCGAGCACCAGGCGCTCGTAGATGCCGCGGTCGTCGCGCACCGGCCTCCCCCACTCCTCGTCGTGGTAGGCGACGTACTCGGGCGTCGACGCTCCCCACCAGCAGCGGCGGCGGCCGTCGTCTCCTCGAGTCAGGGCGGGCACCGGCCCAAGCTATACCCTCGCCCGCGGTGCAGCTCCCAAGGGACCGCAACGCGCTGTGGCGCTCGTTCGCCTCGTCGGACACCGGCCGCGCCGCCGGGCTCGCGGTGGCCGTGATCGCGACGAACGTGATCGCGCTCGTATTCACCGTGGTGTTCGCGCGCGTGCTCGGTGCGGACGGTTACGGCTCGCTGGCCGTACTCATCTCCGCGTTCATCATCCTGATGGTCCCCGGCTCCGCCCTGCAGATCGCGGTGGCGCGCGAGGTCTCGAAGGCCGTGGCCGACGCCAGCGCCGACGCCGGCGCCGGTGTCCGCCGCTGGACTGGCCGGCTAGCGCTGGCCACCGTGGCGGTGGCGGTTGCCGTGATCCCGCTGCGCGAGCTCATCGCCGCCACGGTCAACGTCGACGAAGAGTGGGCAGCCGCGGCCGTTCCGGTCACGGCGATGCTGTGGGCGCTGATCTCGGTCGAGCGCGGGGCGCTTCAGGGCTTCCAGCAGTACCGCACGGTCGGGATAAGCATGGTGGCGGAGGGCGGCGCCCGGCTCCTGTTCGGCCTCGCCCTGGTCGGCCTCGGGCTCGACGTGACGGGCGCCTTCCTCGGCACCCCGCTCTCGCTGCTCGCGGTGGCCGCCGCCCTGGCCGTGCCGCTGCACGGCCATCTGCCCGCCCCGCGCGCCGCCGCCGCCGTAGCCGCCCGGCTGCGCGACCTGCTCCGCGGCGCGTGCGCGCCCGTGCTCGGGCTGACCCTCCTGTTCGTCCTGCAGGAGGTGCACGTGATCGTGGTCAAGCACGAGGCCACCGACGACGCGGCGAGCTCGTACGCCGTCGCCGCGGTGGCGGCCAAGGCCATCATCTGGGTGGCGATCGGCCTGGGGCTCTTCCTTCTGCCCGAGACCGCTCGGCGCGCGCGGCTGGGGATCGACGCCCGGCCGGTGCTGCTACGGACGCTCGGGCTGATAGCCGTGCTGGGCCTCCCCATGGTGCTGCTGTACGCGGCCGCCGGCGAGCCGCTGCTGCGGATCGTCTTCGGCGAGGACCTCACCGCGGCCGTCGCCGCCCTGCCCTGGCTCGGTGTGGCGATGTCGCTGCTGGCCTGCAGCTACCTGTCGGTGCAGTACCTCCTCGGGCTCGGTCGCTCTCGGTTCATCTGGCTGCTGGCGGTCGCCGCGCTCGTCGAGGTGGGTCTGCTGGCGGGCATCGGCGCGAACCTCGAGCAGATCGCTGTTGCGCTGATGGGGCTGCAGGCGGTCTGTGCGGCCGTGATCGTGACGCTGTCATTCCGGACCTACGCCGACGCGCCGCAGGACGGCGTAGTCGCCGAAGCGCTCGATCTCGGTGTACTGCCTGGCGAGGTGGCGGTCGAGGGCGCGCACGCCGCTCGACCGGCCGGCGCCGTTGGGCTCGGCCTCGGCCGCCACCGGGCTGAGCCAGCGGACCACTAGCTGCGTCCCCGAGTCGCGCAGGTCGCCGATGATCTCGCGCTGCACCTCGAGCGTGGTGACCACGCCGGGCTGCATGACGTCGTAGCGGGTGGGGTTCGGCCTTTCAGTGAGCACGTAGACGAGCGGGTTGCCCGCCCGGACGAGGTCGTGGCGGGGGTTCGCCACGAAGATGGGGCGGCCTGGGGGTACGCGCTCGCGGACGTACGGCACGAGCTGCTCCAGGGCCCGGGCCTCGGCGGGGCGCGTCTCGACCCCGTCCGCCACGTCCACGTCGAGCGGCTCGAGCGGTCCGGGCGAGAAGATCTCGATCCGGTTCTGGTCCAGGCCGTGGAGGGCGACGAGCGCGAGAGGGACGGCGAGAACGATCGTGGCGGGCGTGCGGCCGGAGAGCCGCTCTCGCGCCGCGAGGGTGGCGAGCAGGACGGGCAGGACCGCCGCGAGCGGGATGAGGTGGAACTCGTCGGCCCGGGCGAGCAGGTAGGCGAGGCCTGCGACGGCGAGCGGGATGGGCGCCCAGAGGCGGAAGGGCGCACGGCTGGCGACGGCGAGCGCGAACCACAGCGCGAGGCCGGCCATCAGCACGTACGGCATGTAGAAGGCGAGCAGTTTGTTGAGCTCGAAGCCGCCGTCGTAGGAGCCCGGGAGCGGCAGGCGCTGGAGGCTCTGCTCGTCGAGCGCGAAGCCGATCGTCTGGTCCCAGAACTCGCCCGGGGCGGCGAGGGCGAAGGGGGCGACGAGGAGCCCGGCGGTCCCGGCGGCGGTGGCGAGGCACCGGAGGGCGGCGCGGCGGCCGGGCGCGGCCGCAGCGGGACCGCGGTGGGCG
>DASZJZ010000145.1:0-14942 GCA_035947555.1 Thermoleophilaceae bacterium | reverse complement strand
CCCCCCCGCGACCCGGCAGCTTCGCCGGGCCATCTTCGAGGACGCGGTCCAGATACTCGAGAGCGAGTACTCGCGGCCCATCAAGGTCGAGGAGGTGGCCCGGCGGGTGGCGACGTCGCCGCGCCAGCTCCAGCGGGTCTTCGCCGAGGTAGGCGGGTATCGCGCCTACCTGACGCGGCTTCGGCTCTCCCATGCGGCCGACCTGCTGGCCAGCTCGGACGTAACCGTGAAGCAGGTCGCCGTGCGCGTGGGCTACAAGGACCTCAGCCAGTTCTCGAAGGCGTTCAGGCGCACCTACGGGGTCTCGGCCAGCCGCTTCAGCGCGGCCAGCCGCCGGTCCCAGTCGGCCGCCAGCGCCGCCATCCAGCGCGCCGCCGACTCGAGCGGCTCGGGGCGCACGCTGTAGAGCACCTCGCGCCCGCTGCGCCGGCTCTCCACGAGGCCGGCCCGGTCGAGGACGGTGAGGTGCTTGACCACGGCGGGACGGCTGACCGGCATGGCGGCGGCGAGGGCGCTGGCGCTGCCCTCGCCGCGGGCGGCGAGCAGGTCGAGGACCTGGCGCCGGGTGGGGTCGGAGAGCGCGGCGAACAGCTCGCCGTGCTCGGTGGCCGCGGTCATCGGGGGCCGCCGCCTCGGCGTCTGGCTTGCCTCGCCGCCGCCGCCCAGGTCAGGCCGTGACCCGGGTCGCGTAATCCTGCAGCTCGCCGAGCTCGACCTGCCAGCCCTCGGTGTTGCCGTCGAGGTTCTTCCGGCGCTGGTCGTCCGAGGTGGCGAGCGACTCGAATCCGCTCTCGACTACGCGCAGCCGTGTGCCCTCGCCCTGCTCGATGAGGGTGAACTCCACCCGCGTCGAGTTGCCCTCGGCCGGGTCCGGTCCGCCCGGGTCGTTGAACGGCGCCCAGCGGAACGCGAAGAGCCGCGGCCGCTCGACCGCCTCGACCCGGCCGCGCGAGGCGCCGTGTTCGGTCCAGCGCAGCTCCATCGCTCCGCCGGGGCGCAGGTCGACCTCTGCGCCGGCATCTCCGAACCAGCGCCCGAGGTGCTCGGCCTCGGTCACCAGCTCCCAGACCCGGTCCACCGGGGCGTCGATCACAACTTCACGCTCGATGCTGTCCATGGGAAGCCTCCTTGGGCTCGTCGATCAACTGAAACCACATGGTTACACATCCCTCGACGAACTGCAACCTCAAGGTTACAGGTGCGGTGTGAACGCGCACGACCGTCGATGCCGACCATCCCTAAGACTCCTCAGACGTCGGGCTGATCGCCGAAGGCGAAGCGGGCGTTTCCGTCGATCGGATCGAAGGCCTGCAGCACGCGACCTGAGATCGCGCCCCCTGCGGTCACCGTGATCTGGACCGCGTGGAAGAGCGCTCCGCGGTCTTCGGGCCGGCCTTCTCCCTGCGTGCAGACGCCGCGGAAGTGCGAGCACAGCGCCGTCCCACCGCCACCGGAGACCACGAAGTGGGTGGCGTCGTGCATGTGATGGTCGAAGAAGAGCGCGTGCGCGCAGCAGACCAGGTTGACCTGGTGTTCGCGGATGAGGCTCAGAAACTCGCTCTCGCGGATGTCGAAGCCCCACTGCGGATGCGGGGCGAAGCGGCCGTTGAGGTGCGGCGGGCAGTGCATCAGCACGACCCGGTGCGGTTCGGAGGCGCCCTCGAGGCTATGTGCGAGGAAGGCGAGCGCCTCGTCGCCCGGCCCCTCCGTGCTCCCGCCGCCACCGTTCGCCGGAGCAGCGATCTCGCGCGGGGCGGCGTCGATGACGACGAAGCGGGTGTGCCCGTAGCCGAACTCGAAGTTCCTCGGGCCGTGGATCTGTGACCACGCGTCGGCTGCGCTTGGATCGTCGAGGTCGTGGTTGCCGATCACGCAGACGTCGGGGATCGGCAGCGACTCCATCAGGCGCAAGTAGTGCTGATGCCGCTCGACGGTGCCCGGGCCGGCGAAGTCGCCGAGATTGGCGAAGAACACCGCCGCGGGCTGGAGCCGTGCCGTCTGCTGCAGCAACGCGCTGAGGATGGCGTCGGCGGTGGGGTCGGGCCAGGCGCCGCTGTCCCCGGCTACGACGAATGAGAACGGATACCGGACGGGCATCGCGCCAATGCGCTGCGCCATCCGCAGGTTTCGCGGCTCGTGCATGTCAGCAATGCTTCAGCGCGTGAGGGCGCCACCCTCCCCGTCGGAACCTTTCCCCCGGCGGCGACGTACGAGCAGCATGAGGGTCGTGGCGTGGCTGGCCGTGCCCGCCGTGCTGGCGGCGGGTGCGCTGGCGTCCGGTGGGCTGCACGGGGCGCCCGAGCTGCACGCGGTGCACGCCCAGGCCGACGCCATCCGCCGGGCGGACGGCGCGCTGCTGGCGGCCTTCGAGGACAAAGGGCGGGCCTCGCTGCGCTGGCTGCGCCCGCTCTCGCTCCGGCCCGCGTCGCGACCGCTGCGGCTGACGGGTGAGTACGTCTCCGACGTCGCCGTCTCGCCGGACGGCCGGACGCTCGCGGTGGGAAGCGGGACGCAGGGCCGATCGCCTTCGTCGACCTGCGGCGCTGGCGCTCGCTCGGCTCGATGCGCGTCCGCGGTGCGCGCTCTGCCGGCTATCGCGGCGTCTACGGCCTCGTCTGGGCACGCGAGCGGCGTCTGCTCGCGCTCGGCGGCCCGCCCTACATGCGCGCGTGGCCGGTGGTGATCGACCCCGTCGGCCGACGGGTCTTACACCGCTATGTGGTCGCGGCAACCGGACGGCTCGTGGCGAACGTCGACCTGCGCACCTGGCGGCTCGAGTACGAGGAGCTCTCCGAGGCGCGCACGGCATGGCAGCGCCTCGGCGACCTGATCGAGCCGTCTGCCCACGCGAAGGGACCGCTCAAGTCGAGCATTCGCGACGCGCACGTACTGCCGGGCGGCGCGATCGCCGTGACCGGCGAGGACATGGAGGTGACCGGTGGCGAGCACGACGTCAAGACGACCGGTTACGGCGTCCAGCTGATCGATCCCGCCACCTGGACCTGGCGCAGGGCCGACGCCGAGGCCCAGTCCATGACCGTCGCCGGCGGCGTCATGCTCGCACGGCGCTGGTCGTGCAGGAAGTGCATCAAGCGCTCCCCTCGATCGGTGTGCGCGCCTACGACACCGCCGGCGAGCTGCGGTTCACCCGCTTCCCCGGCGCCGACGTGACGGTTCTCGGCGCGGCAGGCGGCCACGCATACGTCGGCGTGAGGCGCGGGAGCACTCGCCGTGTCCACGTGATCGAGCTCGACACGGGCGACACCGTACGGGTGCTGCCCCACCGCGAGCTGCGCCTCCTCGAGCCCCGCCGGTAGAGCAGAGCCCGGCCCGAGGCCGACGGCCCGGCGGTTAGGATCGCAACAAGGTGCAGGAAGCACACCAGAGCGTGGCGCCTACCACTCGCCTGGCTGTCGCGTTCCGCGAGCAAGGGCGCCCGGTCTCGTACCGGCGCGGGGCTGCTCTGTTCTCGGAGGGCGACGTGGCCGACCGCGTCTTCCTCATCGAACACGGCTGGGTGACACTCGGCATGGCCACGCCGGCCGGCGGCGAGGTGATCCTCGGACTGCGGGGGCCGGGCGATGTCGTCGGGGAGCTGTCCGCGCTCGACGGAGAGCCGCGCACCGCCACCGCCCTCGCGGTCGACGACGTGGACGCTGTGGTCGCCCCGGCCCGCCTCTTGAGCGAGATGTTCGCGCGCGACCGGGAGCTGGCCGCTGAGCTGCTGCGCCTGCTGGCGGCGCGGCTGCGCGAATCGGATCGCCGCCGCCTGGAGTTCGCCATGCTCGACAGCCTCGGGCGCGTGGCGCGGCGGCTGCTCGAGCTCGCCGAGCGCTTCGGCGAGCCGAGCGGCGACGGCGTGAGGGTGGAGCTGCCGCTGTCGCAGGAGCAGCTCGCGAGCTGGTGTGGCTGCTCGCGCGAGGCGACCGTCAAGGCCCTGCGCACGCTGCGCGAGGTGGCCGGCGTCACCACCGGCCGCCGCACCGTCACGCTGAGCGATCCGGAGCTGGTGCGCCGGCACGCGCTCTAGCGCGCCCGCCGCCAGCCGGTCGACCAGCTGTCCGGATCGCGCTCGCTGCTTCGTACGACGAAGTCCGGTCCGGTCCGCGAGTGACCCACGATCGTGAAGCGGTTTCGGGTCGCACGGAGCTCGGCGCCCGTGTCGCAGCGCCGGAAGTCCCGGCACTCGGCCGCTCCGGGGCCGTCGCCCACTCCGGGGGACGCTCGGGCGGATCGTCCGGCCTCGGGAGCAGCTTGCCCTTGACCGCGATGCGGCCGCTGGGCCGGCCCGGCCCGGTGCTCCGGTAGACCACCGTGCCCTCGCGCAGCTTCAGCCCGGGCTTGCCGAGCAGGCTGAGGCGGTAGCGCTCGCCCGGCTCCAGCGGCTCGGAGCGGAAGCTCCGGCCCGGTCCCGAGACCTTCACGATCCGGTGCGTCACGTCGTCGCGGTTGACGAAGGTCACGGGCTGCGCGGCGTCGACCGCCACGAGCTCGGGCACGAAGCGCCCGTCCTTGATCTCGACGCCCTGGCCGACGAGCGTGTCCCCGTGGCCCTCAGGCCACCAGCTGCGTGTCGGCCTCGACCGGCAGCGGCGCCAACGCCTCGCCCGAGTCGTGGCTGAGCCGCCACACGCCGCTGCTCTCGCGCACCAGCAGCTCGCGCGTCGCAAGCCGTCCCAGCGCGGTGGTGACGCTGGGGCGGGTGGCGCCCACGAGCTTCCCGAGCATCTCGTGGGTCAGCGGAAGCCGGATCGAGATTCCCGTGGGACCGACCCGCCCGAAGCGCTCGGCCAGATGCCAGAACTGCACGAGCAGGCGGGTCTCCACGTGCTTCAGGTTGGTGATCGCATCGTGGAGCGCCAGGGCCCTGGCGCGGCGCACCGTGCGCCCGGTCAGGCGCGCCAGCACCTCCGGCCAGCGTCCCGCCCGCCGCAGGAAGTGCGGGCCGAGGACCGCCACCCCGCAGGGCACCAGCACGCTCCAGTGGGCGGTGGCCGGCACCGGCAGGGCGTACTCGCCGTCCACGTCCCACGGTCGCAGCAGGTCGCCCTCTCCGAGGACCTCGGCCGAGGACGTGCCCAGCAGCCGCACCTCGCGCACCAGCACGCCCTCCAGCACCAGGAGGCCGAGATGGCCCCCCGGGTCGGGCGGTCCCCAGCGGCCGTCCTTTCGTTCCCACTCGATCCGAGCGACCGGCGCGAGGAGCTCCGCGGTGGCGTCGAGCGACGTCTCGGGATCGAGGTCGAGCGCCAGGTCGGGATCGACCTCGAGGATGCGCACGAGACGCGGCTCGGACCCTGCCTCTTGGTCGGTGTTCCACATGCCCCTGGTCACCCTAGGATGGGGACCTAATGCCCAGCTAAGCGGTCGAGACGCCTAGACCCGCCCTGCGGAAGCGGTGCGTGCGGTGCGGCTGGGAGCCCAGCTCGTCGTCCACGTCCTCGCCGTAGAACTCCTCGACCCACTCCGGCTTGTAGACCGTCTCCAGGTAGCGCTCGCCGAGGTCGGGGGCGATCGCCACGGCGGTCAGGTGGCCCGCGTCGTGGTCCTCGAGCCAGGCCGTCGCGCCGCTCACCACCGTGCCGGTCGACCCGCCGAACAGGAAGCCGCGGCTGGCCATGCGGTGGCAGGTTCGGATGGTGTCCGGCTCCTCGACCATGACCACCTCGTCCACGTAGGACTCCTCGAGCAGCGGCGGACGCACGCTGGTGCCGAGCCCGGGGATCATCCGCCGGCTCGACGGGCCGCCGAAGGTGACCGAGCCGACCGTGTCCACGGCCACGACCCGCACCGAGGGCTGCCGTTCCCTCAGGTAGCGCGCGCAGCCCATCAGGGTTCCGGTGGTGCCGGCGCCCACGAACAGCACGTCGAGGCCGGGGAACTGGCGGACGATCGCCGGCGCAGTGCGGTTGTAGTGCGCCTGCCAGTTGCCCTCGTTGCTGTACTGGTTCAGCCACACGTAGCGCTCGTCCGCGGCGCACAGCTTCTTCACGTAGGCGATCCGCGCGCCGAGGAGGCCGCCCGGGGCGTCCGCCGCCGCGAGCGGGATCATGTGCACGTCCGCGCCGAGCGCCTCCATCGTTCGGATGGTGGAGCGGTTGCAGCGCGAGTCCGTGACACACAGGAAGCGGTAGCCCCTGCTCGCCGCGATCATGCTCAGGGCCACGCCGAGGTTGCCGGACGAGGACTCGACCAGGATCGATCCGGGCCGCAGCCTCCCGTCGCGCTCGGCCGCCTCGACCATCTCGGTCGCGGCCTTCAGCTTGATCGAGCCGGCGAAGTTGAAGCCCTCGCACTTGAGGAAGAGCGACTGCCCGAGGATCGGAAGCAGGTCGACGTACAGCTCGTCCTCGTTGAAGTCCTGGGGAACGGAGACGATCGGCATGCCGGCGTCACCCGTACCTGCGGAGCTCGTGGAAGAAGTCGTCGACCACGTTGAGGCCGCCGTTGCTCGCCACCCGGTCGTAGACGTATTTGCCGACCGCCAGGTCGAGCACGCCGAGGCCGAACGGCGAGAACACGGTGGGCCGGTCCGCGGGGACCGTGACGCGGCCGGCGATCACGTCGTCGAGCGTGCCGTGCAGGAAGTCGCGGTTGCCGGTGAGCTGCTCGGCGAGGTGCGGCGAGGTGTCGGCCTTGAGGCAGTGCTCGACGTCGTCGACGATGTTCGTCGAGGCGAGCACGATCTCGGGCGCGAGGTCGCGCAGCGACACGTGCAGCACGAGCGGGTTGTGGTCGAACCACGAGGGATCGGTCACGTGCGGCCGGCCGGCGACGGTGGCGAAGACGACCATGTCGCTCGACCGGATCAGCTGCTCGGGATCGTCGTGCATCGTGATGCGGCCGCCCTCGCCGGACCGCTCCAGGTAGCCCTCGAAGCCGGTCGCGCTCTCGGCCGACAGGTCGTACACGCCGATCTCGTCGAACGACCAGCCGGTCTTCGCCAGGAAGGTGTGCACGTAGCGGGCGATCAGGCCCGTGCCGAAGAACCCCACGCGCGCCGGGCGGGGCCGCTCGCCGCTGAGCCGGTCGGCCGCGAGGGCCGCCATCGCGGCGGTTCGCGTGGCGCTGATGATCGAGGCCTCGAGGCAGGCGAAGGGATAGCCCGTCTCGTGGTCGTTCAGGATCAGCACGGCCGACGCCCGCGGGATGCCCACCTCCACGTTCTCGGGGAAGCTCGAGATCCACTTGAGGCCGTCCACGCCGACCTTGCCGCCGATCGACGCCGGGAGCGCGATGATGCGCGAGGACGGGCGGTCGGGGAAGCGGAGGAAGTACGACGGCGGGTTCACCGAGTCGCCGCCGCTGTGCAGGCGGTAGGCCGTCTCCACCAGCGAGACGATCTCCTGCTCGCGCCCCTCGAGGGCGTGCTGGACGTCAGCGCCCGAGATGACGGCGAAGCTGGTCATCGGGAGCTCACCGGGTCGGCCAACCCGACGACCACCTCGCGGTCGCCCTCGTACGCCTCACGGCTGTGGGCGGTGCGGACGTTGTCCACCAGCAGCAGGTCACCGGCCGCCCAGGGCTCGCGGACGGTGTGGGCGTCGTAGACCTCGTTGAGGAGCTCCACGACATCCTCGCCGACCGGGTCGCCACCGCCGAAGCGGGTGTTGAACGGGAGCCCGTCGGCGCCGTAAGCCTCGACCAGGTACTCGCGCACCTCGGGGGCCATCGTCCACTCGTTGAGGAAGGCGATCTGGTTGAACCAGCAGCGCCGGCCGCTGACCGGGTGGTGCACGACCGCGCTGCGACGCTGCTTCGTGCGCAGGCCCCCGTCGGGCTGCCACTCGAACTCGATCGCGTTGGCCTGGCAGTAGCTCTCGACCGCCTCGCGGTCGTCGGTGCCGAACGCCTCCGCCACCGAGGCCCCGATCTCGTCGTTGTAGCTGCGGGTGAGCAGCCAGCCCTCGCGCTCGAACCGCTCGACGAGGTCGCCCGGCAGCGCGTCCAGCACGGCCTCCGAGTCGGCCACGGCGGTGGCGCCGCCGTCGGCGGGCGCGTCGAGGCAGGCGAACATCATCAGGCCGGGGAACTCGAGCGTGTAGCTCAGCTCGTGGTGCATGCACATCGGCTGGTTCTGTGGCCAGGGGGTCGACGAGTACACCCCGTCGGGGTAGGGCTCGCGCGGGGCGAAGGGCTCGGACTCGGCCATCAGCCGCGTGGCGAGTGTGCGGAACACGGCGCCGGCCTCGCCGGCGTGGCGCAGCCCGAGGCCGCGCACGCGGGTCCAGCCGTGCTCGGCCACGGCCGCGCGCAGCGCCTCGCGGTGCTCGGCCGCCCAGCGCAGGGCGTCGCCGCCGGGGGCGGCCTGCACGATCGGATGCTCGCGGGTCTCGCTCATGACAGCGCCATCGTCCGGGTCGTGCGCCACACGGCCTGCGCCGCCTCGGTGGGGCGGGTGCGCAGGAAGTAGTGGCCGCCGTCGGGAAGTTCGTGCAGCTCGACACGCTCGGCGACGAGCTGCCAGTCGCAATGCCGGCTCTCCGGCGTGGCCGGGTCGTCGGCCGCCACCACCACGGTCACCGGCGCGGCGAGCTTCGCGGCGGGCGGGGCCTCGACCGCGCCGGCGAACCAGTCGTGCGCGGAGAGGATGTCGTGGCGGTAGGCCGCGCCAACGTGCTCGGCCCGCTGGGCGTCCAGCTCGCAGAGCTCGGCGTAGCCGCCGCGCTGGCTCAGCGAGGCGGCGATCTCGGCGTCGCTGCGCCGCTTCAGCTCGGCGACCGCCTCACGCCGCTCGGCTGCGTCGCCGAGCACCTGCGCGCCTACGAAGACGCGCTCCACGTGCACGCCGCGCTCGAGCAGCTCACGAGCGGTCTCCAGCGCGAGCGCGCTGCCCGTCGAGTGGCCCCATAGCAGGACCTTGCTCAGTCCGCGTGAGGCGATCTCGTCCGCGACCCGCTGGATGACCTCGGCCATCGGGGCGAACGGCTCGCCCTGGGCGGCAACGTCGTGTCCGGGCAGCTCGACCGCGTACACCGCGAGGCCGCTGCCGCGCAGGGCGCCGGCCAGCGGCTGGAAGTTCACCGCGTTGCCGCCTGCGTAGGGGAAGCAGACCAGGGCGGAATGTCCGCCGTCCGGCTCGGACAGCGACTGCAGCAGGCCGGCGCCGTGCTCGGGCTCGCCGTCGATCAGCCGGGCCTGGTCGGCCAGCACCGGCAGGCGCGTCACGTCCTTCAGGGAGACCTCGCGGTCGAGGGCGATCACGAGCTTCACGGCCGTCAGGGACGTGCCGCCCCGGTCGAAGAAGTGGTCCCCGCGGCCGAGCTGGTCCTGCGGGATGCCGAGCACGTCTGACCAGGCTGCCCCCACGCGCTCCTCGGACGGGGTCGTGAGGGCCTCGTGCTCGCCTGCGCCGCCGTCGAGCTCCTCCGCCAGCGCCGTGAGCGCCTTGCGGTCGACCTTGCCGTTGCCGGTCAGCGCCAGGCTCTCGCGCCAGTGGAAGCTCGCCGGGACCATGTACTCGGGGAGCGAGTCGCGCAGCCGCTCGCGCAGCTCGTCCTCGGCGACCGGGCGGCCGCCCGAGTAGAACGCCACGAGCTGCTTGCCCTGGTGCTCGCGCTCGGCGACCACGACCGCGCCGAGGCTGACGCCGGCCACGCGCGACAGCGCGCTCTCGATCTCGCCGATCTCGATCCGGAAGCCGCGGATCTTCACCTGGCTGTCGCGCCGGCCGAGGAACTCGAGCTTGCCGTCGGGGAGCCAGCGCCCGTAGTCGCCGCTGCGGTAGAGCCGCAGGCCGGGGCGGTGCGGGTCGTCCATGAAGGACTGCGCGGTGCGCTCGGGGTCGTTGACGTAGCCGCGGCCGACGCAGACGCCCGAGAACACGATCTCGCCCGGGGCGCCGAGCGGCACCGGCGACAGCTGCTCGTCCACGACGTAGACGCTCACGTTGCGCACGGGCGGGCCGAGCGGCACGCGCACGCGCTCCGGCACGCGGTCCATGACCTCGTGGTTGGTGTCGTCCGAGGTCTCGGTGAGGCCGTAGGCGTTGACCAGCTTGATGCCGGGCTTGGCCGCGAACCAGCGCTCGGTGAGCTCCTTGGTCAGCGCCTCGCCGGTCACCGACACGCAGCGCAGGTCCGGCAGCTCGCGGGGGTGCTGCTCCAGGTAGGACAGCACGACCTCGAGGTACGACGGGACCACCTGCAGCACCGCCACGCGGCCGTCGGCGATCCTGTCCACGAACCGCTCGACGTCGAGGATCACGTCTTGCTCGATCAGCAGCGTGCGGCCGCCGACCAGCAGCCCGGAGACGAGCTGCCACAGCGAGATGTCGAAGCACTGGGGCGCGGTCTGGGCGACCACGTCGTCCTCGCCGATCTCGAGGTCCTCGATCTTGGCGTAGAGATGGTTGAGCATGCCGGCCTGCTCGCACATCGCGCCCTTCGGCTCGCCCGTGGACCCCGACGTGAAGTAGATGTAGGCGAGCTGATCGGCCGTTACGTCGACGTCGAGGTCGCCCTCGGAGTGGTCCTCCTCGCAGGCGGCATCGACGAGTACGCGCTCGATCCCCGGGAGCGACTCGAGGGCCGCTTCCAGCGTGCCCGTGCCGCCCGGCTCGGTCACCACCAGCTCGCAGCCGGCGCGGGACAGCGTGGTGGCGATGCGATCGGCCGGGAAGTGCGGCTCGATCGGGAGGTAGGCGCCGCCCGCCTTGAAGACCGCCAGGACTGCGGTCATCCAGTCCAGGTTGCGCTCGGTCACGACCGCCACCACGTCCTCGCGGCGCAGTCCCCGCGCGAGCAGGGCCCGGGCCAGCCGGTTGGCGCGGCCGTTCAGCTCCGCGTAGGTCCAGCGCCGCTCGCCGTGCACGGCGGCCACGGCGTCCGGGTGCGCCTCCACGCGCTCCTCGAACAGCTGGTGGAAGCGGCGGTCGGGCAGCTGCCGGCGCGGGCCGGCGAGCCCCTCGAGCTGGTGGCGGACCTCGTCAGCGGAGAGCAGGCTCTGCCGCGTGTGTTCGGCGTCCGGGTCGGCGGCCATCCGCGCCAGCGCGGCGAGGTGGTAGCCGGCGATACGCGCGGCGCTGTCCGCGTCCAGCACGTCGGTGCGGTAGCGCAGGCGCGCCACGATCCGGCCCTGCCGGTTCGGGAAGCTGAGCCGCAGCGCCATGTCGCCGGCGAGCTCGCTGCCCTCGCCGATCGGGTCGAACACCGTCTCGAAGGGCGGCTCGGCGAGGCCCAGGTCGTGCGTGAGGTCGTCGACCGGGAAGTACCTGTGCGACAGCACCTCCTCCTCGATCGCGCGGGTGTGGAGCACCAGCGCGCGCCAGGAGCCGGACTCGGTGCTCAGCCGGCAGGGCAGCAACTGGCCGCCCTCCATCGCCACGTAGCCGGTGGCGACCTCGGCCTCGCCGGTCAGCGCCGCCAGCACCTTGGCGTGTGCGGCGAGCAGTGCGGAGCTGAGCGGAACCCCAAGTTCATCCGCCAGCCCGCGCACTGCCGCCGCCAGGTGGTCCGGGATCGTCGCCTCGTGCTCGGCGACGCCGGTCACCGGAGTGTGGGACCAGCGCGGGATCGCGGTGGGTCCGCCGGCGACGAGCACCCGGTGCCAGAACTCGCCGTCGGTCTCCGCCGGCTGGGGGCTCGGGGAGACGGGGGAGATGGAGTGGACCAATTGGGTCACGGAACTCAGAGTCCCCGCTGCCTTTGAGAGGGCTATGAGCCCGGGGTGAGTTAACTCTCACGGACCTGAGAGGGCCATGAGCGCGGCGTGAGTCGACTCTCATGGCCGCCAGCCGCGGCCGGGTTTCCCGCCCAGTGGGAGTGGGGCGGGACCTCCTCGCCCTTCATCAGGAACGAGTCGGGCGCGAGCACGGCGCCGTCCCCCATCGTCGCGCCGTAGTGCACCAGGGAGGCGATTCCAAGCGTGCAGCCGGAGCCGATCGCGATGCGGTCTGACTTGAACGCGCCGGACTCCTGCGAGTGGGGCTGGACGATGCTTCGCACGTTCAGCGTGCAGTGGTCTCCGATCGTGACCAAGGTCTTCTCCACGATCGCGCAGCCGTCGTCGAAGACCTGCTTGCCGAGCTTGACCCCAAGGATCCGCCAGGTGAGGTTCTTGAACGGCGTGCCGTCGAGGATCAGCGGCTGCCAGGCCAGCTTCCAGAAGCGCTCGTGCCACCAGAAGTACGGGTCGTAGATGGAGCAGTACTGGGGCTCGAGGTCCCTGAAGCCCGTGGACAGGCGCTCGATGAGGCCGAAGTGCACGACGCGGATCGCGAGGACGAGCACCCCGGCGACCGCGACCGCGATGGCGCCGACCGAGCCGTAGAGCTCCGCTGCGCCCCAGCCGACCACGGCGGCCGCGACCCAGAAGGACCACCACGAGAGCAGGTAAAAGCCGATCGACACCGCGTTGTGCCGGTCCTTGGCGGCCAGGCGGCGGCGGAACTCGTGCCCGTGCTGCAGATGGTCGAAGTGGCTGTCGCGCCGCACGGAGCGCGGGATCTCGAAGCTGGGGGAGCCGAACAGGCCGGTGCCCTCGCGCAGCTCGCCGTCCATGGGGATCATGGTCTTTGTGCCGATGAGGACGTCGTCGCCCGTCCTCCCGTGCGGGGGGTAGACGATGTAGTTGCCGAGGAAGCTGCGACCGCCGATCGTGGTGCGCGACAGGCGGAACGACGTGCTCGAGAAGTCGGTGTTGATGATCGACAGGCCGTCGGCAACCATCGTCCCGCTGCCGATCGTCGACAGGTACGGGTTCTCGTGCTTGACCTCGAGGCCGAAGTTCGAGCCGGTCTGCACAACGCCAGGCATGTCGTAGCCAAGCCAGCGCAGGTAGGGGACGATGAAGGAGCTGTCGCCCAGCAGGCGCGGGAAGAACAGCACGTTCGTCATGCGCTCGATCGCGCGGTGGACGGCGTAGTGCACGCCGTACAGCGGGTAGACCCGGTCCGGCTGGATGAAGAGGTTGAGCACGCGCGGCACCGTGAGCACGAAGGCGAGTCCGCCGACGATGGAGCCGAAGAAGAACGCGGTGGCGACGCCGACGGGCGGCAGCGTCGAGACGAGGACCGCCGCCAGGCCGATCCCCAGCGGCAGGCGCAGCGTCACGATGCCCAGCAGCTGCACGGCGGAGTAGACGACCTTTCGCGCGGTGCTCACGGCGAGCGCCTCCACGCCTGCGTAGTCCACCTCGGTGCGTGCCTGCGCGGCGAAGCCGTGGCGGTGCTCGCCGGCCGGCACCGACTGGCCGGACTGGAGCGAGGACGCGTGGCCGAGCTGGGCGCCGTCGCCCATCGAGGTCTCGATGTCGAGCACGGACGCCTCGCCCACGACCGCGTGCCTGCCGACCGTCACCGCGCCCGGCTGGATCATGCCCGCCTCAGCCCGGTAGCAGGCGAGGAACGAGTCCTTGTGCACCACAGCGCCGTCGCCGACCGTGAGGAGGTCGGTGCAGATGGGGGTGCGGCGGGTGAAGATCAGCGCGTCCCGGCCGATCCGCGCGCCCAGCGCCCGCAGGTAGAGCGTGTAGAGCGGGGTGCCGGCGAAGAGCACGAGCGGGTTGCGCTGCACCAGCGTCTTCACGACCCAGAAGCGGACGTACCGAAGCGTCCAGACGCGGATCGGCTCCGGCTTCCAGCGGCCGACGAGCGCCCACTTCGCCGCGATCGGGACGGCGCACATGGCGAGGAAGGCCGCGGCGCTGAACGCGACCGCGCGCAGATAGGCGTCCACGAGGCCGGGGCTCGCGGCGATCCACTGGTAGCCCTCCACGACGAGCGCGGCGGCCACGAAGAGGTACGCGAGCATGAAGAGGAGCTGCAGCGCGCCGGTGAGGACGTATTGCAGCCGGCTGGCCGGGGCGGCCGCCTGGGGGGTCGGCGCCTGCTCCGCTACCGCCGCCGCCTTCTCAGGACCGGCCGCCGCCTGCTCCGCGGCGGGGTCGGCTCCCGCCGCCTCCGGCGCGAACGAGGACGCCAGGCCCCTGAGCGTGGGGTGCTCGTAGACGTCCTTCATCGACACCGACGGCATCCCCTCGCGCTTCCTGACCCGCGCGCAGAACTGGGCCATGAGCAGCGAGTCCGCGCCGAGGTCGTCGAAGAAGTGGTCCTCCGGCGGGACCTCGTCGACGCGCAGGACGCCCCCCAGCAGCTGCGCGAAGTCCGCCTCGAGCGTGCTCTCGGGAGCGTCGAGCAGTGCGCCGGTCATGAGGCCTCTGCCCGGACCGACGTGGCGGCCACGACCAGGCCGTGACCGACGATCCAGCGGCCGCTGAAGCCGTCAACGTCGGCGCCGCCGAGGTGCGCGCCGGGCACCTGCAGGCGCGCCTGGAAGGTGCCGTCGAGCAGCACCGTGATCGAGACGTCGGCGAAATCGAGCCAGCGGCGGGTCAGCGGGAACCAGGCCTTGTAGACGGCCTCCTTGGCGCAGAACAGGATGCGGTCCCAGTGGAGGTGGGGGTGGGCGGCCGTGAGCGCGGGCAGCTGCGCCCATTCCTCGTTCCGGAGGACGAGGCCCAGCGCGGGGGACGGCATGGCGTCGTGCGGCTCGGCGTCGATGCCGACGCCGCACAGCCTGTCCGAGCGCGCCACGACGGCGGCCCGGTAGCCGTCGCAGTGCGTCATGCTGCCGACCACGCCGGTGGGCCAGCGCGGCGCCCGGTCGCCGTCCGGCAGGATCGGCCCGGTGGGCACGCCGAGCTGCCGCAGCGCCCTGCGGGCGCAGTAGCGGACCGTGCCGAACTCGCGCCGCCGCTCGGCCACGGCGTTCGCGACCGCGGCGGCCTCGACCGGATACATGGCCGACTCCGGCGCGTCACAGAACATCTCGGCGGACGCCGAGGCGGGCACAAGCGTGCCGATCACAGGCCGGCCTCGGACGTTCGCTGACGGCGGGAGAAATCTCTCATCACCCGGCGAGAGTCCCCGCGCCGGATGAGAGCCCCATGAGGACGCCTTTAGGATCCGCTCATCCGCCGCGCCTCACCGGGCGGCCTGATGC
>DASZJZ010000144.1:0-6102 GCA_035947555.1 Thermoleophilaceae bacterium | reverse complement strand
AGGTGCTTGCGAGCTTCATCGCCGAGCGCGCCGGCGACAGCGTTCCGGCCGACCAGGTCGAGCCCACCGCCGAACTCCTCAGCAGTGGGCTCGCCGGCCTCGCCCTGTGGTGGATCGACCACCCCGACACCCCGATGGAGGTCGTGGCCGCCGTCGCGGAGCGAATCAGCGAGGGCGCACTCGCATAGCATGCCGGTCATGGCTGAGGAAGTGGCCGCCCCAACCACCACCGCCGAGCTCGGCTCGATCGATGGCCGCATCGCGCCGGCCGGCGAGCTCACGATCCCGGCAACCGACGAGGGCCTCCTGCGCGGCGACGGCGTGTTCGAGGTGATCCGTGTATACGACGGCGTGCCGTTCGCGCTTCGCGAACACCTCGACCGGCTCGAGCGTTCGGGAGCGAACCTGCGCCTGCCCGACGTGTTCCGCGCGGAGCTCGAGACGGAGATCCCCCAGCTGCTCGAGGCGCGCGGCGGCCCGTCGTTCGACGGCGTGCTTCGCGTCGTCATCACCCGTGGCGGCCGTCGCCTGCTCCTCACCGAGCCGCTCACGCCGAAGCCGCCGAGGGCGCGGCTCGCCGTGGTCACCTACGCGCCCACGCACGTGCTCGACGGGATCAAGTCCCTCTCGTACGGCGCCAACATGCTCTGCACCCGCCTGGCGCAGGAGCGCGGCTTCGACGAGGCGCTGCTCGTGACCCCCCACGGCCGCGTGCTAGAGGCGCCCACCTCCACGCTCTTCTGGGTCGATCGCGACGGCAGGCTCTGCACCCCTCCGCTCAGCGAGCACATCCTCGCGTCGATCACCCGCGACCGGGTCATGAGGCTCCTCGAGGCCGAGGAGCGCCCGTGCACGCTGGACGACCTGTACGCGGGAAGCGAGGCGTTCCTCGCCTCGACCATCCGCGAGGTGCAGTCGATCGGGGCGGTCGAGGAGGTGGAGTTCGAGGAGGGACCGCGGACCCGCGAGGCCGCCGAGGCGTTCCGGGCCCACGTGGACGAGGAACTCGGGCGTTAGCGCCTCTCCCGTCCCGCGCTAGGCCCCTCCGTGCGAATCGTCACGATCATCGGCAACCGCCCGCAGTTCGTGAAGGCGGCAGCCGTGTCCCGTCTGCTGCGCGAGGATCACGACGAGCAGATCGTGCACACCGGGCAGCACTACGACGACGAGCTCTCGAAGGTGTTCTTCGACGAGCTCGGAATTCCCGCGCCGGACCGCGAGCTCGGCACCGGATCCGGCACCAACACGGCGCAGACCGCTCGCATCCTGGGCGCGCTCGAGCCGGTGCTGAGAGAGCTCGAGCCCGATCTCGTGTTGGTCTACGGGGACACCAACTCGACGCTCGGCGGCGCCCTCGCCGCCGCGCAGGCGGGCTTCCGGCTCGGACACGTGGAGGCGGGCATGCGCTCGTTCGACCGCACCATGCCGGAGGAGCTGAACCGTGCCCTCACCGACCACGCCAGCGACCTGCTGCTCTGCTCCACGCCCACGGCGATGGCGAACCTCAAGCGCGAGAGCGCCCCCGGCGAGGCCCATCTGGTCGGCGACGTGATGGCCGACGTCTCGCTCGCCTTCCGCGACATCGCGGCCGCGCGCTCCACGGTGCTGGCCGACATGGGACTCGAGCCCGGCGGCTACCTCGCCGTGACCGCGCACCGGGCGGGCAACGTCGACAGCCCCGAGCGGCTCGCCCTCCTTGTCGACCTGCTCGCCGCGCTGCGGGCCGCCACGGGCCTCCGGGTGATCTTCCCCGCCCATCCCCGCACGCGCGACCGGCTCGAGGGGACACTGCTGATCGAGCGCTTGGAGGGCGTGGAGGTGATCGCCCCGCTCGGCTACCTCGACTTCCTCGAGCTCGCTCGACACGCGCGCGCGATCCTCACCGATTCGGGCGGGGTGCAGAAGGAGGCCTACCTGCTCGGCGTTCCCTGCGTGACTCTGCGGGACACGACGGAATGGGTCGAGACGGTGGAGACGGGCTGGAACACGCTGGTGGACCTCGATCGCGAGGCGGCGCTCGCTGCGCTGGAGCGCACGCCGCCCGCCGAGCGGCCCGAGCTGTACGGCGGCGGGCGGGCTGCAGAGCGGGTTCGCGACGTGGTCGCGGCCTACACTGCGCGGCTATGAGCGGTGTCCTCGATCACGCCGGGCGGCGATCCTGCTCTCGGCGCCGAGCACGATGAGGATCGGGATCGTCGGCCTGGGGTACGTTGGGCTGCCGCTCGCGGTTGCCTTCGCCGAGGCCGGCCACGACGTGGTGGGCGTGGACACCGACGGGCGCGTGGTCGAGTCGCTCGCCGCCGGCCGGTCGCACGTGGAGGATGTCTCGGCTGAGGCGCTCGCGGGCATCCGGGAGCGATTCCATCCCACCACCCGCTACGCCGGGCTCGCCAAGGTCGACGCCGTGGTCGTGGCCGTTCCCACGCCGCTCACCCGCAACCGCGAGCCCGACCTGCAGCCGCTCATGGCGTCCGGCACGGCTCTGGCCGGCGTGCTGCAGGAGGGCCAGCTCGTGGTGCTCGAGTCCACCACCTACCCCGGTACCACGCGCGAGCGCTTTGCCCCGCTGCTCGAGGAGTCGGGCCTGGCGGCGGGCCGCGACTTCCACCTCGCCTTCTCGCCCGAGCGGATCGACCCGGGTCGCACCGACTACACGCTGCGGAACACGCCCAAGATCGTCGGCGCGCTCACCGACGAGTGCCTGCGCCGGGCGGTCGAGCTGTACGACCTCGTCTGCGACGAGGTGGTGCCGGTCACCGGCCCCGAGGAGGCCGAGCTGACCAAGCTGCTCGAGAACGTCTTCCGCTCCGTGAACATCGCGCTGGTGAACGAGCTCGCGATCCTCTGCGACCGGATGGGCATCGACGTGTGGGAGGTGGTGGAGGCGGCAGCCACCAAGCCGTACGGCTTCATGTCCTTCAAGCCCGGCCCGGGGATGGGCGGGCACTGCCTGCCGGTCGACCCCTTCTACCTGGCTTGGCGGGCGCGCGAGTTCGACATGCAGACCGAGTTCGTCGAGCTCGCCGGCGAGGTGAACCAGCGGATGCCGTACTTCTGCGTCGAGCGGATCGCCCGCGCTCTGAACGACCAGGTGAAGCCGGTCAAGGGCTCCCGTGTGGCGATCGTGGGCGTGTCCTACAAGCCGGGCGTGGGTGACCTGCGCGAGTCGCCTGCGCTGCGGATCATCCGGCTGCTGCGGGAGCAGGGCGCCGAGGTGACCTACTTCGACGAGTTCGTGCCCGAACTGTCGGATCTCGGGCTGCGCAGCGAGTGGCCCGACGACGCCGACTGCGTCGTGATCGTGACCGCCCATCCCGGCCTCGACGTGGAGCGGCTCGTGCAGGAGTCGCCGCTGGTGGTCGACTTCCGCGGTGTCACGCGGGGCATCGAGGCGCCGAACCTGGTTCGGTTGTGAACATCGGGGTCGCCGGGCTCGGCTACTGGGGCCCGAACCTCGCGCGCAACTTCAGTCGCCTGGCCGAGGTCGCCTGGATCTGCGACGCGTCGCCGGAGCGGGTCGAGCGCCACGCGGCCGCCTATCCGGGCGCTCGCTCGACGACCTCGCTGGAGGATCTGCTCGACGACGACGAGCTCGACGCCGTCGCCCTCGCCACGCCGGTGCCCACGCACGCGCAGCTGGCCGAGCGAGTGCTTCGCGCCGGGAAGCACTGCTTCGTCGAGAAGCCGCTGGGGCGCTCCGTGGAGGAGGCCGAGCGGGTCGTGGAGGCGGCGAGCGAGTCCGGGCGCGTGCTGATGGTGGGGCACCTGCTCGAGTACCACCCGGGCGTGGAGATGCTGAAGCAGCTGATCGACTCGGGCGAGCTCGGCGACGTCCGCTACCTGTACTCGAACCGGCTCAACCTCGGCGTCTTGCGGCCGGACGAGAACGCGCTCTGGTCGCTCGGCGCCCACGACGTCTCGGTCCTGCTGCGGCTGGCCGGGGAGGAGCCCTACGAGTGCCGTGCGGTGGGGGAGAGCTACATGCAGGAGGGCATCGAGGACGTGGTGTTCTGCTACCTGCGCTTCCCGTCGGGCCTGGCTGCCCACATGCACCTGTCCTGGCTCGACCCGCACAAGGAGCGCCGCTTCACGGTGGTCGGGTCGCGCAAGATGGCGACGTTCGACGACATGGAGCTCGAGCGCAAGCTCACCGTCTACGACAAGGGCTTCGACGAGAGCTTCTCGTCGTACGGCGAGTACATCGCGCGCTCTGGGGACATCTTCTCGCCGCGGGTGCCCAACGAGGAGCCGCTTTTCATCGAGTGCCGCCACTTCGTGGAGCGGGTGCGGGACGGCGGGGAGCCGCGCTCCGGCGGCGAGGCGGGGCTTCGCGTGGTGCGGGTGCTCGAGGCGCTCCAGCGGTCGCTGGAGGAGAGCTCGCGTGCTGCGCCCGTCTGACCGGGCGCCGGGCCTGCTTCTGGGCGCGGGGGTGGAGCTGCCGGACGACGCCGCTGTCGGCGGCAACGTCGTGGTGCACGCCGGGACCGTGGTGGGATCCGGGGTCCGGCTCGGCGACGGCTGCGTGCTCGGCAAGCCGCCGTCGCTCGGGGCTTACTCCACCAGCTCGCGGGAGCCGCCGCCGCCGGCAGTGCTCGGCGAGGGGGTGACCGTGGGCGCTGCCGCGGTGGTGGTCGCGGGAGCGACGATCGGCGACGGCTGCGTGGTGGCCGACCAGGCACACGTCCGCGAACGGACGGACATCGGCACCGAGACCGTAGTCGGACGGGGCGCCTCGGTGGAGAACGACGTAAGGATCGGGGCGCGCGTGAAGCTCCAGACCGGCGCCTACATCACGGCCTGGTCGGTGCTCGAGGACGACGTGTTCGTCGCCCCCGGGGTGGTGCTTACAAACGATCCGACCGCGGGCCGCCGCCGCGGCGAGAAGCTGCGCGGGCCGCTGCTGCGGCGCGCCTGCCGCATCGGCGGGGGCGCGGTGCTGCTGCCTGGGGTGGAAGTCGGCGAGGAGGCGTTCGTGGGCGCGGGCGCGGTGGTCACGCGCGACGTGCCGGCGCGGATGGTGGCGCTGGGCGTGCCGGCGGAGGTGGTGCGTGAGGTGGGGGAGGCGGAACAGCTTGCCTGACCCGATCGCGTTGGTCGTGCGCCGCCGGCGGCGGAAGTCCCTCGCTCCGGGGCGCGGCACCCTCGTGCTCGGGGGCGGCGCCGCGCTCACCGTGGGGACCGTGCTCGTAGGCGAGATCGGCCGTGTCTGGCGGCGCGGCTCGGCGCCGCTTCCAAAGGAGGCCCCGAGCCTCCTGCTCGCCGCCGAGGAGGCGGTGGGTGAGACCGCGCAGGTGGCTCGGGCCGGCTACCTGGGGGGTTCCTCGCGCGAGAACGCGATGTTCAACCTGCTGAGCTCGTTCGTCGGCTCGTTCCTCACGGCACGCGCGATCACCTACTTGCTCCGCCACCGGTCGAGGTTCGGCCCGTTCCGCAACGTGCGCGTCGGCCGTCGGCACATCCACCATTTCGTGCCGGGGATCGTGGTGGCGTTCATCTCGGGCTCGGCCGCGATCGTCACACGGGACGAAGACCTCGAGCCATGGCTGGCCGTGCCGTTCGGGATCGGGATGGGACTCACGCTCGACGAGTCCGCGCTGCTGCTGGAGCTGGAGGACGTGTACTGGACGCGCGAGGGCCTCCTGAGCGTGCAGATCACGCTGGCCGCGATGGCGCTGCTCGCCTCGGTCGCCCTGGGCCTCCGCTTCCTGCGTCGCGGCGAGAAGATCGTGCTGGAGCCGGGCGACCGCGGCGAGGACGCCGCGCCGGAGCCGGGCGCCGAGGTTCGCTGAGATCGCGGCGATCCACCGGCGCTGCTTACATTCGCGGCATGGAACGCGGATCGCCTCCCCCTGACGGCCCCAATCCGGAGCGGCCCCCTGGGCCTGAGACGCCGCCCGGGCCGCAGGCGCCGCGCCCGGGGCCGCAAGCGCCCATGCCCGGGCCGCAGGCGCCCCCGCCTGCTCCGCAGGGCCCGCCCGGCTACGCGCCGCCTGATCCCGGCCCGGAGACCGCCCCTCGCTACGGCGGCCCCGTCCCGCCCGGCGGCTGGCAGCAGCCCATCGCCAGGCCGGAATCCGGATGGGCCGGCCGGCCGCTCGCGAG
>DASZJZ010000143.1:0-22533 GCA_035947555.1 Thermoleophilaceae bacterium | reverse complement strand
CGCGGTGTTCGCGGTGTTCGCGGTGTTCGCGGTTTTCGCGGTTTTCGCGGCGTTCGCGGCGTTCGTGCTGAGCGCGCAACTGGTGGCTGCCGCGCTGGCACGATCGGCGGATGCCGCGGCTCGAGCTGGAGGCACAGCCCGCCGGCGCGCGCCAGCGGTGTCGAAGCGGCATCGGGGGCGCGGGGAAGCCCGCGCCCCCCGCGCCGCCAGGGCGAGTCATGGCGCGAAGGTGCGCCTATCGTTGTTAGCCCGCCCCCTCCGCGCCGGTTCCGGGCTCGCACCCGCCGACGCGGCCCAACCGATAGGGAGGCCCAAGGAATGACTGAAACCAGCGCCACCGGGCGCCATGACGTAATCGTGGTCGGTGGCGGCCAGGCCGGACTTGCGATCGGCTATTTCCTGGCCCGGCAGGGGGGCCGCTTCACGATCCTGGAGGCGGCCGCCGAGCCCGCGGCGGCATGGCGCGGTCGCTGGGACTCGCTCAAGCTGTTCACCCCGGCACGCTACAACGCCCTTCCCGGGCTCCCGTTCCCGGGTGACCCGGACCGCTACCCGAGCCGGGATGAGGTCGCGGACTACCTCACGGGCTATGCCCGCCACTTCGACCTGCCCGTCGAGCTCGACAGTCGGGTCCGCGCGGTCCGCAAGACTGGCGCCGGCTACGTGGTCGAGCTCGACGACCGGGCCTATGAGGGCGATCAGGTCGTCGTGGCCACGGGTCCTTTCCAGGTGCCGTTCGTGCCGAAGATCGCCGAGCGCCTCGACCCGGCCGTGGTCCAGCTGCACAGCACCGACTACCGGTCGCCGGACGGCATTCCGGATGGGCGCGTGCTCGTGGTCGGCGGTGGGAACACCGGCTTCCAGATCGCGGAGGAGCTGTCGGCCTCGCGCGAGGTGCATCTTTCGATCGGGTCGCGCCAGACGCCACTGCCGCAGCGTCTCCTCGGGCGGGACCTGTTCTGGTACCTGGACGCCACCGGGCTGATCCGCAAGACCCGCGATTCGCGCATAGGCAGGCGGATGGAGGGGCGGGACACGCTGATCGGCTCGACTCCCCGGGCGATTCGGCGCCGCTACGGGGTCCTCCTACATGAAAGAGCGGTCGACGCCGCGGGGTCGACCGTCGTGTTCAGCGACGGGACGAAGCTCGACGTGGACGCGGTCATCTGGGCGACCGGCTTCCGCGTCGATCACTCCTGGGTGGACGTGCCGGTCTTCCACGACGCCGGCCGCCTGGTGCACCGGCGCGGGGTGACGGATTCGCCGGGTCTGTACTTCCTCGGGCTGTCGTGGCAGCACACCAGGGGCTCGGCGCTGCTCGGGTGGGTCAAGGACGACGCCGAGCACATCGTGCAAAAGATCAACAGCTTCAGGCCGGCGCAGGCCGACCCGCTGCCGGCCGAACGGGCCGCATAGGAGACCGACATGAGCACGACACGAGACCATTTCCCGACCGAGATCGAGGGGCTTCCCGAGGCCCAGCCGCCCGAGCTGGTCGAGCTGTCCGACGGCGACCGGTTCGATCTGCGGATCGCCCCCGTCGCCAAGCGGCTCGGCGATACCACGGTCCGCATGCTGGCGTACAACGGCTCGATCCCCGGCCCGATCCTCAGGGTCAGGGAGGGATCGGAGCTGATCGTCCACATCGAGAACCAGGGCGACATGGAGGCCACCGTGCACTGGCACGGCCTGCGGCTTGAGAACCGCTACGACGGGACGCATGAGACGCAGACACCGATGGCGGTTGGCGAGCGCTTCGAGGCGCGGGTCACTTTCCCGGATCCGGGGGTCTACTGGTACCACCCGCACATCCGGGAGGACTACGGCCAGGAGATGGGGTTGTACGCGAACGTCCTGGTCGAGCCGGCCGAGCCCGACTACTGGCCTCCGGTCCACCGCGAGCTGGCCCTCACGCTCGACGACATTCTGCTGGAGGACGGCAAGGTCGCGCCGTTCAGCCGCGTCGAGACGACGTATGCCGCGATGGGTCGCTTCGGGGACGTGCTGCTCGTGAACGGGCAGACCGATCTCGCGCTCGACGCCAAGCTCCGCGAGGTCGTGCGGCTCTACCTGACCAACACCGCCAATACGCGCGTCTTCAAGGTCGCCCTGCCGGGCGCGCGCATGAAGCTCGTAGGCGGCGACAGCGGTCACGTCGAGCACGAAGAATTCGTGGACGACGTCGTCCTCGCCCCCTCCGAGCGCGTCGTGATCGACGTCCTCTTCGACGAGCCGGGCGACCTGGTGCTGGAGCACCGAACCCCGGAGCGGATCTACCCGCTGGCCGCCATCCGTGTGGGCGAGCGGCGCGCCGAGCCGTCACTCGACGAGCAGTACGGGGCCCTGCGCACCAACGCCGACATGGCGGCGGAACGGGAGCGGATCCTTCCGTTCGTGGACGCCCAGCCCGACAAGACCATTGCGTTCCTCGCCGAGATGGACATGGAAGCGCCGGCAGGACCAGTCGTCTACGCCTGCCCGATGCACCCGCACGTCGTCAGCGACGAGCAGGGGCACTGCCCCGAATGCGGGATGAAGCTTCTGCCCGTCGAGGCTCCGGCCAGAACCTACGTCTGCCCGATGCACCCGGAGGTCGTCAGCGAAGAGCCAGGCCACTGCCCCGAATGCGGGATGAAGCTGCTTCCCGCCGAGCTGGTCGCGGAAGCCGGCGGAGCCCACCACGAGGGACACGAGCATGTCCACGCAGGAGGCGAGCATGGCCACGAGGGACACGAGCACGGCCACGAGGGACACGAGCACGGCCACGCCCACGCGACGGCGGACGGGATCGAGTGGGAGGACGACATGGTCGAGGTCAACCGGATGACGACGCCGGCAAACATGCGCTGGAAGATCATCGACCGGGAGACGGGTGCCGAGAACGCGGCGATCGACTGGACGTTCCGGGTCGGCGACAGGGTGAAGATGCGGCTCGTCAACGAGATGGCGGGCGACCATCCGATGCACCACCCGTTCCACGTGCACGGCGCCGGACGCTTCCTGATCCTCAGCCGGGACGGCGTGGTCGAGCCAAACCTGGTCTGGAAGGACACGGTGCTGGTGCGCGCCGGCGAGACGGTCGACATCCTGCTCGACGTCACCAACGTCGGCCGCTGGATGGCGCACTGCCACATCGCCGAGCACCACGAGAGCGGCATGATGTTCAGCTTCGAGGTGACCGAGTGAAGATCGCCTACGTCCCCTACCCCGACTTCACGGCGCTCGATCTGGTCGGCCCCTACGAGGTCATCTCTCGCTGGCCTGGCGCGGAGGTCCGCTTCGCGGCGAGCTCGCTCCAGCCGGTGCGCTGCGACGCCGGGCTGACGGTCATCCCGACCGACACTCCGGACAGCCTCCCGGCTCCGGATCTCATCGTCGTCCCAGGCAGCGGCAATCCGCTACCCGTCCTGGAGGACCACGTCCTGATCGAGTGGCTGCGCGGCGCTGCGCCGGGCTGCCAGTGGACGGCGTCGGTCTGCACAGGCGCGGGGCTCTACGCCGCCGCGGGGCTGCTGGAGGGCAAGAAGACGACGACGCACTGGGGCTTCCGGGACAACCTCCGCGCGATGGGCGTCGAGGTCGTCGGCGACCGCGTGGTCTGGCAGGGCAACCACATCAGCGGCGCGGGGGTGTCGGCGGGCATTGACATGGCCCTGGCGCTCACCGAGCGCGTCCACGGCCGCAAGCTGGCCGAGTCGCTCCAGCTGGTCATCGAGTACGACCCACAGCCTCCGTTCGACACCGGCACACCGACCAACTCCGACGCCGGCACGCTTCGCCTGGCCCTGCGAATCCTGCTGGGCGACCGCCCGTTCCACGCGGCGGCGCGACTCAACCGCCACATTGCGTCGGCGCGGTTCCGGCGCGCCCGCCGCGCGCTGTCGAGGGAGCAAACGGCCGAGAAGGTGCGCCAGTAGCCGTACGCGAGACGCGCGCGGTGTGGCGTTCAGCATGACCGTCCCCATGGTCGCCTGGATGCGCTACCGCGGTCACGCCGCCGCGCGAAACGTCGAGATTGCGCTGTCGATGATCGTCCGTCCGTCATCGCGGCCGCCCTGGCCTGGGCCGGCGCGCTGGAATCCGGCACGGCGCTGGGCGTCCAGCACGCCGTGATGATCCCGGCGATGCTCGGCGTGATGCTCTGGCGCTACGACGACTACTCGCACGCGCACTCGTAGGAGGTCGCGGCAAGCAGCACGCCCTAGGCTGAGAGACCGTGCAGATCGCCATCCCCCTGTTCGAGCGACTGACGGCGCTGGATGCGATCGGCCCCTACGAAGTGCTCAGTCGGCTCCCCGGCGCCGACGTCGTCTTCGTTGCCGCGGAGCCTGGGCCAAAGCGCACCGACACGGGCGCGTTGTCGTTGACGGCCGATCGCGGACTGGGGGAGGTTGTCCAGCCCGACGTCGTCGTCGTCCCGGGTGGGAGCGGCACCCGCGATCAGCCCCACGACGAGCTTGTCGCGTGGATCCGGCACGTCCATCAGAGCTCGCGCTGGACCACGTCGGTGTGCACCGGCGCCTTGTTGTTGGGAGCGGCCGGCGTGCTCGATGGCCTACGTGCCACGACCCATTGGCTGTTCTTCGATCGCTTGCGGGCGTTCGGCGCCGAGCCCACGCTCGAGCGCGTCGTCGAGCAGGGGAAGGTGGTGACCGCCGCGGGCGTGTCATCCGGCATCGACATGGGTCTGCGCCTCGTGCAGCTGATCGCCGGGGACGACGTGGCGCAGGCGGTCCAGCTCTCGATCGAGTACGACCCACAGCCCCCGTTCGATGCCGGTTCGCCCGTGAAGGCTCCCGAGCCGATCGTCCGGCTCGTCCGCGAGCACGGCGCGACGGCGGGGTAGCTGCGCGGATAGACCGCTACCAGGTCGGCTCGGCGCTCGGCCTGGCAGTCATGACGGCGACCGCCACCAGCCAGAGCAGGCGGCGCCCCGCACGCAGCCCGCCACTCGCACCCCGTCCGGCGTACGCCTTTCGGCCCCTACGTCGGCACGTGGTGGTGACGTTCGCGATCCCCGGCGCAGCCACGCGCCGCCAGGAGCTGGGCCCTGCACTCTGCTATCAGGGAGGCTGGTGACCGCAGACGCGACACGCCGCGGGCAGGTCTTCGCCTCATGCGTCGTGGAGGACCTGCGCTGCACCTGCTGCGCGGACGCCCTGCTCGAGACGGTGCGCGCGCTCGACGGCGTGCGGTCGGCTCAGCTCGACTACCGGGACGCCGAGCTGCGCGTCGCCTATGACCCGACGGTGACCGATGAAGCGGCGGTCCGGCAGGCGGTCCGTGAGCGCGGTTATTGCTGTGAGGGGGACCCGGGAGGAGCCAGCACCGGCCGCCTCGCTCATACCGCCCAGCTCGCGCCGATCACCTGCGGCACCAAATGCGACCGGATGCAGTACGAGCTGCCCCACACCGGCGCCGAGCAGCACCACCACAATCCCTCCCAGGAGGCGACGCATGAAGGCCACGGCGGCATGTCGCACGACATGTCTGACCCCACGCTGGCCGCGGCGATGGAGCGCGACATGCGCAACCGCTTCGTCGTCGCGCTCGCGCTCACGGTTCCCGTTGTGCTGCTCTCGCCACTGGCGGTCAACACCTTCGGGCTCGAGCTGCTCGACTCCATCGACGCACGCAACTGGCTGATGCTCGCGCTCTCGACACCGATCGTCTGGTACGCGGGCTGGATCTTCATCGGCGGGGCATGGACCTCGCTGCGCCACCGGGCGCTCAACATGGCGGTGCTGGTGGCCACCGGCGTGCTCGCCGCCTGGCTCGCGAGCGTGTTCCTGACGGTGAGCGGCGAGGAGACCTTCTTCGAGGCCGCGGCGATGCTGGTCACGTTCGTGCTCTTCGGCCACTGGATGGAGATGAAGAGCCGCAAAGGGACCAGCGACAGCCTGCGGGCGCTGTTCGACATCGTGCCGCCCACGGCGACCGTGATCCGCGACGGGCACGAGCTCGAGCTGCCCACGTCGGACATCGTGGTCGGCGATGTCATCCGGCTCAGACCGGGAGACAGGGTGCCCGTCGACGGCGTCGTCCAGAGCGGGTCGAGCTCGATCGACGAGAGCCTCCTCACGGGGGAGTCGATCCCGGTCGAGAAGGACGTCGGCGACGAGCTGATCGGCGGCTCGGTCAACCAGTCCGGGACTCTCGCGTTCGAAGCGACGAAGATCGGCGCAGACACGGCGCTGGGCCAGATCATCGACCTCGTCGAGCGGGCCCAGAACTCGAAGGCGCCAGGCCAGCGCCTCGCCGACCGGGCCGCCGGCGTGCTCGTCATCGTCGCCATTTCGGCCGGGCTGCTGACCTTCGCCGCCTGGACGCTCTTCTCGGACGAGGACTTCCTCCGCTCGCTGACCTTTGCGATCAGCGCGGTCGTGATTGCCTGTCCGGACGCGCTCGGCCTCGCCACCCCGACCGCGGTCGCCGTCGGCACCGGCATCGGCGCACGCCACAGCATCCTCATCAAGGACGCGGCCACGCTCGAGGGCATCGGGGCGCTCGACGCGATCGCGCTCGACAAGACCGGCACCTTGACCCTGGGCGAGCCGGCGATTACCGACCTGATTGCGTCGAACGATCGCCCAGACGACGAGCTGCTGCGGCTCGTCGCCAGCGCCGAACAGGGCTCCGAGCATCCGCTCGCCACCGCGATCGTGCGCGCCGCGCGCGAGCGCGGCCTCGAACTAGCCCAACCCGACGAGTTCGAAGCCATAGCCGGGCAGGGACTGAGAGCCACCGTCGATGGGCGCCGGCTCTCGGTCGGGAACGCCCGGCTCCTGCGGCGCGAGGGCATCAGCGCCGACGGCCTCACCGAACAGGCCGAGCGCCTCGCGGCAGAGGGAAAGACGGCCATGTACGTCGCCGTCGACGACCGCGCGGCCGGGCTGGTCGCTGCGGCCGACCAGATTCGTCCGAGCGCGCGCGCGGCGATCGCCGCGCTCAAGGAGCTCGGCCTCGAAGTGGCGATGATCTCGGGTGACAACCGCCGCACCGCAGAGGCGGTGGGCCGCGAGCTCGGCATCGACCGGGTGCTCGCGGAGGTGCTGCCCGCGGACAAGGCCGACCACGTCGCCAGGCTCCAGCAGGAAGGCAAGAAGGTGGCGATGGTCGGCGATGGCGTCAACGACGCGCCGGCCCTGGCCCAAGCCGACATCGGCCTCGCCATCGGAGCCGGAACCGACGTCGCGGTGGAAACGGCCGACGTCGTGCTCACACGCTCGGACCCGCTCGACATCGTCCGCGCAATGCGCCTCTCGCGCGCAACGGTGCGCAAGATGAAGCAAAACCTCGTTTGGGCCTCCATCTACAACATCGCGGCGATCCCGATCGCCGCCGGCGTGCTGTTTCCCTCCACCGGGATCGAGCTGCGCCCAGAATGGTCGGCCCTTCTGATGTCGGCCAGCTCGATCATCGTCGCGACCAACGCCGTCCTGCTGAAACGCGCCGAGTCCGAACTGGACGGATCCGGGCACTAGCAACGAGCCGCGACCGCGCCGCCGCTGGCGCGGGCTCGTGTGCTGTGGCTCGTCGTCCGCAGCAGCGCCTCAGCGCGACCCCGGAGACAGCTCCGTTTCGCGCGAAGCGCAAGTGCGCGTTCGCGTCGGCATGTGTCCCCACACCTAGCGGTGGCTTCGTCGGTGTCCCACTCGGTCGAGCCCGGTCAGGTCGGCATGGCACATACATTCGCTCTGCGGTGCGACGAGGCGCGGTTCAGGCAGCCGCCGGCTCGGCCACGGCCGCGGGTGGGGCGTTGCGGCCGGCGAGGACGCCTCCGTCGACCGGGATCGTGGTCCCGGTTATCCAGCGCGCGCGGTCGCTCGCGTAGAACAGGATCGCCTCGACGACGTCCTCTGGGCGGCCGTGACGGCCGAGTGGGTGGAAGGCGTTGACCGAGTCGAGCACCTCGCGCGCCTCCTCGGGGGTCATGAAGCGCTCGTAGGCGGGCGTCTCGACGAACGCGAGCGCGACTGTGTTCACGCGGATCCGGTGCGGGGCCAGCTCGATCGCGAGGTTCTTCGTGAGCGAGTGGCGGCCAGCCTGCGCGGCGGAGTACGCGCTGGTCGGCGTCACCGTGATGGCGTCGATCGCCCACATGGAGCCGACGTTCACGATCGCGCCCCCTTCGCCGTTCTCGACCATCGCCCGCGCGGCGGCCTGGGACGTGTAGTAAGTGGGGCGGAGGATCGAGTCGAGCGCCTCCTCCATGTGCTCCTCGGTCTGCTCGAGGAACGGCACCGGCCGGAAGATGCCGGTGCTGTTCACGAGCACGTCGACGCGGCCGAAGCGCTCGAGCGCCGCCCCGATGAGCCGCTCGGCTGCCGCGGGCGAGCTGACGTCGCCGGCGACAAGCGAGACGCGCTCACCGGCTGGGTCGAGCTCACTCCGCGCGGCGTCGAGCACCTCCTGCCGCCGACTTGAGAGGACGACCGACGAGCCCTCCTCAAGCAGCCGGGCCGCCGTGGCCCTACCTATACCGCCCCCGCCGCCCGTGATGACCGCCACCTTGCTTTCGAACTCGGACATCTCGCTCCTCTTCGCGCCGTCGGCGCTGTAATTGATTTCCACGGAAACTACCTCTGGTCGCGAGAGTAGCAGGAGCTAGTTTCCATGTAAACCAGTTTCGGATATGCTTCGGGCATGAGTCGAGGGGTTCCCGAGCCGCACCTCGCCGCTTGGCGGTCGGTGCTGAACACTCATGCGGGGATCGTCGCTCGCGTCGAAGACGCGCTCGCGAAAGCCGATCTGCCCCCGCTCGCGTGGTACGACGTGCTGTGGGCCGTCCGCCGCGCGCCGGGCAGGCGCGCTCGCATGGCCGAGCTGGCCGAGGGACTCACGGTGAGTCGTGGCGGGGCGACCAAGCTCGTCGATCGCCTCGAGGCAGCCGGGTTCCTGCGCCGCCAACCGGCCGCGGACGACGGGCGTGGCCTGTACGCGGTCCTCACCGACGCGGGACAGGAGATGCTTCGGAAGATGTGGCCGGTGTATGCGCGCGTGCTGCGCGAGACGTTCGTGGAGACGCTGAGCGCCGAGGAGGCAGCCCTGATCGCTGCCGGACTAGAGCGAGCGAACGAGGCGGCGGCTAAGGCTGGCGACGCCGCTGTCACTCGGTGACCCGAAGGAGCCGCGCGGGTGGATCATGGCCAAGGCCTACTGGATTAACACCTTTCGTTCGGTAACGGACCCGCAGAAGCTCGCCGCTTACGTCGAGCTTGCGGGCCCGGTCATGCGCGCGTGTGGCGGGCGCTTTTTGGCGCGCGGCCAGCCGGCGAGGGTCTTCGAAGCCGGCGTGATGGAGCGCACTGTCGTGATCGAGTTTGACAGTGTCGACCAGGCGGTGGCCGCGTACGAGAGCCCCGGCTACCAGCGGGCCTTAAGCGCGCTGGGCGATGGAGCGGAGCGCGACCTGCGTATCGTCGAAGCGGTTGCGGACGGCGGCGTAGTCGCTGAAGACGGATAGCTGTCATCGAGCTCCACGGGCCGCGACGAGTACGAAGTCGGGTGGCGCGTCACGGTCCGGCATACTTGGGGATCGTGGTCTACGCCAGCCGCTCGCATCACGGTGGATTCGCTCTCGGTGTCGGCGCGTTCGGCCGCGCGGTGTGGGTGCAACGCGAGCCGGGCTGTCATCGCTGGAGGGTCTGGCGGACCCGTGCGGCGACCAGCTTCGGCTGTGGGGATCTTCCGCCGGGCTTCGGGTCCGCTGGCGTGCGCGAGCCGCGCCGACCGCTGCCCGGAGGGCTATTCGGCGCCGTCCGTCTGCCGCCGCCGGACCCGGGCGCGTGAACGGCCGCTAGCTCGGGCCGGCGCCCGCTCGCTCAGCAGGGTTGCCGTCGATCCGGCGGCAGGCGGCGACGTGTTCGGCGTTGTCCTCGAGCAGGGCGTGTGCGAGTTCGAGCATCTTCAGCACGCGCTTGTCGGCGACGCGGTAGTAGACCGTGCGGAAGTCGCGGCGGGTGTCCACGAAGCCGCACCAGCGCAGGCAGGCGAGGTGGGCCGAGACCTTCGGCTGCGGGGCGTCGATCAGCTCGACGAGCTCGCCGACGGAGCGCTCGCCTTCGGTCAGCGCCTCGAGGATCCGGAGGCGGGTGGGGTCGCCGAAGCCGCGGAAGTACTTTGCGACGATGTCGACCTCGTGCGGCTGCTCGGGCAGTTGGAACGGCGCCTGCTGGGCAATTGTCATCGCTCGTCTCCTTGGGTCAGGCGGCGCAGCATGAGAGCTTCGACACGTCGCGTTTGAATGTCTGGGCGGCGAGCTTGAGGCCCTCGGCCATCGTCAGGTAGGGCGCCCACGTGCGGGCGAGCTCGTCCACGGTCAGTCCATGCGCGATCGCGAGGACTGCGCTCTGGATGACCTCAGGTGCGCCCTCGGCGAGGATGCTCGCCCCGAGCAGACGGCCGCTGCCGGCCTCGGCGATGAGCTTGAAGAGCCCGCGGGTGTCGCCCTTCACGAGCGCGCGCGGGACCGCCTCGAGCGGCAGCACGCTGGTCTCGACGTCGATTCCGTGCTCGCGTGCCTCGGCTTCCGTGATCCCCGCTTGGGCGATCGCGGGCGAGGTGAACACGACCTGCGGAAGCGCCGCGGAGTCGAGCTGCTGGTCGCCGCCTGCCAGCGCGTTCTGTGCCGCGGCCGCGCCGGCGGCAGCGGCGACGTACACGAAGCGGGGCTGGTTCGTCACGTCGCCCGCCGCATAGATCGGGAACATGCTCGTGCGCTGCTCGGCGTCAACGACGATCGCGCCGGAGTCGTCGAGCTCCACCCCGGCCTCCTCGAGCCCGAGCGCCTCCGTGTTGGGCGTGCGTCCGGTCGCCACGAGGATCTCGTCGACACGCAGCTCGAACGGCTCCCCGTCGGTGTGGCCGCGCAGCACCTTGTCGCCCTCATCGACGCTCGCGTCGGTCGTGATCCCAGGGGCGAGCACCCGGTGGCCGGCAGCTTCGAGTACTTCGCGCAGCCCGGCTGCCACCTCTGGCTCGGCCCGGGGCGCGATGTCCCGGCGGGCTATGAAGGTGACCTGCGAGCCGAAGTTGCCCAGCATCTGGCCGAGTTCGAGTCCGACTGGCCCGGCGCCGATCACGGCGAGGCGGGGCGGCGCGTGGTTCAGGTCGAGCGCCTCGGTTGAGGTCAGAAAGCCGGTCGCCTCGAGCCCGGGAATGGGCGGAACCGCCGGCCGGGCACCCGTGGCGAGCAGGATCGCCCCGGCCGTCACGGGGTCGCCGTCGACTTCGACGCTGTGCGGGCCGGTCAGGCGGGCGTGGCCGGGGCGGAACTCGATCCCGTAGTCGTCCAGCAGGTCGACGTACTTGCTCTGTCGCAGCCGTCCGACCAGTTCGTCCTTGGCCGCCAGCGCCTCGCTTAGCGCAGGGGTGCCCGTCAGGCGGGCGCCCGATCGGCGCCGATCATGCGGTCGAGCTCGGCGGCGGAGGGCGGACGCTCGAACACCCGCCCGAACCGAGCGGCGGCGACCTCCTGCTCCGCCAGGGCTGTCACGCCAGCGAGCAGTGCGCCGAACTCCTCCCCGGTCAGATCGAGAGAGGCATCGCGCCGGTCGGAGTACGTCATCGGGTGGGATCCTGCCACCCGTCGAAAAGGGGGGTGACGCCGGCGGGCCGTCAGACGAGCGCGAGCACGCGCGTCGGCGTGCCCGTCCCGTCGACGAGCTTGAGCGGCGCCACGATGATCACCGCGCCGGTCGGCGGCAGCTGCGCCAGGTTCGCGAGCTGGGTCAGGCCGTACTTGCCCGCGCCGAGGAAGTGGCTGTGGACGGGGAATGGCGGGTCGAAGGCGGCCGCGCCGCCGGCGTCGGTGCCGACGGTCTCGACGCCGATCCCGACGATCGGCGTCTCGTGCGCGAGCCAGCGCGCGCACTCCGCCTCCACACCGGGCGTGTGCGGACCCGACTCGTCGGCGTTGAGGAACGCCTCCTGGTCGTGCGCGCGGGCATCCCAGCCCGTGCGCAGCAGCAGCCAGCCGCGCTCCGGCAGCGGCCCGTGCTTCGCCTCGAAGGCCCGCACGTCGGCGACGGAGAGGCACCAGTCGGGGTCGGCGGCCGCCTCGGCGGACTTGTCGATCACAAGCGCCGGTCCGACGAGCCGCGCCGCGGGGACGCTCGCGACGTCCTCGCCGTCCCTGCCGGTGATCCAGTGGATCGGGGCGTCGAAGTGCGTGCCCACGTGCTCGCCGATCTCCAGCCAGCTCCACGCCCACGCGGGCCCGCGCTCGTCGTAACGGCTGAGCTCGTGCCGGGTGAGCCCGGGCGTATTCGCGAACGGCTCCGGCAGGCGCAGCACGGGGGTGGACTCACTCAGAGGCTGCGTGAGATCCACGACGCGGACGACGCCGGAGGCGAGCGCCTCGGTCAGGGCGGCCAGCGGTGACATGGAAGGCGGCGATGACGACATGCTGCTCCTCTCGATCAGTGCGACCGGAACGCCTCCTCGAGCCATTCCGCGCGGACGTCGGGGTTGACCTTCGCATCCACGAGCAGGGGGCGCTCGCGTCGCGCGAGCCACTCGCCGATCGGAGCAAGATCGGATACCGCGCGTGCGGTGATGGCCTCGGCGCCCGCGCCGCGCGCGAGCGCCGCGATGTCGGTGTCCGGGAAGCGCACGATCCCGAGATCATGGCCGCGCGGGCGGAAGTGGTGCACCTCGGCGCCGTATGCCGCGTCGTTGTACACGACCGCGAGCAGGGGCAGCCGCAGGCGGACCGCGGTCTCGAGCTCCTGCATCGACATCAGTGCGCCGCCGTCGCCGAGCGATGCCACCGCCAATCGGTCCGGCCGCGCGATCGCCGCGCCGATCGCGTTCGCGAGCCCCAGGCCGATCGACTGAAACGCCTGCGTGAAGACGAAGCCGGCCGCGTCCGGCACGCGCATGTACATCGGCGGGAAACCCATGAAGTGGCCGGAGTCAACGACGACCGTGCGCTCGGCGGGCAGCAGCTCGTCGAGCGCGATCGTGAGAGCGCGCGGGTCCACGTGCTCGGAATCCGACGCGTCGTCGAACGGCTCGTCGCGCCAGCGCCGGCCGGCGATCGCCGCACCGACCGCGGCGTCGCGCCAGCCGCGCGCCCGATGGCCGCGACTCTCCAGCTCGGCCAGCACCGCCTCCGCGGTCGCACGCGCATCGCCGAGCACCGCGACGTCAACCGGGGCGTTCGCCCCGAGCGCCTCGAGCTCGACGTCGACCTGAGCCACGCGCGCGCCGGCGCCGATCAGACCGCCCTGACGCGTGGTCCAGCGCGTGAGCTGGGCACCGAATGCCAGGATCGCGTCCGCCTGCGGCAGCAGCTCGGCCGCCAGCGGCGACGCGAAGCCCCCGCTTATCCCGAGGTTCCAGGGATGCCCGGCGAACAGGCCGTGACCCATCGCGGAGGTCGCCAGCAGCGCGCCCGTGCATTCGGCCAAGCGCTCCAGCGCGGCCCCCGCGCGCGCCAGCACGGCTCCCCGGCCGGCCAGCAGCACCACACGCCGCGAGCCCTGGAGCAGATCGGCCAGCGCAGCGACGCTCGCCGACGCCGGCACCGGCGCCAGCGCCTCGCCCGGTCGCACGACGATCCCGTCGCTCCACGCACACGACTCGCCCTGTACGTCCAGCGGCAGCATCAGCACCACGGTGCGCCGCTCGACGACGGCCCGCCGCAGCGCACGGCGGACGTCCTGGGCGGCCGTCTCGGCGCCGTACACGCGGTCCGCCGTGGCGCCGACGGCGTCCACCATCGCGCCCTGGTCGATGCGGAAGTTGGAGTGCAACGCGGCGGCGGGCGTATCGCCCGCGAGGACGATCAGCGGCGTGCGGCTCTTCGCCGCCTCCGCGATCCCGGTCATCGCGTTCGTGACACCCGGGCCCTGGTGAACGCTGCACACGCCGAGCCGCCCGGTCACGCGCGCGTGCGCATCGGCCATGCAAGCGGCCCCACCCTCGTGACGCGCCGCGACGAAGCGCCCGCCCCGCTCGACGAACGCCGCGGTGACCGTGAAATTGCCGCTGCCGACGACACCGAACGCGACGTCGCCGCCGGCCTCCAGCACGCTACGCGCGACCACGTCGACGACGGTCGTCCCCGCCTCCGACCTGCCTGATCGCGAGATCATCGGCTCGCGAGCCTACCGGCGGAGGGTGTGTCGAGCTCAGTGCGCGGGCGCCGCAGTCAGACGACCGCGAGCGCTCGCGTCAGCCGCTATCGCATTGCGCGAAACGGAGCTGTCTCCGAGGCCACACCGAGGCGCCTGCTCCGGACGACGTGGGGGCGTGGCTAGCCGATCAACCGCACGCTCCCGCTTCCGCGTCGGAAGGAGAAGCCATGAACAGAAGGTCAGCGGTTCGAGTCCGCGACAAACTGCCTGCAAACAGGCTGCTTTTCGGGGCTCTCGCCACGCGCCGTGCGGGTGGCTACCCAATGGCTACCCGGCCACGCAACCGCTCCAGCCGACTGCGTCAACGAAAAAGACCTGCAAATTCAGGCCTTTCGGAAGCGGCTGATGGGATTCGAACCCACGACCTTCTGCATGGCAAGCAGACGCTCTAGCCAACTGAGCTACAGCCGCAGAGTGGGGGGAGTATAGCCGCGGTTTCGGGGTGGTCAGGCCTCTGCGAGGCCCTCCACGTCCAGCTCGAACCACGCGAGGCTGCCGCCGGCGTCGGTGGTTTCGCGGCCCCATCCGTCGGCGAGGCGGTCCACGAGAAGGAGGCCGTAGCCGCCGGTCTCGGTCTCCAGGCGGTCGTGTGGCTCGCCGCCGCGCGGCCCCGGGTCGTGGACCTCCACGCGGACTCGTTTCACCGTGGACGTGAGCCGCACCTGGATCGTCTCGTGGGGGCCGGCACCGCCGTGCTGGATCGAGTTCGTGACGAGCTCGCTCAGCAGCAGCGCAAGCCGCTGCCTCATCACGGACGGCACTGCGACCCTCGACGACAGCACGGACCGGCGCGCCACGCCCGCGGCGCGCTTGCCGCCCGGCACCGTGAACGACACGATCTTTGCGTCCTTGATCGCCACCCCGTCGCGTGAAGTCTTACGGATACGGGGCCTGGAGTCAGCCCCCTGCCGTGCAGCACCCCCGCTACGCTTGACACGCCTCTGGCGCCGTGGCGGAGTGGTTACGCAGCGGCCTGCAAAGCCGTTGACACCGGTTCGATTCCGGTCGGCGCCTCTCGTCGTCACGCGGGGCGGGGTCCGAGGGCGCCCGCGGATCGCTTTTCAGGCTCGAAGGCTGTGCGCTTCCGTACGGCGGGGGGTCGGCGCCCGGGACGGGTGTACGGTCCGTGCGGGTCGCCGCGGGAGGAGTTTCCCGTGCTCCGAGACTGCAGGCTGCCGACCGTCGATCGCCCCGCCCTCAGGCGGGCGACCCTCCTCGGGCTGGTCCTGCTCGCAGCTCTTCCTGCGGCGGCGCAGGCGCGCACCATCAAGATCGAGGGGGTGGTCACCGGTCCGCCGCGCGCTTCGGGTGGCGCCGTGACTGTTCCGCTCAAGGTGACGCCGCGGGTCGGCCGGGCGCTCAACCTCGGCACGCGCGACGTGAGCGTGCGAGTCCCCACGCGCGCGCGGCTGCGGCTATCCGGCGCCGGCGCGAGCGGCGCGTCGCAGCTCTCGCCGCGCGGGCTGCGCGCCGGAGACCGCGTCAAGGGAGTGACGTCGCTCTCGAGACGGGCTCGCGTACGGCTCCGGTGGCACGCGCGACCCACGCTCAAGTTGAAGCGAGCCACCGTCGTCCGGCCTGCGCCCCGCGCCCCGGCACCGCCGCGTGCCCTCGGCGCGCCGGGCGGCACGGTGCCGCTGCCAGGTTTCTCCGGCATCGCGGGCCCTCCGACGACGCCCCTCGGCCAGGTCGTGGCGCGCCTGACGGCGCAGACGAACGCACTGTCCAGCCGGGCCGCCGAAACGGGCCCGCTCGCGCAGAAGATCGAGGCCCAGGATCCGCAGCTCGAAGCTCTCAAGACGGGCCTCGAGGGCGTGACGGGCTCCCTCGAGTCGCTGAGAACGGCCCTTCAGGGACTCGAGGGTCAGGTGGACCAGACGGCCCTGGACGGCCTCATCGCCGAGGTCGAGGACCTGAGAGTCCGGGTCGAAGCGCTCGAGAGCGGTCTCGGCCCGGTCGACTCCGCCCTCGGGGAGCTCGACGGCGCGCTTAGCAAGGTGAGGGCAGCCACCGAGAAGCTGGCCCCGACGGTCGCGACCCTCGCGTCCCAGGTGAGCCTGATACAGCAGACCGCCGGCGCCCAGGCGGTGGTCAACTCGCTCGACGCGGCGACGAGCGCCCTGGGCGGCCGGCTCGACACGGTGGAGGCGGGACTCAACTCCCTGGCGACCGAGACGGCCGCGCTGCTCTCGGGCATGGCGTCCCTGGTCACCGCCGTCGATGCGCTCGCGGGCGCGGCCGGGTCGGGCGCCGACCTGGCCACGCTGAGCGCCGGCGTGGACGGGTTTGAGCCGTCCGTGGCCGCCCTCGAAGCCGGGTTCGGCCGGCTCCAAGCGACCAGCGCGGCGCTCATCCCGGTGGCCGACGCCATCGAGACTGAGGGGCCGGAGCTCGAGAAGGCGGCGAGCGAGCTCTGCTCCCTCGTGCCCACGACCTGCCCCTAGCCTCTCGCCCGCAGCGCCTCCAACCCCAGCCCCTCGGGGCCGTGCAGCGCCAGCATCGTCTCCTCGGTGCCCGCCGGGCGCTCGCGGTCGGTGACCGACACGGCGATCATCGTCAGGAACGCCACGGGCACCGACAGCACGGCCGGCTGCGCCAGCAGCGCGCCGAGCACCGTGGGGGCGGGCTCGGCCACGAGCGTCGCCGCGATCCCGCTGCTCGCCACCAGCCCGCCCGCCGCCATCCCCGCCATCGCTCCGCGCGCGGTCAGACCGCGCCACCAGATCCCGAGCAGGAACAGCGGGCAGAAGGTGCTTGCGGCGAGCGCGAACGCCCAGCCCACGAGCACGCTGATGTCGAGCCCGCGCGCGGCCAGCGCGATCAGCGCCGGCACCACCATCGCGCCCACGGCGGCCCAGCGGAAGCGCCGCATCCGCTCCACGGGGCGTTCCCCGGCCGCGGCGCCGCGTCCCCTCCGCACGTCGTGCGACAGGGTGCCTGCCATCGACACCAGCAGCCCGGACGAGGTCGAGGTGAACGCCGCGAACGCTCCCGCCGCCGTCAGCGCGGCGAGCACCTCCCCGCCGAGCCCCGGCCACGCGGCCTCCGGGAGCTCGAGCACCACCGAGTCGGTCTCTCCCTTCACGTACAGCTCCGGCGTCAGCACCCGCCCCAGCGCCGCGTACACCGCCGGGAAGAGATAGAAGAGCCCCAGCAGTCCGAGCACCCGCACCGTGGTGCGCCGCGCCGCCGGCCCGTCCGGGTTCGTGTAGAAGCGGACCAGGATGTGGGGGAGGCCCATGGTGCCGAGGAACGTGGCCAGCAGCAGCGAGTAGACGAACACGGGCGAGGCCGGTCCCGAGCGCTCCACCGGCTCGGCCCACTCGCTGCCCCGCTCGACAGAGCCTCCGTCGGCGATGGGCACGGCCGTCTCCGGCGGCAGCACCAGCCGGCCGGCGGGGAGCACGCGCTCGTCGCCGGCCGGCGCGCGAAAGCGCCGCCCGCCGATCGAATAGGAGGCCGCCTCGGGAAACTCGACCTCCTGGGCCGATTCGAGCTGCACCACCAGCCCGGACGACCCCGCCCGCGGCAGCTCATGCCCGAACAGCGCCGCCCGCTCCGGCAGCCCGCCCAGGTGCACCAGCAGCAGGCACGCCGGCAGCGCGATCCCAAAGGTCTTGACCCAGTACTGGTAGGCCTGCACGTAGGTCACGCCGCGCATCCCGCCCAGAACCACCGTCAGGGCCACCAGCGCGGCCACCGCCACCACGCCGACCCAGTACGGCGTGCCGGCGACGCTCCCGATCGTCAGCCCCGCGCCCTTCAGCTGCGGCACGAGGTAGAAGCCGCCGATCGTCAGCACCACGGCCGCCGCCACCAGCCGCACCCGCGGCGAGGACAGGCGGGCCTCGGCGAAGTCGGGGATCGTGTACGAGCCGAACCGCCGCAGCGGCGCCGCCACGAACAGCAGCAGCGCCAGGTAGCCGGCCGCGAAGCCGAGCGGCAGCCACAGCACGCTGGCGCCGAGCTTCATCCCCAGCCCCGCGATGCCCAGGAACGACGCCGCTGACAGGTACTCGCCCGAGATCGCCGCGGCGTTCCACCACGGCGTGACCGCCCGTGACGCCACGTAGAGATCGGACGTCGTCCGCACCAGCCGCACGCCCCAGATGCCGAGCCCGATGGCGCCCGCGGCCACGGCCACCACCGCGACCGCCGCGATCATTCCCGCGAGACGACGTCGCGGAAGGCCTCGTCCAGCGCGTCCGCCCGGCGCTGGTAGAGCAGGCCGATCACGACGATAAGCGGGAACAGCGGCGCCACCAGGATCAGGACGGGCAGCGGCACCCCGAGCGGCTCCAGGTCCTGCAGCCCCGGGAACAGCAGGAAGAGCAGCGGCAGCGAGCCCACGAGCCCGCCGAAGGCCCCCAGGGCCAGCAGCGACAGCCGCAGCTGCGCCCGGATCAGCCGGGCGAGGTAGACCTCACCGTGCGGCGTGCCCTCGGCCAGCTCCTCGCGCGGGGTCCGCCGCCCAGCCGGGCCGCTCAAGTCACGAGTTCCTTCCGCAGCTCCGACACCTTGCGCCGCGCCACCGGGATCTCGCGACCGTCGGGGAACGCCAGCGTGGCGGTGCCGTTCAGGCGCGGGCGCACCTCCACGGCCCGCCGCAGGTTCGCCACGTAGCCGCGGTGCACCTGCACGAAGCCGTGCTGGCGCCAGCGGCGCGCCAGGTCGGACACGCGCCCGCGCAACAGGAAGCGCTCGTCGTCGCAGATCACGCGCACGTAATCGCCGTCGGCCTGCAGGAACAGGATCGACTCGCGCGGCACCAGCCGGGTGCCGCCGCGCAGGGTGGGGAGGGGCACCACGTCGTCGGTCCCGCGCGCGCCGGCCGCGTCGCCGCGCGCCTCGCGCACGCGGCTGAGCGCCTCCGCCAGCCGCCGCCGGCTGACCGGCTTCATCAGGTAGTCGAGCGCCTTCAGCTCGAACGCTCCCACCGCGCCCGTCTCGTAGGCGCTGACGAACACCACCGCGGGCGGCGTCTCGAAACGCCGCAGGACGCGCGCCAGCTCGAGGCCGTCGATGCCGGGCATCCGCACGTCGAGGAAGACGGCGTCGAAGGGTCGCTCGGCGAGCGTGCGGAGCGCCTCCTCGCCGCCGGCCGCGGTGCGCACCTCGCCGGTCTCGGACAGTGCGCGCAGCTGCCGCGCAAGGTCGGCGAGGGCGGGGGCCTCGTCGTCGACGACGAGCACGTCGAGGGCGCGCTCGCTCACGCCGCCCACACCCCCCGACCCGACCTCGACCCGCGCTCGCTCACGCCGCCCGTACCCCCGGGTGCGACTTCGGCACCGTGAGCCGCACCTCGGTGCCCTCGCCGCGCTCGGACTCGATCGCGAGCCCGTAGCCGGGCCCGAAGCTCGACTCGAGCCGCCGGTGCACGTTCTGCAGCCCCACCCCGCCGCCGAGGCCGGCCAGCGCCGCCCGAGCTGCCTCGGGGGACATCCCGGCGCCGTCGTCGCGCACGCTCACGAGAGCGTCGGCGCCGAGGTCCTGGCCGAGGATCTCGATCGTCACGCTGCCCTCGGCCCCGCCGTCGATCCCGTGCCGCACGGCGTTCTCCACCAGCGGCTGCAGCGACAGCACCGGCACCACCGCCGGCAGGATCTCGGGCGCCACCTCGAGCCGCACCCGCAGCCGGTCGCCGAACCGCGCCCGCTCCAGGTTCAGGTACTTCTCGACGTAGTGGAGCTCGTCGGCGAGCGTCACGTAGGGGCGCTCGCGGCGGAACGCGTAGCGCGTGAACTCGGCGAAGTCCGTGAGCAGCTCGCGCGCCTCCTCGGGGCGGGAGTGGATGTAGCCCGCCACCGCCGCCAGCGCGTTGTAGACGAAGTGCGGCGAGATCTGGGCGCGCAGCGCGCGCAGCTCGGCGCGCGCGAGCCGCTCCTCCTGCTCCTCCACCGCGGCGAGCTCGAGCTGGGCCGAGACGAGCTCCGCGGCGTCGCCCACCACGCGCGTGTCGTCCGGCCGGATCCTCCTCCCGCGCGCGTAGAAGGCGGCGAGCGAGCCGACCCGCTCGCCGCGCACGATCAGCGGCGCGACCACGGCGCCGCCCAGGTGGAGCTTCGGCAGCTCGAGGCGTGGGTCCACGTGCACGCGGTCGTCGGGCCCCTCCTCGATCAGCTCACTGAGCGGTTGGCCCGCCAGCGAGCGGATCGCGCCCGGGCCGTCGATGGCGAGCAGCCGCTCGCGGTCGGCCAGGGCGAGTGCGGTGCTCTGGGTGAGGGCACGCAGATGCGGCACCGCCTTCGCCGCGGTGGACTGCGACAGCCCGCGGCGCAGGTGCGGGAGGGTCGCCGTGGCCGCGTGCAAAGCCGCACGCATCGCCTGTCCCTCGTCACTCACCACTCGCCCCGGCGATGCAATGAAGCGCGACGCGGCCCATGCAGAGGCCGCGACTACCGCTCCGAATACGACTCCCAGCGCTATCTCCAACTCCGCTCCTGAGCCCTTATTCCCTCAAGCGGGTCACGTCACGCCGAACGGATGCCGTTCGTCGCGCGAGAGACACCGCCCGCCGCAGACGTGGCCCGGTGAGCGCACGCCCGTTTGCCCTCTATACGCGCGGGGGACCGCGCTGCACGAAAGCTCTTACGAGGGGAGAGAGAGAGATGGCAACGACCGAGTCCGGCATGGCCGGCGGCCCGGATCACCATCCCGAGATCGACTGGGTGGCCGCCGAGCGGTCGCCCGAGTTCCGGGAGCTGATCAAGCGCAAGCGCGCGTTCGTGGTGCCGGCCACGATCTTCTTCCTGGCGTGGTACTTCGGCTTCATCATCCTGGCCGGGTACGCGCCGGACTTCATGGGCCGCGAGTTCCTCACCGACGGCATGACCGTCGGCTACGCGCTCGCGCTCACCCAGTTCCTGATGGTGTGGGGCCTCGGGTGGCTGTACCTGCGCAAGGCGGATCGCGTCTTCGACCCGCTCGCCGAGCGCGCCGCCGAGGTGGCCCTCAAGGCCGGCACCGAACGCCGCGGCCGCTTCGAGCGCGGGGCGAGTGACCCGGCGCGCATCGACGAGGAGGCGAAGCGGCGATGACCTGGTTCGCAGCAGACGTAAACGAGCTCGCGCTCGGGATCTTCGCGGTCGTCGTCGCGATCACGCTCGGGATCACCTACTGGGCCTCGAAGCGTGTGACGACCGCCACCGACTTCTGGGCCGCCGGGCGTGGCCTCACCGGGGTGCAGAACGGGTTCGCGATCGCCGGCGACTACATGTCGGCCGCGTCCTTCCTCGGCATCGCCGGGCTCATCTTCCTGTTTGGCTTCGACGGGTTCCTGTACTCGGTCGGCTTCCTCGTCGCGTTCCTCACCGTGCTGTTCCTGCTCGGCGAGCGCATGCGGAACTCGGGCAAGTACACGATCGCCGACGTACTGTCGTTCCGGATGAACGAGCGGCCCGCGCGCGCCGCGGCGGCGCTCGGCACGCTGGCGGTTGCCGGCTTCTACCTGATCGCGCAGATGGTCGGCGCGGGCGTGCTCATCAACGCGCTGGTCGGCATCGGCTTCGAGCTGGCCGTGGTCCTCACGGGCGCGTTCATGATCATCTACATCGTCCTCGGCGGCATGCTCGCCACGAGCTGGGTCCAGATCATCAAGGCGATCCTCCTGATGACGGCGACCACCGTGCTGACGCTGTTCGTGCTCGGCGAGGTGGGCTGGAACCCGATCGACCTGTTCCGCCAGGCGCGCGCCGAGTCACCCGAGGGCGACGCCTACCTCCAGCCGGGCCTGTTCCTGGCGAGCCCGATCGACACGGTGTCGCTCGGCATCGCCCTGGTGCTCGGCACGGCCGGGCTGCCGCACATCCTGATGCGGTTCTTCACGGTGCCCGACGCGAAGGCCGCGCGCTCGTCGGTCATGTGGGCGGTGGCGCTGATCGGCGCCTTCTACGTGATGACGACCGCGCTCGGGTTCGGCGCCCGCGCCATCCTCGGCGAGGGTGCGACCGAGGCGGTCGGCACGGGCGGCAACCTCGCCGCGCCGCTGCTCGCCGAGGAGGTCGGCGGCGGCGCCGGGACGGTCGGCGGCGACCTGTTCCTCGCGATCATCGCCGCGGTGGCCTTCGCGACGATCCTGGCCGTTGTGGCCGGGCTCGTGATCTCCGCGTCGGGTGCGGTGGCGCACGACGTGTGGTCGAACATCGTCCGCAAGGGCCACGACTCCGAGAAGGAGGAGGTCTGGGTGGCGAAGATCGCGGCGGTCTCGATCGGCGCGATCGCCATCGGGATCGCCGTCATCGGTGGCGCCGGCCTCAACGTGTCGTTCATGGTCGGCCTGGCGTTTGCCGTGGCGGCCAGCGCCATCTTCCCGGCGCTGCTGCTGGCGCTCACGTGGCGTAGGTTCAACACCACCGGCGCCGTCACCGGCGTGCTGTTCGGCGTGTTCAGC
>DASZJZ010000142.1:0-18068 GCA_035947555.1 Thermoleophilaceae bacterium | reverse complement strand
GGCGCAGCGACGCGCGCCGCTCGCGGGCCGCCCGGCGCAGGCGCCCGCGCAGCTCGGCGTCACCCAGCCAGGCCCGCAGCGCGGCTCCTAGCGCTGCCGGGTCGCCCGGCGGGACCAGCAGCCCCGGCCGCGTACCGTCCTTCCCGCACCCAAGGGCCTCCGTCACGCCCCCCACGTCGGTGGCGAGGACCGGCAGGCCGCGGGCCAGGGCCTCGGTGACGACCATGCCGTACGTCTCGGCGTGCGAGGCGAGCACGAGCAGGTCCGCGTCGGCGTACGCGCGATCGAGCCCCGGGCCGGTGCGCGGCCCCGAAAAGCCCACCCGGTCCCGCAGCTCGTCTTCCCACGCGCGGCGGCGCACACGGTCCGCGAACGCCGGCGCACGGTCCAGGCTGCCCACGCAAGCGCAGCGCCAGGACAGGTCCGCCACCGTCGCGAGGGCGTCGAGCAGGACATCGTGTCCCTTGGCGGGCGTCACCGCACCGACGCAGAGCAACGCGTCGCCGGCCGCGCTCCCCGGCGCGAGGCCGGCGGCGTCGACGCCGGGCTCGGCCACATGCACTCGATCGACCGGCAGCGCGTACAGCTCCCCCAGCCGGCGCCGCGTCCATGTGCTTGTCGTGACGACCGCAGCGGCCGCCGCGAGCACCTCGCGCTCGCGCGCTCGGATCGCGCCGGCCTCGTCGTCCGGCGGGCGGTGGCCGAGCGGCATGTGAACCAGCACGACCTGCCGCAGCCGGCCCGCCTGAGACACGAGCGCTTCGGGGGCGGTGGACGCGATCAGTCCGTCGAGCAGGACCACTGCGCCATCAGGGATCCGCCAGACGGCGCGCGCGAGGGCGGCGTGCCCAGCCTCGCTGCCCCGCGGCCAAGCACCGGGCACGGCGTGCTCGTGCACCGTCCAGCCGAGCGCGGTGAGCCCTCGGCAGACTCGGCGGTCGTATGTGTTGCCACCGCTCGGCCGCGCCGGGTCGTCGATGCCTTCCGGGACGATGACGTGGACCTCCGTCACAGCGGCCGCCCATAGCTCGCCCAGGCGACGTGGGACTCGTGCAGCGTTACCACCAGCCCATCCAGCTCCCGCGCGCCGTCGCCCAAGGCGCCGGCCCGCGCGCGGTCAGCGAGTCGGTCCGCGATGACCCGGGCGAGCGCCTCGGTGGTGGTGTTCATGTCCGCGAGCTCCGCCTCGTCGTCGAGGTTGCGATAGCCGAGCTCGCCTACCACGGCGCCCAGCACCTCGGCTGCGCGGCCGATGTCGACCACGATGCCGTCCGAGTCGAGGGTCGCTCGCATGAAGGTCGCGTCGACGACGTACGTCGCGCCGTGCAGGCGCTGCGCGGGCCCGAACACCTCGCCGCTCAGGCTGTGGGCGATCATGAAGTGGTCGCGGATGTTCACGCTGAACACGCGCTACGCCCCGTCGTAGGCGATGGTGTGGCGGAGCGCCGGCAGGCTCCCCGTGGCCAGGCGCGCCATGACACCGAAGCGCGACTCGCCGGTGACGACCACATCGAAGGCGGGCTCGGGCAGCAGGTCGACCTCGACCGCCGGGAACCGGGCGAGCAGGGGCGCGACGCAGCAGCCAACCATCCCGGCACCGGCGACGGCGACGCGGTCTCCGACCAGCGGAGCCGCGTCCCGAAGGGCGGTGACGGCGGTTTCGACGGTGCCGGCCGTGCGGACCACCACGTCGCCGGTCCCCGGCTCGGGCAGCGCAACCGACCGGATCTCCCCGCGCCCGGGCCTGCGCAGCCAGAACGCGTGCGCCTCGTCGAGCACGGCCTATGCGTCGACTTCGTCCGGCATCGGTCTGTGGTACGCGGGACGGCGCGGCGATGTTCACATCTTCCAGACGCCCGCTGGTGGCGATCCTACCCCTGAGCGCGCCGCGCGGGGCCCATCCGTCGACACGTACGACACCAGGCTCTCCTGCGGAGCAGGCCACGGTGATGGATGTACTGTCGATGACGATGAACCTCACGGTCCGCCCCTGCGCGCACCGCCCCGGGAGTTCTGTGGTCCTGCTCCTTGCGGCGGTGGGTTGCGCGCTGATCCTCGCCCCGTCCGGCTGCAGCAGATCCTCGGGGACAGGCGGTCCGCCGCCGCGGGAACCATCGACCTCGATCGGTACGCCCGCCGCCGTGCCGCCGGCTGGAAGGTCGACGTACACGCTAATGCAGATGAACCTGTGCCTGTCCGGTCTGGCCGGCTGCTACGAAAAGGCGGACTACCCGGCGGTGGTAGAGGAGGCAGTGGCCCGGATCCGTGAAGCGCACCCGGACGCGGTCACGTTCAACGAGGCCTGCCGGAGTGACATAGCCCGGATTGCCCGGCGGACCGGTTACCGCATGCGCTTCTCGCGCGTGATTTACCGCGGCGAGCGCCTACGCTGCGTCCGACCGGGCGGCCGTGGACTCTTCGGGAGCGGGGTGCTCACCGACGCCGCCATCGAGAGCACCGAGAGCCACGACTTCGAAGCGCAAGCCGGCATAGAGCGGCGCCGGTGGCTTTGCGTCATCACCCGAGTCGACGTCGACGTGTGCACGGCCCACCTGAACACACGCTCGCCGATTGAGGTCGCCGGGAACGACGCGCAGTGCGTCGAACTCGCGGCGCTCCTTGCACGCCGCGCAGCCGAACGCACCGTCACCTTCGGGGGTGACGTCAACCGTCGCGATTCCTGCGCCCCGGCCGGCCTCTGGACCCGCACCGACACGCCCGCCGAGCAGGCCCCCGGACTCCAGCACGTCTATGGGAGCGGCGCGCTCCGCTCGCCCTCGGCGGAGGTGGTGCCGGCCAGGCACAGTGACCACGACGTCCTGCTGGTCCGCGCGCGCCTCACGGCACCTGAGTAGCTGGCCATACCGACTCAATCTTGCGCGCGGTGGCCAGACCGGGCGCGGATTCGCCCCCGACGGCGGTAGCCGTCACAGGTCGATCGTGACCGGCCCCCGTGGGCGGGCGCAGCACAGCAGCACCTGTCCCGGCGCGGGGTCGTCGAGCGGCTCGGGCTCGTACGCCACCGCGCCGTCGACCAGACCCGACTCGCAGCGGTGGCAGACGCCCGTGCGACACGACCAGTCGGCCGGAACGTCGCACGCCTCGGCTAGCTCGAGCAGGTTGCCGTAGCGCTCGTCCCACGCGACGGTCAGCGCGGAACGGCTGAACGCCACCTCTGGCCCCTGACCTGCAGGCCCCTGCGGCGGGTGCGGTTCCGCGGCGTCGTCGCGCGGCTCCGGGCCGAACACCTCGCGATGGAGACGCTCCGGTGCGACGCCCCACGAAAGAAGGCCTGCCGACAGCTCGCGCAGGAAGCCCGGTGGCCCGCACAGGTGGAAGTGGGCGTCGCGAGGGACGCCGAGCCCGAGCAGGGTCTCGAAGTCGATGCGCCCGGCCTCGTCGAAATCGACGCCTTGACGGTCTTCGGCCCGCGGACGGCTGTAGCGCACGTGCGATCGCGCGGCGGGCAGGCGCGACAGATGCTCGCGCGCCTCGGTGGCGAAGACGTGCTCGGCCCCGCTGCGGGCGCCGTGAAGCCACCAGACCGCGCGCTCACTCCCGGCCCGGGCCAGCGCTCCCAGCATCGCGAGGACCGGCGTCACGCCGACGCCCGCGCTGATGAGAACGACCGGGCCCGTCCCCCCGAGATCGAGTGTGAAGTCGCCGCGCGGCGCGCCGACGCCGATCACGTCACCCACAGCTGCCCGCTCGTGGAGGAAGCCGCTCCCGACGCCCGCAGGTTCACGCTTGACCGCGATGCGGTAGCGGCCTTCATCCGCCGGGGCCGCCAGCGAGTACGAGCGCAACAGCGGCCCTGGCGCTCCCGGGGGCTCGAGCTTGAGCGCGAGGAACTGCCCGGGAAGGAAGTCCGGGAGAGGCTCGCCATCGACCGGTTCGAGCACGAACGATCGGACCGACGAGCTCTCGCGATCCGCCGCCGCAATTCGAAACCGGCGGAGCCCGCGCCAGGCCGGCGGGATCGACGGTTTGGCAAGCCCATGGTTGCCCTCCGCGCCCTTCTCATGCTGCTCCAGCAGCGCCTCGAACGAGCCGCGCCAGCCGTCGGAAAGGGCCGGGATCGACAGTGCGCGGCGCAGGCCCGCGGGGCTGTGGCCGGGCATGTAGAGGAGCCCGCTGACCTCGCGGACGCTCATCGCCTGCGGCCCCGCCTCGACCAGCTCGACTTCGTCGCCGGCGCCCACTTCGCCCTCCCGGATGACCCGTAGATAGAAGCCCGGCCGGCCGTGGGAATAGAGCAGCGCCGGCATGCGCGGCTCCTCCAGCCGCAGCCCGAGCTTGAAGCAGGTCACGCGCGGCTGGGTCACCTCGAAGACCGCGCCCCCGATCCGGTAGCGGTCGCCCACGCACACCTCGTCGTCGGGCATCCCGTCGACGGTGAAGTTCTCGCCGAAGTGCCCGGGCACGAGGTCGTCGCGGGCGAGGAACTCGGACCAGTGCTCGTACGCGGAGTGGTCATAGACGTAGACGGCACGGTGCTCGCCGCCGTGGCCGACCAAGTCGGCCTGCCCGTCGCCGTCCACGTTCAGGCGTCTTACCCACCGCCGCCCTGCGACCGGCGACTTGAAGATCGCCGTCTTCACCACGCGGCCCCGCCACGCCACCTCCTGCGGAAGCCCGACGTTGAGCGACAGCAACTTCATTGCGGGGCCGCGCCTCAGGAGAACTTCGTGACCGGGCGCTCCTGCAGCACGCCGTCCACGTAGATGTCGACCTTCTCGTTGTAGAAGGCGACCAGCCCGGCGACCTTCTGGCTCTCGGGGAGCGGCGTCCGGTACGACCAGGCCAGATCCTCATGGATCTCGTCACCCGAGCGCACCGACCACCACTCGGCCTGACCCTTGTACGGGCAGTGGCTCACGGAGTCGGACGGCGTGAGCAGGTCCATCCGCAAGTGGGTCTTCGGCAGGTAGTAGCGGGTGGGCAGGCCGGTCTCGAAGAGCAGGGTCGGCTTCGCCGACTCCGCCACGGTCACCCCGTCGACCTCCACCCGAACGTGCCGCGAGCTGGGCAGGATGTCTACGCGCGTGTACGGGTCGCGCGGGTGGGTGAACACCTGCTCGTCCTCCTCGAACCAGGCGTCCATGGCGTCCCACTCGAGCCGGATCGCGTCACGCAGCTCCTCGAGCGGCGAGTCCTCGTAGCGAAGCGCGGCGCCGACGACCTCCCTGTCGCCGGCCTTGATCGTGAAGGTGCGCCCCTCGCCGCGGCTCGGAGAGTGCACGCCCGCGCCGTCGTCCGGCTCGAGCAGCTCGCTGCGCACGTCGGCCGCGGGGATGTAGTAAGTCGGGTAGTACGGAACCTCCCAGACCATCAGCGGGCCAAGGGTGTCAGCCACGAGAACACCGCCGAGGTAGGCGCGTACCCGCTTCGCGGCGCGCTCGATGCGAACGCGCCCTCGTGACTGCTCGCTGCTTTTCGTCGTGATGCCCACTGTGTGCCTCTTGGTCCTCCGAGTCGACCTAACGTTACATAGCGTGGCCATGCGTTAGATCGGAGCGTACCAGATGCCTAACGCAAGTCGATAGCCGCTAGCGTTAGGTCCATGAAGACCTCCTACTCGGGTCCGCTTCGCCATGAGCCCCTGGCGCTGGAGTTGCACAACACGATGTACGCACTCCGCGGCGAGCGCATCGATGGTCTCGAGACCCCTGAGGACCTGAGCGTCTGGCTGGCCGCGCTCGCCGACCGCCTTCCCCCGGCGGCACGGGATGCCGACCCGGCGCGACAGCCGGAGTTCGTCGCACTCCGGGATGCCGTGAGAGAGGTCCTGCACGCGGCGCTCGAGGGGAAACGGCCCCCAGCGGGCGCGCTCGAGGCGGTCAACGCTGCCGCCACCCGCGCGCCCGTCTCGCCACTCGCGCTCGCGGACGCCAGGGGCCGGCTGCAGCGCGAGGTGCGCTACCACACCGACGACGCGACAGACGTCGCGCTGGCCGCGTTCGCTGCGGACGCCATCGCACTGTTGACCGGCCCGGATCGGGAAGGGCTTCGCTCGTGCGGCGCACCCGGCTGCGTGCTGATGTTCCTGAAGGACCACCCGCGCCGGACCTGGTGCTCGTCAACGTGTGGCAATCGCGCCCGCCAGGCGCGCCACTACGCACGCGCCCGGCACGATCGCAGCTAGTCCGGCTCAGCCGGCTGTAACGATCGGCCGGACAGCGCGTCATCGTCGCGCAGCTGCTCGGCCACGACCAGCAACCCCAGGAGCGCTGTGAGCAGTGCCGAGACGAGCAGCCCGCTGGCGCCGGCGGCGAGCGGCACGGCGGCGAGCAACGCGACGGCGGCGAGCGCTCGCGGCCGGCTCTGGGCGTGGCCGATCCTGGCGGCGGCCGCCATGAGGCCCGCGAGGAAGACGGCGGGGCCACCGAGGGCGACGAGCGCACCCGCGTCGTGCAGGTCGTCCGTCGGATGCGCGATCACAAGCTCGTCGGCGACCGCCACGAGCACGATCCCGGCGACGATCGGGAGATGCAGGTAGGTGTAGATGTCGCGGCCGATCTGGCCTCGCTCCTCGATCGTGGCCATGCGGATCCGTTCCAGGACCGTGCGCGCGACCTGGCCGAAATACAGCCACCAGAGCGCCGTCGAGGAGAGGAAGGCGAAGAGGAGCGCGGCGACGACCTCGATGCTCAGGCCCGTATCCGAGGCGGTCGCGCCCGCCAGCACGATGCTCTCGCCGAGCGCGATGATCACGAACAGCTGGAAGCGCTCGCCGAAGTGGGCGCCCTCGATCTGCCACTGGCTCATCGGCGTTTGGCCGAAGCGCGGCAGCCAGTAGGCGGCCAACGGCCCGGCGAGGTCAAGCCCCAGCGCCCCGAGCCACAGCGCCCAGCGCAGCCCGTCGGCGTCGACGACGCCCCCCGCCACCCACAGCGGGGCCGACAGCACGCTCCAGGCGAGGATCTGGCGGAAGTTCTGGTTGAACCGCCCGCGCGGGGTTACCGCGACGACGAACGCGTTGCGCCCGATCTGCAGACCCGAGTATGCGCACGCGAACAACAGCGCGTGCTCGCTGAATCCCTCCGGGATGGCGACCGCCATCAGGAGGCTCGCCAGCATCACGAAGACGAGCACGAGCCGAACCGGCACCGTGTCCGGGTCGAACCAGTTCGTCATCCACGTGGTGTAGTTCCACGCCCAGTACAGCGCGACGAGCATGAACGCCGTTTGGGCCGCCCCCGACCAGCTCAGGTGCGCGAGCAGGTGGTGCGACAGCTGTGTGACGGCGAAGACGTAGACCAGATCAAAGAACAGCTCGAAGAAGGTCGCGCGCTGCTCGCCCGCCTCACGGGTACGCATGATCGGGAGCTCGGGGAGAACCGAGCTCGTGCTGGCCGCCATGGCCGCGAGCATAGGTAAGGGGCGGTCTGCGCGCTGGAGCGTGAAGCGACCGTCCTCGACTGCCGGCGCCGGGGTACGCTCCCGCCGATGCGGCTCCCCCGCTTCCTGCAGCCCCGCCCCGAGGTTCACGTCGGCGCGCCCGAGTACGACGACTGGGCTCTCGTCGAGGACTACGAGGACCGCGAGACCGCCCTTGCCTTCCGCGACCGCCTCCGCGATCTCGGCATGCCGGCCGAGCTGACCGCCGACCACCCGCTCGACCGCCACGGCCGCGGCGACATCGCCCTCCGCGTGCCGCCCGACCGGTACGGCGACGCCACCGTCGCCCTCGACGGCCTCGACCTCGACTGACGAGCCGGAGAACCGCCCGGGCGTGCAAACCCGGTTGCAGTTCTCTCGGCGCGGAAGGAAACGGCCGTAGGATGACGACGCGCCGGGCTCGTGCTCGGCCGAGGGGACATGGACACGGCACGACGCGGCAACTACGAGTCCGGCTCGGACTACGTTCTCGAGTACGGCGAGCTTCGGTTCACGTTCAACGAGCGGGACTTCACCGAGCGCGTGGAGCAGGCCGCGACCAAACTCGGATTCGTGGCGGGGACGCTGTGCGAGGACGAGCGCGAGGACCTCGTCAACCTGGCCGTGAACGGCGAGGTGCCCGAGCCGCAGTCCGACCTCGGCAACCACATCAACCAGCGCTGGGGCGACCTGCACGGCCCCTCGGAGCGCTCGCTCGTCCACTGGATCCGCCGGCTGGTCTTCCGCGGCGCCTGGCTCGACCAGCGCGTCATGGAGGGCGAGCTCGAGGTCGTGTTCGACGAGAGCACGAGCTCCTTCGGCTACGCCCAGCCCGATCGCAACTTCGAGCTGATCGAGCTGTCGCCGGAGCCGAGCTGGCGCGAGGTGGCGTACCGGCCCTAGCCCGCTACGCCAGCCGCTCCACGGCCAGCGTCCCCGACGGCCCGCGGTCTTCCAGCACCAGCCTCGTGGTGGCCCAGCGCAGCATCTCGCGGTCCTCGCCGGTGGCCGCGAGCACGGTGAGCGTGCCTCCCTCCTCCGTGGCACGCGCCGCGCCGAACAAGCGGCGCCGCACGCCCGGGGGAAGAGCGTCGAGGGCGTCGATCACCACGACCGCGTCGGCGCCGCGCTCCACGAGCCGCTTGGCCCGCTCCACCGCCAGCTCGGCGGCCTGGGCCTGCGCTTCCGGGGAGCGCTCGAAGCTGCCGCCCACGACGGAATGGCCGGCGTCCCGCCAGAGGCCCACCTCCTCGGGGCGCACGCCCGCCAGGACCACCTGGAGGCTCATGTCGGGGTACTGGTCCGCGAGGATCCGCGCCAGCTCGAGCAGCAGCAAGCTCGCGCCCGCCCCGGGCGAGCCGCCCACCGCCACTCTCGATCCCTTGCCGTAGGGCGCCGAATCGAAGGCGGCGGGCGCCGCCAGCCGCTCCGAAGGAAAGACGGGGGTCAGGTCGCCGAACCAGGGCCGCTCCTCCGGCGGCTCGGCCTCCGCGCCGTTCACCGTCTCCACCCGCACGAGCGACGGGTGCCGCTCGTTGCGCCGCGGCGGCCGCACGGGACCGCTCACGTCGTCGCCCGCGCGCAGCTCGCAGCGGCGGATCTGCGCCGGCGACACGTACACGTCGTCGCGCGACTGCCCCGCCGGGTCGAGTCGCAGGAAGCCGGACCCGTTGGTGAGGATGTCGAGCACGCCGGTCGAGATCTCCTCGTCGGAGACCTCCTCCTCCACCACTTCCGGCTCCTCCTCGACGACGTCCGTCTCGCCCTCGTCCACGAGCGGCTCGGCCTCGTCGTCGACCGTCTCGGCCTCGTCCTCGTCCTCGCCGGCGAACGCCGCCGGCTCGAGCGCCTCCTCCGACGGCACCTCGTCCGGCTCGGGCTCGTCGCCGTCCGCCGGCGGCGGGGCGGGCTCCTCCGCTCCCTGCGTCGCGAGGATCGCCGCGATCAGCTCCTCCCTCCGCTTGGTACGGAACCCCTCGAGGCCGAGCTCCGACGCGATCGCGTGAAGGTCGGCGAGTGGGCTGGATTCGAGCTCGCTGCGCTGGAGGACGGCCATGGCCGCGGAACCCTACTTCACGCCCTCCCGGACGGCGTCGAGTACCAGCTCCATCAGCCGCGCCAGCGAGCGGTCGACGTTCTCGTTGTCCACGACCGGGACGCCCTCGGCCTCGGCGCGAGCCCACAGGTGGTCCTGGAGCCGCCGGATGTCCTCGAAGCTGGCGAGATAGCGCTCGGCCGGCCGCGCCCCGGGACGCAGCGAGAAGTGCCCGCGGTGGAGGTCGGGATCGTCCACGACCACCAGCGCCTCCACCAGCACGCAGCGGTCGCGCACGCGCGGGTGCACCCCGCCCGGCAGCACGTGCACCCCCTCCACGACCATCGGCTTGGCCTCGTCGGCGGCCCGCTCCACGATCGCCGCGATCGCCGTGCCCACGCGCTCGGCCTGGTCGCGGTAGCCGGCCACCCCGCCGGCCTCGAAGGCCGAGCTGTGCACCGTGGGCATCGCCTCGATCGTGAAGAAGGCCCGCAGGACCTGGCGGATCACGTCGGTGGCGATCACGCGGTTCACGCCCAGGCGCGCGGCCAGCATCGTGGCGAGCGTGGACTTGCCCACCCCCGTCGTGCCGCCGAGCAGCACCACCACCGGTCGGTCGAGCCGGTCGAGCCGGCGCCAGCCCCGGTACCGCTCCCGCGCCAGCTGGCCCTCCTGCTCGAGCAGCACCTCCTCGGCGAGCGCGTCGAGGGCCGCCACGTCGATCTGGGCGTCCCCCCGCTCGGCCAGGCGGCGCTCGATCAGGCGGGCCAGCTCGAAGGAGCGCTCTTGGGAGAGCGCGGTGGCGGAGAGCGCCTGCGCCATGAGGCCCTTCGAGTAGGGCAGCCCGTGGCCCTTGCGGACGACGATCGTCTCGCGGGTGGCCCTGGTCGTTTCCTCGTCAGCCGGCATCGCGGTAGAGCTCGACGAGCGCCTCGTCGAGGCCGTCCCCCACCGGCCTGTTCCGCACGAAGCCGATCTGCACGCCCTCGCTGCGGGCGCGCGCCGCGACGGTGTCGATCGCCGCCGCCTTCAGCTCGGTCAGCCAGAGGTCGCAGCCCTCCTCGACTGCCTGGTCGAGATCCTCCTCCAGGGCCGCCCGGCGGGCGAGGTTCGTGGAGACGAGCACGGGCTCCACGCCGTCGCAGCGCGGCGCACCCGTGGTGAACAGCGCCACCCGGGCGCCGTCCGGTACCGGCTCGGCGGGCTCCGGCCGGAGCTCGAAGCGCAGCGCGGCCGGGGGCGCCGGGGCGTCGTTGTGGGCCAGCAGCAGATGCGAGCGCATCAGCCGGTACTCGGAGAGCGGCTCAGGCTCGCCGGGGCCGAGGATGCAAATCGTGCGGTCCACCTCGACCGGCGGGATGCAGGAGCCGGAGCCCTCGAACACGATCAGCCCCGGCTGCATCCAGGCGGCGAGGGCGGCGCCCTCAGGGACGTTCGACACCGCGGGCTCGCCTGCCAGGCCGCCTCCCACCCGCCGGCAGCCGACCGTGCTCACACCCGCGAGCACGGCGTCCTCGAGGTAGTCGGAGGCGGCGTGGGCGCCGCCGTCGGCGATCGCCAGGAGGTCGTCGAGCGACGTCTCCGGCGACGCCGCCACCGGCCGCTTCGGTCCTCCCCTCCCCATGCAAACGATCACCGGGTCCTGCTCGCGCAGCAGCCGGGCGAGGTGGCAGGCCAGCGCCGTCTTGCCGGTCCGCTTGCCGGTGGCGATCACGGCGAGCTTGGGGCCCTGGAACGCGACGGGCTCGTAGCGCGGCGGGTCGAGCCGCAGGCCGGGGGCCACGTAGCGGAGGCCGAGGTGCAGGGCGAGCGCGGCGAGCCGCAGCTTCGCGCGGGGCGGGAGCACCGGCTCGTCGGCGAGGTCCACCACCGCGTCGACGTCGGGCGCGAGCCGGCGCAGGGCCTCCTCGGGCTCCGTGTCGACGGGCCGCCCGTAGTGCTTGTCGAGCGGCCCCGTGGGCAGCTTCTCCTCACCGCCGCAGAAGACCACCCCTGCGAGGTCAAGGCGGGCGAGCGCCTCCCGGACAACGTCCGGATGGTGCTCGCCGTCGATCAGCGCGATCACCGGCACCCGCGGCATTGTGCCCACGGGCGCCGTTTCGCGCGTGGAGTCAGCCCTCTCGGCGGAGGCGGCGCCGCCGCCTACCGGCGGCGCCTCACCCTGAAGCGCAGGCGCTCCGTGCTGGAGACGTTCCCCGCCGCGTCGGTGATCGTGAGGCGTGCCTGGTACAGGCCGGGGCTCAGCCGGCGCCCGGCCACGCGGCCGTTCCAGACGATCTCGTTGCGCCCGGCGAGCACCTCGCGGCGGATCTCGCCGACCTTCTTCCAGGCCTTGCAGCGGCGCTGCCGCAGCAGCCTGCGGTAGGCGGCCGGGCTGCCCGCCGAGCGGCGCAGCCTGCGAAGCCGCGCCCTCGTCTGCGGCACGCACCGCCGCCGCCCTCGCTGCCTGACCTTGAGGCCCTTTACGCGCTTGTGGAACGTCAGCGTCGCCCGGCCGGCCTCGCTCGAGTTGAACGAGAACGTGGTGCCGACCCCGGGAGCGAGCGTCCGACTGCCGGCGGCGAACCCGCCGACACTCGGATCGGTGGTGTCGCTCCCCGAGCCGCCCGGCCCGCCGCCGGGGCCGCCCGGAGTGCCCGTCCCACCGGACCCCGAGGGCTCGGGCTGCGGATCGATCGGGACGACGCGGATGGCCGCTCCCGTGGTGCGCCAGGCGGCGAAGCCGCTGCCCGCCGCTCCGGCCTCCACGACCGGGTCCAGGAAGCTCTCGCGCAGCGCCAGGTTGGCGGGCGCAAGGAAGGTCGCGCCACCGTCGTCCGAGCGGGTGTACCGCAGGCGCCCGCCGTCGTGGAGCGTGCGCCAGACGACGTGGATCCGGTTCCCCGCGTCCTGCGAGTGGTGCGGGAAGTCGAGGCCGTTGTCGTCGACGGCGCTGTCACCCTGCACGTAGACGGGGCCGCCGAACGTGTCCGTACCGGGGTTGAAGGCGCGCAGCCCGACCCGCACATCGCTGACCGAAAACGCCGACAGGTAGCTCAGCAGCACCCCGTTGCCGCCGCTGCTGAGACGTGTCTCCTCGTTGTCGGGCTCCGGCGAGGTGAGCGTCCGCTGGACGCTCCAGTTGCCGATCGTGTTGAGCTCGCCGGCCGCGATCGGGTCCGCGTCCGTATCGGTGAAGACCCTGTACCTGACCGAGCCCAGGTCGTTCACCGCGTACACCGCCTTGTCGCCACCGGGCACCGGCGCGGCGGCAGGCGAGAACACGAAGCCGGCTCCGCCGAGGGTGATCGGCGCCCCGATCCCGGGCCCCGGCGCCAGGCCCTGGAACTGGCCTCCGCTCACTCCGAGCCCGACTCCCTCGGCGCTCAGGTATGCGGACTGTCCCGCGAAGGAGAGGTCCCCGACATCCGCGGCGCCCCCGAAGTTGACGCCGTTGTCCGCCGAGGTCCAACGGAAGACGTCGTGCGAGACGTCACCCGTCGGGCACTGGGTGCACGAGGCGAGCACGACGACGCTGGTGCCGAAGGCGAAGATCTGGGCGTCGCCCGTGAAGTCCGCGCTGGGCGAGCCGGGCGGCGAAGTGAGCGTCGTCGACTCGGCGTCGCAGGACGAGCCTGCCGCCGGCACGCGGCAGTAACGCACGGCGTCCGTGGCGCCGGCTTCGTCGATCCAGACGAGGTGTCCGGTCCCATCCGTACTGACGGCCAGGTCGTGGCCCGTCCCGGAGCCTGCGGTGAACGGCGTCGCGGCCGCGGCGGGTGCCGCGGTGGCGAGCGCGGCGGCGGCGGTTGCGGCCAGGACGAGAGCGGTCCTTCGGGTCATGTCGAAATCCCCTTCGTTGGCGGGCTCCTCCGTGGAGCCATCGGCCCTCCAACCGGCCGAACACCGGCGAATTACGCTGCGCCTGGACGAATGGCGGATCAGCCGTGGGCGGTCTCGCCCAGCAGCGACTGGTCCTTCTCGTACTCGTAGGTCCGCGGGTCGAACGAGATGATCGCGTCCTGCTCGTGGAAGGGGTACTTGCGGAACACCGTGACCCGCTCCGGGCTCGCCTCGACCACGTTGTAACAGGGCTTCGTCTTGCCGCGCAGGCGCGTGGTCGACACCGTCCCGGCGTTCACCACGAACAGGTTCTCGAGCCGCCACGCATACGGCACGTGCTTGTGGCCGGACAGCACCAGGTGCACGTCGGCCCGCTGCAGGCACTCGAGCGTGTCGCCCGCGTCGTGCACCACGTTTCGCTCGCGCCCGGTGCCCGGCACCGGCAGAAGGTGGTGGTGGAGCACGAAGATGCGCAGGAAGGCCTCGTTCGTGCCGAAGCGCTCCTCGATCCAGTCGTACCGGCCGCGGCCGATGACGCCGTGGTCGAGGTCGGGCTCCGTGGAATCGACCGCGACGATCGACACGCCGTCCAGGTGGAGCTCCGACTTGCGCTCGCCGAACAGCTCCTCGAAGTGGACGTAGCCCACGTTGCGCGAGTCGTGGTTGCCCGGGATCACGATCATCCGCTCGCACGCGATCCGGTCGAGGTAGTCGCGCGCCGACTGGTACTCGCCCCGCAACCCGTCGCCCGTGAGGTCGCCGGACACGATCACGACGTCGGGCTCGAGCTCGTTGACCTCGACGATGGCGCGGTCGAGCAGGCTGGGCACGAAGTGAGGGGAGCCGCAGTGCAGGTCCGACATCTGAGCGATCGTGAAGCTCAAACGGCCTCCCGCCGGAGGTGCTCCGGCAGTGCCAGGCCGGGGGGCGGCGGCTCGCCGTCGAGCGCCGCCCGCACGGAGAGGTAGTCACGCACGCCCGCCACGTCGTGCACGCGCAGGATGTCCGCGCCACCCGCCACGGCGCGACCGACGGCGGCCAGCGTGCCGGCGTCACGCGCGGCCGGCGCCCGGCCGGTGAGCGCGCCGATGAAGTCCTTGCGCGACACCGCCAGCAGCAGCGGGCCGCCCAACACCCTGAGCTCCGGCAGCCGGAGCAGCAGCTCGATCGACTCCGCGGGGGTCTTGCCGAGATCGATGCCCGGGTCGAACACGAGCCGGTCGCGCGCTACGCCGCGGGCCTCGGCCTCGGCCGCCCGCTCCTCGAGCATCGCGATCACGTCGGCCACCACGTCGTCGTAGTCGGGGAAGCCCTTCACCTTGGGCGGCACGCGGGTGTGGGTGATGACGAGGGCTGCGCCGGCTTCCGCGCAGGCGTCGGCGAGGGCGGGGTCGCTCAGGGCGCTCACGTCGTTGATCATCGTGGCCCCGGCGGCCAGAGCGGCGCGGGCGACGGGGGCACGCCAGGTGTCGACCGACACGGTCACCCCGTCCTCGGAAAGGCGCTCCACGACGGGCACCACGCGGACGATCTCCTCCTCGACCGGGATCGGCGGGCGGTCGGTGCGACCCGACTCGCCGCCCACGTCGACGATCGCGGCGCCGGCGTCCACGAGCTCGTGGGCGCGCGCGACGAGCGAGAGGAACGGCTTCGCCTCGTGCCGCTCGGAGAACGAGTCCGGGCTGGCGTTGACGATGCCCATGAGGCGCGTCACGCGGCCTCCTCCGGGGCGGCGCCGCCGTGCCGGGGCGCATGCTCGGGAGCGGCGGGCCCCATCACGCGGCCTCCTCCGGGGCGGCGCCCGCCCGCAGCGGCGCCTCCTCCCGACGGTCGGACGCCGCCGGCGCCGGCCCCGCGGGCACGAGCCCCTCGAGCTGCGCGACTGTGACCCAGTCGCGCACCTCCTCCTCCACGCGCGCGGCGTCCCATCCGAGCTCGCCGCCCATCGCGCGGGCGGCCAGCCGTGCGCCGTCGGAGTCCGCGACGGCCAGGTTTCGGGCGTCGAGCAGCCCCAGCCGGGTGCGGCGCAGCAGGACGTCGGCCAGCGAGCGGGCCTGCTCGTGCCCGGCCGCGAAGGCCGCCTCGGCGGCGATGTCGGGGAGTTCGGGGCTCACCCGGCGGCTCAGCTGGGGCGCCGCGGCGGCGAGCCGGAGCACGTCGCGCGCCGCGTGGCCGTAGCGAGCCGCCAGCTGGGAGCGGGTGTCGGCGCGGACGCCGGGCACGTCGGGCAGGTCGGCCGGGTCCTCGGGCAGGCCGATCGGGATCTCCTCCGTGCGGCAGGGCGCCTCGCGTCCCTCGCGCTCCACGATCCGGTCCACCGCCAGCTTGGCCATCCGCCGCCAGGTGGTGAGCTTGCCGCCCGTGATCGTGACCAGGCCGGAGCTGGTCTCGTAGATCTCGGCCCGGCGGGAGATGTCCACCGACTTCTTCGGATCGCCCGTGGAGATCAGCGGGCGCACGCCCGCGTAGGCAGCCGTCAGGTCGCCCGCACCGAGCTCGGTGCCGAAGTACCCGTTGACGGCCTCGAGGAGATAGGCCACGTCCTCGTCGGAGGCCGGCACGTGGTCGAGCGAGCCACGGTAGTCGTTGTCCGTGGTGCCCACCAGCGTGCGGCCGAGCCACGGCAGCACGAAGATGGTGCGCCCGCTGCCGGCCGGGACGATCACGCCGGCGTCCACCGGCAAGAGGTCGCGCCCGACCGTCACATGCGTGCCGCGGCTGGGACGGATGCGCGGCACCTCCTCCTCCGAGTAGAGCTCGTCGGGGCGCAGCCGGTCGGCCCACACGCCGGTGGCGTTGATCACGTTCGTCGCCGCTACCTCGAACTCGCCGCCGCCCTCGGCGTCGCGCACGAGCACTCCCGCCGCGCGCCCGCCTCGCTCCACAAGGCCGGTCACCTCGCAGCGGTTGGCGAGCACCGCCCCGAAGCGCTCGGCCTCGCCCAGCACGCTCAGCACGAGGCGGACGTCGTCGGTCTGGCAGTCGTAGAAGAGGTAGGCGGCGCTGGGGTCGCGCCCCGCCAGCGCCGGGGCCATCTCCACGGCCTCCCGCCCGTCGACGATGCGGTGCCGGGCCGGGCTCCACTCCTCCTCGTCGTCGCGGCCGCGGCGCCAGGCCATGACGTCGTACATGTTGAGCCCCACGCCCATGAGCCGGTCGGGGCGCTTGCCCTCGAAGCTCGGCACCAGCAGGGGCAGCGGCGTAACGAGGTGGGGCGCCAGCTTCACCAGCAGCGAGCGCTCCAGCAGCGCCTCGCGGACCAGGCCGAGGTCGAACTTCTGGAGGTAGCGAAGGCCCCCGTGGACCAGCTTCGACGAGCGGCTCGAGGTGCCGGCAGCGTAGTCGTCCTTCTCGAGCAGCGCGACGCTGTAGCCGCGCGAAGCGGCGTCGAGCGCCACGCCCGCGCCGGTGATCCCGCCGCCGATCACGACGAGGTCGAAGGAATCGCGTTCGAGGGCGGCCAGCGCGTCGGCGCGCGGGATCATGCCCTCAGGTTACGTAGTGGCCAGGGCCTCGCGTGTCGGGGCTGTGACCTCCACGGATGCGTCGTCGCCGTCGATCGTGACCGTGAGGAGCGCGCTGCCCGTCTCCACCGCGAGGCGGCGGACGTCCGCCAGGGCGGCGGTCAGCGCGTCGTTCGAGACGCCGCACAGCTGGAGGAAGCGGAGCGGTGCGGTCCCCCCGAGGCCGTCGCGCGGCACCTCCAGCTCCTCGACGCGCGGCCCGGCGACCGCGCTGCCGGCCACTGCGCGAACGAGGCAGGCGGTCATGTCGTCGGACGCCTGATCGGAAGCCTCGATCACCCGGTCGAGCAGCGTCCCGGCCGTGTCGAGCGGTCCGAACGAGGCGAGCACGCTCTCGAGCCACTCCGGGCCGAGCAGCGTGCCGCCTATGCGGGCCTCGAGAAGTCCGTCCGTGAAGAAGCAGGCGTACGAGCCGCGCGGCAGCGGCACCGTGGTCTGCCGCAGCCCCGTGGGGAGGCCCACGCCGATCGGCGGCGAGGATCCCACCATCACCGGCTCGTGCGCGGCCGGACCCACCAGCACCGGCGCCGGGTGGCCGGCGGTGGCGTAGGTGAGCGTGCCCGTGGTGGGATCGTGAACCGCGACCACGGCCGTGGTGAACCGGCCGCTGGGGTCGATGCCGGCGGCGCGCCCGGCGGCCGCCAGGGCTGCCCGCGGCGAGAGCCCGGCCTCGAGGTGACCGCGCATCGCGGGGCGCAGGGCGCTGGTGGACTCCAGCGCCTCGCGTCCGTGCCCGGAAACGTCGCCGACGAAGAGCCCGACCCGTCCGCCGGAGAGCTCGAAGACGTCGTAGAAGTCGCCGCCCGCGGCGGGGCCGGCGGCCGGCCGGTAGGCCACCGACGCGGCCAGGTCGCCCATCCGCTCGGGCACCGTCGGCAGCAGCACGCGCTCGAGCAGGCCCATGTCTCGCACGAGGTGCTCGCGCTCGCGCAGGAGCGCCCGCGCGCGGCGGCGGTCCACGTGGGAGCGGCCGAGCAGGACGAGCGCGAGGAGCCCCAGCGCGGCGAGCGCGGCCCAGACGGCGTCTGGGACCACTTCGACGATGCGGTTGATGGTGCGGACGATTGGGGCGTCGGAGTCGTCTGAGGGGACCGCGTCCGCGGGGTCGTGTTCGGGCGTGTCGGCGGTCGAGGTTTCGGCGCTGGTCGCGCCGTCGGAGCCGCCGGCGGCGTCGGGGTCGCCGCCGCGGCCGCCTGCGTCCTCTCCGCGCCCGGCGCTTTCCGGGCTCCCGCCTGTTCTCTGCTGGCGGTCGCTCGTTGCGTCCCCGGCCCCACCGCCCGCCCGGAGGTGTGGGGTGCCGCGCGCGG
>DASZJZ010000141.1:0-7267 GCA_035947555.1 Thermoleophilaceae bacterium | reverse complement strand
ATCCCGGGCCTGACGGTCATCCGGCCCGCCGACGCCGCCGAGACTGCCGAGGCGTGGCGAGTAGCGCTCGAGGACTGCGACGGCCCGGTGTGTCTTCTCCTCACCCGCCAGGCGGTGCCCGTGCTCGACCGATCGTCGCTGGCCGAGGCGAGCGGGCTCGCGCGCGGCGCCTACGTGATCTCCGATGCTCCCGGGCGGCCCGATGCGGTCATCGCCGCGACAGGGTCCGAGGTCGCGCTCGCGCTGCGGGCGCAGCAGGAGCTGAGCTCGAGCGGGATCGCCGCTCGCGTCGTGTCGATGCCGTCGTGGGAGCTGCTCGACGCCCAGCCGGACGCCTACCGCTGCTCACTCTTCCCGCCGGGCGTGCCCGTGGTCGCGGTGGAGGCAGGTGTAGCGCTCGGATGGGAGCGCTTCGCGGAGCGCACGGTGGCCGTCGATCGGTTCGGCGCCTCCGCGCCGGGGACGGAGGTGCTCCGCCGCCTCGGCCTCACGAGCGAGGCTGTTACGACGGCGGCACGCGCGGTCGTCGCGCGCCGCGCCGCTTAGGCCTCGCTCGTCTCGGCGACCCACGACCGCTCGACGAGCCGCTTGGCTGCTGCGCTCGTGACGAACTCCATGAACTCCTTGACGGGTTCGCGGAGCGGACCGGTGCTCGGCCACAGCGCGTACCACTGCCGCTTGGGCAGCGGCTCGCGTAGCGAGATGGTGTCCAGCAACCCGTTCTTCAGCTCGAGGGCCGTGGCCGCTCGTGACTGAAGCGATACCCCCATTCCGGCGCGGGCCGCCTGCTTGATCGCCCCGTTGGAGCCCAGGGTGAGCATCGGCGGCGTGAGCTCGTGGCGGGCCAGGAACTCCTCCGTCATCCCCCTCGTTCCCGACCCGGGCTCCCGGAGAAGCCAAGGGCGGCCGCTCAGCTCCTCCACCGGCACCGAACGGCGGCGCGCGAGCGGGTCGCTGGGCGCGGTTATCAAGAGGATCGGGTTGTCGAGGAAGGCCTTGCCGGAGAGCTGGCCATCGGCGGGCGGCCGCCCGCCGATCGCGACGTCCGCCCTGTGGCTCGCGACCTCGCGAAAGACCCGCTCGCGGTTGCCAACATCAAGCCTCAGCGTCAGCTCCGGACGGCGGGCCGAGAACTCCTGCACGAGTTGGGGGACGATGTGCTCGGCGGCAGTGGTGACCGCCGCGATGCGGAGCTCGCGGGCGGCGGCACCCGCCGCCTCGCGCGCAGCGCGGCCGCCCTGGTCGAGGAGGCCGATTACGTGCGCCGCGAAGGGGGCGAACGCCTTGCCGGCGGCGCTCAGCTCGACGCTGCGGCCCAGCCTCGCCGTCAGCTCGACGCCGAGCTCCTTCGAGAGCGCGGACACGGCGGCCGAGACCGACGGCTGGGTGACGTAGAGCTCCTCGGCTGCCGCGGTCACCGACCCCGTCTCGGCAACCGCAAGGAAGCTCCGCAGCTGCGTCAGGGTGATAGCCATTTCACTAACTATGCGGCCAAAATACTAGAGAACGAGCTCTGAGCTGGGCCGCGTCGGCGAGCACAGCGGTGTCGGCTGAGCGGCCTCCGCCAAGCCGAGCCCGGGCGGCCGCACCCGCCGGGTACTTCCATCCGCGGGCCTCACCGGTGGCCGTTACCTGGTCGTACTGAGCCGAGACGAACCTCCAACGCCCGGCAGGCGTCGTCTCGACCGGAGAGCTCCCGACGCCCGAGCAAGTCCGCATGCTCGTGGACGATGCGCATGAGGGTTTCGCTTCGATCGACGAAGGGGAGCCTTCGCGGGTCTACCCGGCGCTTGCTAAGTACCGCCCGGCCTGTTCGGGATCTGTGTCGTCGGCGCACGCGGGCGTATCTAAGAGCCGCGGCGCGCTCTCGCGCGATCCTGCCGACGCGGTCGACGTCTACACGCGCCAGAGCGCCCTCGCCGTCACCGCCCGCGACCTCGCGCGAGGATGGGTGCGACCTCGCGCGGGGCGGCGTGAACCCCAGTGACGGGCGAGCGTGTTATCCACGAGGAGACATGCCGGCATGTGCTGGCCGCCATGACCACGGCCGGGCTATATGAGACGTCCGGTGACTGGCACGTCTATCAGCGTGTCCGCGCGTCGACCTCGTCGGGCACGACTCGTGGGTCCGCGGCAAGCCCGACAGAGCGGGCGAGTTCGGCCCCGTCGGCGGCGACCGTGAGAGGTCCTCATGCTGGAGGCGCGAGCGTCCCTCGGATGGAGCTCGCCGGACTCGAACCGGCGACCTCCTGGGTGCGATCCAGCGATGCGTCCGCGAACATTCGGGCTGAAGCGGCCAATTAGCAGGGATTTTGTTGGGACGTGACTTGGGCGCCTCGGCGCAGATCTCGGGCGACATCCGCGGATTCCCGTTGGATTCAGGCACTCTTGGCGATGAGTGCCTGAAACGGACCTGTGGCGCGCGCCGCCCGAGATGAGGCGGACGATCGCAATCGCTGGCGAACGCGGGCGCGTGTCGGCCGGCGGATCCGGGCTCCTCCTGATCGTCCCGGGCGAGCGTGTGGCGGGCGCCAGCGCAGACGCTTGCTCGTCGCGCAACGCGGTAGTGGCCGGCTTGGGGAAGATGGCCATGCGTGCGAGTCGATGGCGGTTCCGGCCGCAGTCCGAAACAGGCGGAACTTGTCATAGTGCCCGAGCACACGCGCGACGTCGGAGGTTTCATGGACTTGAAGAGCCTGCAACGCAAGGCGAAGCAGCTGATCGACAGGCGCGGCGGCACCGACAGCCTCAAGGCAGACGCCGAGGAGCTCAAGGACATCGCCAAGGGCTCCGGCAGCGTCGCTGACAAGGTGAAGCGAGCTGGCGACGCCCTGAAGGATCCGGGCACCAAGGGTCCCGACACGCCCGCAAGTCCGCGCCCGCCCGCCGCTGACACGCCGGCGCCGACCGCTGAGCGGACTGCCCGGCCTGCACCGGAGGCGGACGCGCCCGGGACGCCGAAGCCCGGCACTCCGCCCGACGCCTAGCCGCTTCCGCGCAACCGATCTGCAGCCGCGACGCGCGGCACGACCATTCGGAGCTGCCGCTTCTCGCGCTTAGCGACACTGAGCTCGGTCTCGGATTGGGCGGCCGCTGGGCTGAGGAGAGACCAGAGAGGGTCGAAACTAGCTGCGCAGATGGCATCCGCTGCGCCACTTTTCGACCCGGTCGCATGAGTGCGATCACGCGCGTTGTACTGGGGTTGGTGGCCGGGTCTTGTGCGTTTCCACGTTGGCAGCGGTTGTCGCGATCGTCTCCGGTGAGCGTCCCAAGACTGACCCCGGAGGTGGAGCACAAAGACGGCCTGCCCGCCTTCAGCTGCTCAGCGATCCTGGCGCGGGCCGGCTCAGAGCTCGTACTCGGCGAGCCGGACGCGCAGCTCGCGGCAGCGGGCGGTGAGCCGCTCGGTACGGGCGCGGGTCTCCCAGTGCACCGGATGGTTGCGCCCACCCTGGCTGCCCGCCGCCATTGCGAACGCGTACTCCCACATTGCCATGTGGGCCTTCAGCTCAGCGCTGGCCTGGGCGAACTCGGCCTTGAGACTCTCTCGCATGGGTGATCCGGGGTGCGTACGCAAGGCTCGGACCATCGCGACGTAGGTAATGCGTTCGCGGGGGAATCTGCACGCCGCCAGTATCACCTGAGAGAAGCTGAAAGGCACGCCACCAAGCGACACCATCACTCGAACTACGGGCGCTGCCGGCGAGCAACGCATCCAAGGCTCGCCACCGCGCCATGAGGCCCCGCCGGCGAAGGAACCCGGTCGTCTCGGCGGAGCGTGCGCAGCTCGGCCAGGCGCTCAATTTCTCGGCGCGGCTGGAGCGAGTCGCGACGCCGACAGACGCCTCCACCTCGCCCCACGCGCGAGCGGGCTGCACGCCGCTCGAGACCGCTGCAACCACGCAGCAGCGCCCGCCTGGGCTGAGCCGAGCGATGCTGCCGCCTGGGACGAACAGTGGTCGTCACCACGCCTGCCGGCGTCACGCCCGCTTCCGATCGTGAGTGACGACGCACCGGCCCCCGTTTCGAGCAGAGTGCTCCTCTAGGTCGGACGACATCAGCACGTCCCGCAGAAATCGCCGGTATCGATGGTCGAGCGACCCGCGGACTCGCCTACCGTAGTCGCACCACCCGGCAGGCGGGATCGGACTTGCTGTCGAGCTCGGCGAATGGGCTTGCTGTCATGACTGCACGGATCTCGCGGGCGTGGCGGGCGTTGTCGAAGAGGTGGCAAGCAGAGAGGCTCAGCCGCGGGCGAGGTACTTCTTGATGCAGTGGACCGCGCCGAGCCCCTGGGCGAAGGGGTGGAAGTCGCCCAGCATCCTCACCTCGAAGCCGAGTCCCTCCCAGACCTCCTGGTTCCTGGCGTCGGTGGCCTTCAGACGCTCGTTTGGGCCGTGGCCATACGACGGAAGCAGGACCACGTCCTCGTCGTCCGCGGGCCGGTGGACGAGCGCGTTGTTGGCGGTCGCGAAGTACCAGGACCGCTCTCTGGCCTCAGTGTCGTCCACGTAGGTCAGGGGCAGCGGGTTACGGGTGATGTCGAAGCCGGCCCGTCGAAGCTGCTGCGCGAGGTTGTCGTAGATCTCTGCCATCGCCTCCGGCAGCAGAGGTTCGCCGGTGATCCTTGCGGCCTCCCGGGGGTCACCGACCAGCACCCGGTAGCGGCCGTCCTCGGCCCGGCCGGCGAGGGAGATGAACATGTCGATGTGGAACAGCGGCTGGCGCGTGCCCCGCGCGTTGCCCTGGTAGACGAACTCCGTCCAGGGCTCGCCGTTGATCTCGACCTCCCGTGCCTGGGCCTGGGGCACGGGCAGGGTGCTCCCGACGAACAGGGGCTGCCGTCGCTCGTCGAAGAAGCGCCGGTACAGCTCGCGAAGTAGCTCGATCGGCTGTTGCCCGGGCGCCGGACGCACGATGCCCTGGTTCAACGTCTTTGTGGGGTAGTCGATCCCGATGAAGAAGAAGTCGTCCCCCACGAGCACGTTCCCGCCCTGGAAGTAGAGCGGCGCCTGGTAGCCGTCGAGCTGCCCCGCCTCGCGCACGTAGTCGGCGACCAGGGCGTCGCCGTAGCGCGGGAAGTAGGCGGGCTCGACGAGTCCGCTGGCGGCCGTTTCGGGGTCGTGGGTAGCGACGTACCCGTCCTCGGCCCAGATCGAGAACCCCAGGTAATCCTCGGCCTCGACGACCGTGCTCCGGTCGGTCAGGCCGGCCTCCTCGAGCCAGCCCCCCACCTCGGCCGCCGCCGAGTCGTGCGTGAGCACCAGGAGGGCGACACCGTCCGGAAGCTTGCCGAGGAGATCTCGGTAGACGGCCCCGTACGGGTTCGGCGCGCCTTGCACGGCCATCACCGCCCAGTGCGGGATCGTCAGCAGCATGCGGGTGATCGCCCCGTCCGCGCTCGGCACGAGCTTCGGCTGCTCGGGCTCGACCCCCAGAAGCTGGGTGGCCACCTCCGCGGTCTCGATGCGGGCCGCGATCACGGCCTCGGGCACGTCCGCGTCCAACCGGCTGACTGCCTCGGGAACGTGCGGAAAGTGACGTTCGAGCAGAGGACGCTCAGTCATCGCCGCCTCCAAGCAATTCCGGGATAAGGCCGTCCGCTACCAAGCTGGGAAGTGCTCCTCGGGGGGTTGCGTCGAACATCAAGGCACCGGGCGTGCAGCACTCCTGCCTGGGCACAGGTGTCGCGGCAGATCGCCACGGGCGAAGACCAACATACATCCTCCAGATTGCTTCGCCGGGCGAATTCCTCGTACGTCGGCGACCGCCTGGTGCCGAGGCTTGTCGGGCGCTTGGCTGGGGATGGCCTCCGGTGAGCGAGGACTACGACTGGCGTGCCGCACGCGCCTCGTCGCCTTCACTGAACGCGGCGTAGAGATCCGCCCTTTCGTGCTGACCCGCGCTCCGCCGGCACGCAGCGATCTCAGGCACTAGTGCCTGAGATGGAGCGCGATCATGGGCGATCTACCTGATGACCCGAGCGTAAGGTGGGCCCAATTGCAGGGACTTCTGAGGATGGAGCTAGCCGGACTCGAACCGGCGACCTCCTGGGTGCGATCCAGGCGCTCTCCCAACTGAGCTATAGCCCCGTGGCGAGACCATGGTAGCGGCGGTGGGGTGCTCCGATGGCGGCGTTGGTGGGGGTAGTCTGGCTCCGAGGTGAGCTTTCGGGCCAGGCTCCGGCTGTTCTTCGTGCTGCTCGTGATCGTGCCGATGATCGCGCTCGCGGTCGTTCTGTTCACGCTCACTGCTCGAAGCGAGACCGGAAAGGCCGATGCCGGCATCTCCGCCGGCACGCGCACCGCGTTCGCCCTCTACGAGGACGCCGCGCGGGCGGCTGAGCCGGCTCTCCGCCGGGTAGCTTCCGATCGCGGCCTGCGCGCCACGCTGACCGCGCGGGAGGGGGTCGACGCCCAGCTCGAGCGCCTCGTGGGCGCCGCCGCTGTGGACCCGGCGCGCGAGCCCATCGCGGGCGGTGCCGGAGGCTCGCTGGAGCGCTTCGCCGGCCGCCCCGTCCTCATCGAGCTCCACGCGCCCGGCGGTGAGCGCATCGCCTCAGCCGGCGACCCCACCGGCGTCGCGCCCGCCACCGCGCCCGTGGCCGCCGAGGGCCAGACGCTCGGCGTCCTCTCGGTCTCGATCACGAGTGCGGACCAGCTCGCCCGCGGGGTGCAGGAGCTCACCGGGCTCGCGGTGGCCGTCTACAGCGGCGACAGGCTCCTCGCCGCCACGGCCGGCGGACTCGGCGACCGCGGCAGCCTCGGCCAGACCGGTGAGCCCCACGACGTCGAAGCCGCGAATGGCTCCGAGTACCGCGCGCGGGTGGAGAGCATCCCGGATCCGCCCGGCCCGCCGGTCGAGCTCGCCATCCTTCAGGACAGCAGCGGCATCGACGAGACCATCTCCGACAACCGGCTCACCATCGCCGGTCTCCTGGTCGCCTTCCTCCTCCTCGCGATGCTCGCTGCCTCCGGTATCAGCCGAGCCCTCACCGGCCAGATCCGCACCTTCCTCGACGCCGCCCGCCGCCTCGCCCGCGGCGACTTCGCGCATCCCGTCCCCGTTACCGGCCGGGACGAGTTCGCCGAGCTGGGACGCGAGTTCAACAGCATGTCCTCCCAGCTCGAGACCAAGATCGAGGAGATCGAGCGCAAGCGCGAGGAGCTCGAGGCCACGATCCGCCGCGTCGGCGACGCCCTCGCCACCGGCCTCGACCGCGACGGCGTCGTCGCGCTGGCCGTCCGCCAGGCGGTGGACGCCTGCG
>DASZJZ010000140.1:0-3072 GCA_035947555.1 Thermoleophilaceae bacterium | reverse complement strand
TCGAAGATCCCGGTGTCGAAGCCGCCGGCGTCGGCGGTCGCGGAGTGCGGCGTCGGCCCCTCGTTCCTCCAAGTGACCGTGTCGCCCACGTCGATCGTGACCGCGCGCGGGGCGAACTGGAAGTCGCTGATCGTGACCGTCGTATCGGCCGCCGCCGTGGCGCGCGGCCGGCGGGCCGAGCGCGGTCGCCGGTCGGCCGTCGCCGGCTCACCGCGGCCGGACCCGCGCTCGGGCTGCGAGGCGGAGCCTCCCGCCGAAGCAGGTTCGGTAGTGACGGCCGCCTCCGACGCGGCGTCATGCGGGGGCGGGCCGGGCGGGGCGGCTTGCTGTGAGGGCGGCCCCTCCGCGGCGTCCGGGGGAGCGGTGGCGGGCGGAGCGGCTTCTGGGGAAGCCGTGCCGGGTCCGGTGGCCTGCGGATCCTCCGGAGGAGCGGACTGCGCGCCGCCCGGTGTGGCCGCGTGTGGGGCCGCCGGCGCCGCTTCGGGATCCTCCGAGGCCGACAGCGGTGTCGCCACCAGCAGCGCCGCGATCAGCGCATACGCCGCCGTCGTCCCTGCCAGGCGCTTCATGCGGGCATCAGCGTCGCTATACGCAGACTGCGTGAAGAAGGTTCGAGCGCGTCAGAAGACCGGCGTCTCGGTGTAGGTGCCGTGCACGCGCTGGAGCGACTCGACGATCTCGCCCTCGGTGCAGTGCGCCCGGGCGCAGTCGAGGAGGGGCTCCATCAGGTTGCGCCCGGCGGCGGCCGAGTCGCGCAGTTCGGCGAGGGCGGCCTCCGCGGCGGTGCCGTCGCGGCCGCCCCGCACCGCCTGGACCCGGCCGATCTGCTTGCGCTCCAGCTCCGGCGGGATCCGCAGGATCTCGAGCGGCGGCTCGTCCGCTTGCTCGTAGCGGTTGACCCCTACCACGATGCGCTTCCCGCGCTCGATCTCCTCCTGCAGCCGGAAGCTGGCCTCGGCGATCTCGCGCTGCGGATAGTTCTGCTCGATCGCGGCGACCATCCCGCCCAGCTCGTCGATCTTCGAGAAGTAGGCGTAAGCCGCCTCCTCCATCCGGTCGGTGAGCGCCTCTACGAAGTAGGACCCCCCGAGCGGGTCGATCGTGTTCGCCACACCGGTCTCGTGGGCGAGGATCTGCTGCGTCCGCAGCGCCACCCGAACCGCCTCCTCGGTCGGGAGCGCCAGAGCCTCGTCGAAGCTGTTGGTGTGCAGCGACTGGGTGCCGCCCAGCACCGCCGACAGCGCCTCCGTGGCGGTCCTGACGACGTTGTTGAGCGGCTGCTGGGCCGTGAGCGACACGCCCGCCGTCTGGGTGTGGAACCGCATCAGCAGCGAGCGCTCGTCGACCGCCCCGTACGTGTCGCGCATCTCACGGGCCCAGATCCGCCGGGCGGCCCGATACTTGGCGATCTCCTCGAAGAAGTCGATGTGGGCGTTGAAGAAGAACGACAGCCGCGGCGCGAACTCGTCCACCGACAGCCCGCGCTCGAGCGCCCGCTCCACGTAGGTGAAGCCGTCCTTCAGCGTGAAGGCAAGCTCCTGCTGAGCGGTCGAGCCGGCCTCGCGGATGTGGTAGCCCGAGATCGACACCGGGTGCCAGCGCGGCATCCGCCGGGCGCAGAACTCGATCATGTCCGTGACGAGGTCGAGCGCCGGCTCGATCGGCAGGCACCACTCCTTCTGAGCGATGTACTCCTTGAGGATGTCCGTCTGGATCGTGCCGCGCAGCTGCTCCGGCGGCACGCCTTGGCGCTCCGCCGCCACCACGTAGAAGGCGAGCATCACCGCCGCCGGCGCGTTGATCGTCATCGACACGGACACCTCGCCCATCGGGATGCCGGCGAACAGCGTCTCCATGTCGTCGAGCGAGTCGACGGCCACGCCCTCCCTGCCCACCTCGCCCTCGGAGCGCGGGTGGTCGGAGTCGTGGCCCATCAGCGAGGGCATGTCGAACGCCGTCGACAGCCCCGTCTGGCCGTGGTCGAGCAGGTAGCGGAAGCGCTCGTTCGTCTCCTCCGCCGTGCCGAAGCCCGCGAACTGGCGCATCGTCCACAGCCGGCCGCGATACATCGACGGGTACACCCCGCGCGTGAACGGGAACTCACCCGGCAGGCCGATCTGCTCCGGCTCCGGCAGGTCCGCCTCCGTGTACAGCGGCTCGACCGGCTCGCCGCTCAGCGTGGTGAAGAGGGCGTCCCGCTCGGGCAGGCGCGCGTAGCGCTCACGGAACCAGCGCTCGGCGTCGGTGACCGGACGGGGTGTGGTCGCCATGCCTGAAGCGTATCCCGCGCGCGGCGAGCTGCTCCCGGAGTCTCATCAGGGCCAGGTCCTTGCCCTTCGCCTCCAGCATCACGTCGAAGTCCAGCCCCGCCGCGACGAAGCGGAGGAACTGCTCGAATGCGATGGGGTCGATGAGGTCCGCGTGCATGCGCGCATCGGGCAGGCAGCGGCGACCGGCAGCACGCCCGCCAAGGCGAAGCCATGCGGTACATGCGGATGTCGTGGCGGTCGAGGTAGTCGACATCGCCCGCAGGTGGGCGAGCGAGGTGCGCAGGTGCGGTCCCGGCTGCCAGCGGCGCGAGTCGTGGGAGGGCATGCCGCCGTCGCCAAGCACCTTGACGGCGAAGCCGAGCCTCATGTGAGGGGTACGCGCCGGGCCGGCCGGGCGCTCAGTCGCGCATCTGGCTCACGCGGCCCACGTGCCCGCCGCTGTCGGGCCGCCGCTCGAGCGACCGGCGCCGGGCGCGGCCGCGCGAGAACACGAAGCCGAGCAGCAGGCCGCCGGCCAGCACCAAGGCGGCGATCACGACGATCGTGACGAGGCCGATGCCCTCGTCCGGGTTCCCGCCCCGCCCGCCGGGCTCCGCCTGGGCGATGAACACGAGCGTGGCGTTCAGTGCGGCGACCATGCGGGATATGTACCCGGCGCGGCGTGGGGAAACTCGGGCCGGCGAGGGCGGCGGCCCATCGTGGCGCCTGCGGCCGCAGTCCGCCCGCGGGCGGCGGCGGCGCCGCCTGCCGAGTGGTCAGGCCGCGGCGCGGAGCGAAGCGGCGTCAGGCCGCCGCTTCGCTT
>DASZJZ010000139.1:0-18277 GCA_035947555.1 Thermoleophilaceae bacterium | reverse complement strand
GGCGGGGGTGCCGGCCGCCACCCGGATCCGGCTCGAGACGCGCGGGCTCCGCTCGGGCTCGGAGTACGAGGTGTGGTGCATCCGGACCGACGGCCGCTGGGTGAGCGGCGGCACCTTCCGGGCGGACCGCGACGGCCGAGTTCAGGCGGAGCTCACCGCCGCGGTGCGGCCCGGCGACTATCACCGGATGGTCGTGACCCAGGGTGTCGGTGACGCCGCCCGCGGCCCGGCCGTCCTGAGCGGCGAACTGCGGTACTGACCCGAACCGGCGCAGGCCGGCCCGCGTACAACGTGTATGGCGGGGGCGGTGCCGGCGGCGAAGGACGAGGCCGGCCGCACGGGCTCCACGCGGCTTCGCCTCGCCGCCGACCCGTCACGGACGGCTCCGCGCGGCTCGCCCTGGACTCGAAGCGGGCGAGTACACGTTCTACTGCTCTGTCGGTAACCACGAGCAGGCGGGCATGAGCGATACGCTGACCGTCCGCTGGTGGCCGACTACACCCTGCTCAACCTGAAGAGCGACGTCCCCGACATGGGCGAGCGCTTCGGCTACGCGCCCAACATGGAGGCCCGCTTCGCCCGCGAGCCGCTGCAGCTGGAGAAATCCGGCGTCAGCTACTTCAAGCTGGCCCCCGGGTTTCGCGTGCCGTTCGGTCACCGGCACGCCGAGCAGGAGGAGGTCTACGTCGTGCTGGGCGGGAGCGCCCGTGTCAAGCTCGACGACGAGATCCTCGAGGTGAAACCGATGGACGCCGTGCGCATCCCCGTCTCGACGATGCGTGGCTTCGAGGCCGGCCCGGACGGTGCCGAGATCCTCGCCATCGGGGCCCCCGACACGCACAACAAGGACATCGAGATGGACCAGCAGTTCTGGCCCGCTACTTGAGCAGCTTGGACAGCCGGCGGTCCTTCAGCACCCGCCCGTTGGTCTGCTCCTCCGGGCAGTAGCACATCACGTAGTCCTTGAAGTGGATCGCCTCGATCCTCGCGCCGCAGCGCGGGCACGGCTCACCGGCGCGGCGGTGCACCTGGAGCGGCATCGGGAGCTTGTCCGGGATGGTGTCGCCGATCACTTCCTCGTAATGGTCGAGCGCGCCGCCCAGCACGTCGTTGCAAGCCACCCGCAGACGCTCGAGCGACTCGGAGTCCAGGTCCGACGCCCGCTGGAACGGCGAGAGCCGCGCCGTCCACAGCAGCTCGTCCACCCAGGAGCGCCCGATCCCGGCGATCACTCGCTGGTCGCGCAGCAGCGGATGCAGGTGCCGCGGCTGGTCGAGCAGCGCCTCGAACTCCTCGAGCGGCGGGGCCGGGAAGGCATCCGGGCCGAGCGTGGCCACCGCCTCATCAGCCTCGACCGCCTCCGCCGCGAGGAGCTTCGCCCATGCCCGCTGCTGCGTGCCGAACTCACGCAGCCGCAGCTCCCTCCCGCCCTCGAGCCGGATCAGCAGCCGCGAGGCCTTGTCGCGCAGGGAGGCGCGGGCGTCCCACAGCTGCAGCCGCCCGGCGGACATCAGGTGCACCAGCACCACGAGCTCGCCGGTGTCGACGGCGAGCATCTTGCCGATGCGCCGAACGCCCAGCAGCGTGCGGCCGGCCAGCGCGCCAAGCGGCGGGTCGAACGTCTTCATCGTGACCATGCCGGGCGCCAGCGCCGACTCGATCTCGGCGCCGGCCCCGGCGCGCGACAGCCGTCGCGCGGTGATCTCGACCTCGGGCAGCTCGGGCATTCACCCAAGGGTAGGCTGCTCGTCATGAGGATCTCCGTGGCAGCCGACGAGCGCACCGGCGTGGCGGACGCCGTGGTCGAGGAGCTGCGCCGGCGCGGCCACGAGCCGCTCGTGCACGGCGCGCTCAACGAGGACGAGCGCGACGACTGGGCCTGGGCCTCCGAGGCCGCCGCCCGCGACGTCGCCGAGGGCCGGGCCGAGCAGGCCGTGGTCTGCTGCTGGACCGGCACCGGCGCCTCGATCGCCGCGAACAAGGTCGAGGGCATCCGGGCCGCGCTCTGCGGCGACGCGGAGACCGCCCGCGGCGCCCGCCGCTGGAACGACGCGAACGTGCTGGCGCTCTCGCTGCGCACCACGAGCCCGGCCGTGCTCGAGGAGATCCTCGACGGCTGGTTCGAGGGCGAGCCGAGCCGGGAGAAGGACGACGTGGCGAACGTGCGCCACGTCGAGGAGATCCGCTAGCCGGGGATCGCGACGAGACCTGCCGGCCGCGCGCCCCAGGCGGCGATCGCCCCCTAGCCGGCGATCGAGAACGACTTCTTCGGGTTCGTCTTCTTGTCGAAGTCGTCCGACAGCGCCAGCGTGCCCGTATAGGAGCCCGCGTCGAGGCTCCGCACCCTGAAGCTGTGCCGACCGGCGCGCAGGCGCCCCTTGCGGACGGTCCGCCGCTCCGCCCCGCGCAGCTTGAAAGTCACGGTCGCCGGCTCGTTCAGCTCGAACGAGACCCTGACGCTCGATCCGCTGCGGGTGGTGCGGAAGGCGTCGACGGTGTCCCGCACGCTGTCCGACCCCACCGTGATGGTGCCCCGCATGAAGCTTGCGTGCGGCGTGCAGACGTACTGGAAGCGCCCCGGCCGGCTGAACCTGTGCCGGAACGTCTGCCCATTCGGCCTGATGCCGGAGCTCCAGCGCTCGGCCTGGCCGCGGTTTGCGGTGGTCGTGTGACCCGAGGAGTTGAAGTTCCAGATCACCGTGTCGCCGACCGCGATCGACCGCGAGGAGGGCTCGAAGGCGAAGTTGACGACCCCGATCTCGACGTCGGCGGCGCCCGCCGGCGCGACGGCGGCCAGGGAGGCGACCAGGGCAAGCGCGATGGGCAGCAGGCGGTGGGGGCGCATCGGCGGAAGCCTAGACGGCACGGGATACGCACCCGCCGCCGCAGTGGTTCGCGGTTACCATTGCCGCCGCCGTGGGCTCGCCCGACGTGGTCGACACCCCCGAGGAGGCTGCGGAGCTCGAGCTCCCGCCACTCGTGGTGCGCGAGCCGCTGGAGGCCTACCTCGACGCCCACGGGATCGGCGAGGGCCGCGTGGAGGCCGAACGGATCGGCGAGGGGCACTCGAACTTCACGTTCCTGGTGCGCCGGGGAGACGCCCGGGTGGTCCTGCGCCGCCCGCCCCGCCCCCCGCTGCCGCCCTCGGCCCACGACGTGCTGCGCGAGGCGCGGCTGCTGCGCGCGCTCGAGCCCACGCCCGTGCGGGTCCCGCGCGTGCTAGCGGTGGGCGACGACGAGTCCGTGCTCGGCGTGCCCTTCTACGTGATGGAGGAGATGCACGGCTCGGTGGTGACCACCGACGTGCCGGAGGCGCTCGACACCGAGGAGGGCCGTCACCGCGTGTCGCAGGAGCTGGTGGACGCGCTCGTGGAGGTGCACGCCGTGGACTGGCGGGCCTGCGGGCTCGACGGCTACGGCAAGCCGACCGGCTACCTCGAGCGCCAGATGCGCCGCTTCACGGGCCTGTGGGAGTACAACAAGACGCGCGAGGTGCCCGTGGTCGAGGAGGTGCGCGACTGGCTCGCCGCCAACTTGCCGGACTCGCCCGAGTCGACGATCGTGCACGGGGACTACCGGCTCGGCAACGTGATGGTCGCCGACGAGGCGCCCGCGAGACTGGTGGCGATCTTCGACTGGGAGCTCTCCACGATCGGCGACCCCCTCGCCGACGTGGGCTACCTCACGGTCACCTGGGCGCAGCCCGACGACCCGGTCGACAGCTCGTTCTCCCGCCTGTCGGCCGCCACCCGCCGGCCAGGCTTCATGACGCGCGAGGAGCTGACCGCGCGCTACGAGGAGCAGAGCGGCCGCTCGGTCTCGGCGCTCAACTGGTACCAGGCGCTCGCCATGTGGAAGGCCGCGGTGTTCATGGAGGGCAACTACAAGCGCTACACGCTCGGGGCGTCCGACGACCCCTACCTGGCGCTGTTCGACGAGGGCGTCCCGGCGCTCGCGCAGAAGGCGCGCCAGGTGGCGCTGTCGCGGTGAAAGGGCTGCTGGTCGACTACGGCGGCGTCCTCACCACCAACGTCTTCGACTCCTTCCGCGACTTCTGCGAGGCGGAGGGCCTCGACCGCGATGCGATCAGGCGCGTGTTCCGCGAGGACCCGCGTGCGATCCCGCTCGTGCGCAAGCTCGAGACCGGCGCGCTGAGCGAGGACGAGTTCGGGGAGCGCTTCGGCGTGCTGCTCGGGATCGAGGAGCGCGCCGGACTGGTGGGTCGGATGTTCGGCGGCGTGCGACCCGACGAGGAGATGCTGGCCGCCCTGCGGGAGGCCCGCGCGGCCGGCATACGCACCGGGCTGATCTCGAACTCCATGGGAGAGGGCCGGTACGACCGCTCCACGTTCCCGGACCTCTTCGACGGCGTGGTCATCTCGGGTGACGTGGGCCTTCACAAGCCCCAGCCCGAGATCTTCCTGCTGGGCGCCGAGCGCGCCGGGGTGGAGCCGCGAGACTGCGTGTTCGTGGACGACCTGCGCGAGAACTGCGAGGGCGCCGAAACTGTGGGCATGACGGCGATTCTCCATCGCGGCGCCGATCGCACTCTGCCGCAGCTCGAGCGCCTCCTGGACGTGGAGCTGCGCTAGTGCTGCTGGTGCTGTGGGACATCGACGGGACGCTCGTCGACACCGCCGGCCACGGCCGGCACGCGTTCGAGGAGGCCTTCGAGACGGTCCTGGGCCGCTCCCCGGAGCCGGTCGAGTACGCCGGTCGCACGGACCACCAGATCGCGCTCGCGATGCTGGCGGGCGAGCGCGACCGCCTGCCGCACGTGCTCGACGAGCTGGCCGGTGCGCTCGAGCTGCGCAAGGGGACGATGGCGGCCGAGGGACATGTCTACCCCGGCGTGCCCGAGGTGCTCGAAGCGCTGCACGGCCGCGACGACGTGATCCAGTCGCTGCTCACCGGCAACATCCAGGCGAACGCGGTCGTCAAGGTGAGCGCCTTCGGGCTCGAGCGCTGGCTCGACTTCGAGGTCGGCGCCTACGGCTCGGACCCGCACGATGAGCGCTCCGACCTCGTGGCGGTGGCGCGCGAGCGCGCGGCGGCCAAGTACGGCGAGCCGACGGGCGCCGTACTGGTGGGCGACACGCCGCTCGACGTGCTCGCCGCGAAGGAGGCCGGCGCCCGCGCGGTGGCTGTGGCCACCGGCTTCGCAGAGCCCGAGGCGCTGCGCGCCTCCCGCCCGGACGCCTACCTGGAGGACCTGACCGACACCGCCGCCGCGGTGGCGGCGATCACCGCCTCCACTTGACGCTGCAGCCGACCGGCGCCGTCTCCGGCCGCTCCGGCTCCTCGCCCGCCAGCACGGCGTCGAGCGCCCCGCGCAGCCAGGCGGCGTTCTGGCTCTCGTCGCGATGGTCGGCGTCCGGCGCGCCGCGGTAGCGCAGCACGCCCTGCCCGTCGAGCACGAACACGTCGGGCGTGGTCTGGGCGGCGTAAGCGCGCGCCACCTCCTGGGACTCGTCGCGCAGATAGGGATGCGGCCAGCCGCCGTCGGCCTGCACGCGCTGCTTCATCGCGTCGAACGAGTCGCGCGGGTAGCGCTCGGCGTCGTTCGGGTTCACCGCGAGAAAGCGGGCCCGGCCTTCGTAGTCGCGCGCCGCCTGCAGCAGGCGCTCGTGCCACGCGAGCGCATAGGGGCAGTGGTTGCAGGTGAACACGACCACCGTGGGCGAACCGTCCTCGGGGAACGAGTGCTCCTGCCCGTCGGTGTCGGGCAGCGTGAACACGCTCGCCTCATCGCCGATCTGCATGCACCCTCCTTATTGCGTCACGAAGGTCTTCGGGGTCGGGCGTGGGAGAGGGACGGCCGTCGCGGAGGCGATAGACACGGCACGTGAGCGAGTACGGCTCCGACTCCGCCGGAAAGAGGTCCTCGCCGTCGATCCTGATGGTCGGCGAGCCCGGAAAGCGCTCGCGTCGCGCCTGTTCGTCGCTTTGGATCTCGACCATCTCGACGTCGTCCGGATGACCGGCGGTGATGAGCGTCTCGCGGAGGTCAGCGAGAGTCTCCGGATAGGACGGGCAGCCCTCCCACCAGAGCAGCTCAACCCTCATGGACCTCCACGCGCTCGATCACGGCGTCCCTGGCCGGCCGGTCCTGCGGGCCGGTCTCGGTCCCCTCGATCGAGTCGACCGCCTCCATCCCCGAGCGGACCTCGCCGAAGACGGTGTGCTTGCCGTCGAGCCATGGTGCCGCGTCGGTGGTGACGATGAAGAACTGACTGCCGTTCGTGTTCGGCCCGCGGTTGGCCATCGCGAGCGCCCCCCGCACGATCTTGTGGTCGTTGATCTCGTCCTCGAACTCGTAGCCCGGGCCGCCCGTGCCGGTGCCCTGGGGGCAGCCGCCCTGGATCATGAAGTCCTTGATGACCCGGTGGAAGATCAGCCCGTCGTAGTAGCCGTCGCGCGACAGCTTCAGGAAGTTCTCGACCGTCTTCGGGGCGTCGTCGTCGAACAGCTCGATCTCGATCGGTCCGTGGTTGGTGTGCATCGTCGCATCGGTCATCGCCTCGCAGTCACCTCCACCCGGAGCTCCGTCCCCCGGACTCGCTTTCCGTTCACCTTCTCCACCACCTCGCCGGCGCGCTGCTCGGGCACGTCCACGAACGAGAAGCGCTCGAGGACGCGCACGTTGCGCACGTCGGCGTTCTCCAGATGGGTGTGGTCGACCACGACGCCCACCACGTCGGCCGGCTCGATGCCCTGGCTTCGGCCGGCGCCCACCACCAGCTTTACGTACGGAACGCCCTCGCGGCTGTGCGGCTTCGTGTGACGCGGGCGGCGCGTCTCGCGCTCGCGCCGGGTGCGCCGCTCGCGCGGCTTGGGCCCGTCGGGCGACCACTCCTCGATCTCCGTGTTCGCATGACGCTCGATGGCCTGGAGCTCGCGCCGCTGACGGGGCGTGATCAGCGTGATCGCCCGGCCGCTCTCCCCGGCCCGGCCCGTGCGGCCGATGCGGTGGACATAGACGTCGGGCGAGTTGGGGATGTCGTAGTTCACGACGTGGCTCACCCCGGTGATGTCGAGCCCGCGCGCGGCCACGTCGGTGGCCACCAGGAGCCGCTCGCGGCCGCCCTTGAAGGCGAGCATGACGCCGTCGCGCTGACCCTGGGACATGTCGCCGTGCAGCGCCTTGACGCGCACGCCGGCGTCGCCGAGGCGGCGCGCCAGGCGGTCCACGCCGATCTTGGTCCGCGCGAACACGATCGCCTGCTCCGGCCGCTCGTCCTGGAGCACCCGGACCAGGGCCTCGGGCTTCTCGCCGTCGCGGACCTCGACGTAGTAGTGGTCGACCGTGTCGATCGTAAGCGTGGCGGCCCGCACCTTGATCTCCACCGGGTCGTGCATGAACTGCTCCGCCAGGCGGCGGATCTCGGGCGGCACGGTGGCGCTGAAGAGCGCGGTCTGGCGGCCCATGGGGGCGCGCCGGAGGATCGCCTCCACGTCCTCGAGGAAGCCGAGGTCGAGCATCTCGTCGGCCTCGTCGAGCACCACATAGCGAGCCTCGTCGAGGAAGAGGTGGTGGCGGTCGATCATGTCCATCACCCGGCCGACCGTGCCCACCGCCACCTGGCCCTCCTTGAGTCGCGCGGCCTGGTCGCGGATGGGCGCGCCGCCGAACACGGCCACCACCTCCACGCCCTTGCGCTCGCCGTAGGCGCGCAGGGCCTGGGTGACCTGGATGCAGAGTTCACGCGTGGGCGTGAGCACGAGCGCCTGGATCTCGGCGGCCTCGGGGTCCACGTACTCGACCATCGGCAGGCCGAAGGCGGCCGTCTTGCCGGTGCCGGTCTGGGCCTGGCCGATCACGTCGCGTCCCTCGAGGAGCGGCGGGATGGCCTGCTCCTGGATCGGCGTGGGGCGCTCGTACCCGAGATGGGCGAGCGCCCCGAGCGTGGACTCGGTGAGCCCGAGATCGGCGAACTTCGTCATCGGCGGTCGAGGTTACTCACCGAGAGGGGTCCAGCAGGAGCTTCCCGCTGGTACGGCGGCCCTGCAGATCCTCGTGGGCCTTTCGCACATCGGACAGCGCGTACGTCTCCCCGAGCTGTGGCTTCAGCTCCCCGCGCGCGGTCCGCTCGAAGAGGTCCGCCAGCGGCTCCTCGATCATGTCCCGCCGGCCCAGGCAGTGCATCAGCCAGAAGCCGACCACCGCTCGGCTCTTGCGCATCAACCGGCCCGTCTCGAGCGTGTTCTGCTCGCGGCTCGCGATGCCGTAGGTCACGATCCGCCCGAACGGCGCCAGCGCCTCGGCGGACTCGGTGAAGGTGCGTCCGCCGGCCATCTCGAGGACCACGTCGACCCGGTTGCCCTCGTTGGCCTCGATCAGGGCGCCCTTCAGGTCCTCGACCGCCGGGTCGACCGCGGCGTCGGCGCCGAGGGACTTGGCCAGCTCGCGCTTGTCCTCGGTCGACGCCGTCGCGATCACACGGCCGGCGCCGAAGGGCTTGGCCAGCTGCACCGCCAGCGATCCCACGCCGCCGGCGCCCGAGATCACGACCACCGACTCGCCTTGCGCCAACTTTGCGGAGGTCTTGAACAGATGCCACGCGGTGAGGCCCTGGATCAGGAGCGCGAGCGCCTCGCCGTCGTCCACCCCGTCGGGAATCGGGAAGACCGCGGCCTCCGGCGCCACCGCGTACTCGGCGTAGCCGCCGCTCGGCACCATGGCGACCACGCGGCGGCCGTCCTCCGTACGGCCCGCCACCTCGCCGCCGAGCACGAGCGGCGTCTCGTAGCGCGCCAGGTAGGAGTTCTCGCGCTGGTGCGTGTCCGCGAAGTTCATGCCCGCGCGCGACACCTCGATCAGCACCTGCCCGTCGCCCGGCTCGGGCTTCGGCAGATCGACGACCTTGAGCACCTCGGGGCCGCCGAACTCGTCTATCTGCACGGCTTTCACGCCGCGCGGAGCCTATCCTCCTCCACCTCGCCGAGCACTCGCGCTGCCAGGTGCCGCGCGGCGTCCACGAGGTAGGTCAGGTTGCCGGCGTCCTCGATCGCGTACGGCACATACACGACCAGCGCCCCCGCCTTGACCTCGAAGCCGGGCGTGAGCGGGTGGTTGGCGAGCCAGGCCACGAGCGTCGGCGAGAGCAGCCGGCGCAGCACCAGCTGGTCCTGATCGTCCGCGACGAGCAGCTCGTAGCGCTCGGTGAAGGCGGTGCTCTCCACCTCCACCGGGCTGGCCGGCCTGTCCTTCAGCCAGTCGGAGTGGGAGGCGATGAGGCCGCGGCGCGGCCGCAGGAAGACGCCCTTGAAGAGTGCCATCGACGGCTCCAGGTCGGCCACGCAGAGCGTGAACCGGTTGCGCTCGCGCACCTGGGGGTCGCCGTCACGGTCGCGCTCGATCCGCTCCCAGACGAAGTGCCCCAGGCCGCCCTGCAGGTCGCCGGGCAGCCGCCCGTACATCCAGTGCTCGGCGCGCCGGCGCTGGCCCGCGGCGAGCAGCGGCGTGAGCGGCAGGAGCTCGAAGCGGCTCGCGTAGCCAAGCCCGACGCTGCGGGCGAAACCGGAGTAGAAGCGTCGGGCCGCCGCGCGGTCGGCGAGAAACCAGGCGATGCCGGTCACGCCCAGCACGACCGCCGCGGGCCCCACGGCCATGATCAGCGGGTCGCGCTTCCAGGCCCCGAACAGGAACGTTCCCGCGGCGCCTAGGAACAGCGCCCAGAAGGCCGTCCGGCTCCGCAGGTTGGCGCGGAAGAGGTCGCCCTGTCCGTGGTCGGCGTGGATAGGAGCCAGGGGCTCACGCCCCCGGACCCCCGCCGATTCCTGGCCGGTGCGCATGGGCGCGACCCGCCTCCGCCCCTAGAACGCCACCCTCGGGACAGCCCGCTCGGCCGCCACCTCGATCTCGAAGAACTCCCGCGGCTGGAACGAGAGCGGGCCGGCGATCAGGAGCGTCGGGAACTGCTGTGTGCGCGTGTTGTAGCTCTCGACGTTCGAGTTGAAGATGCGCCGCGCGGCCTGGATCTCATCCTCCACGCCGGCCAGCTCGGCCTGCAGGCGCTGGAAGTTCTCCGCCGCCCGCAACTGCGGGTAGGCCTCCGCGAGCGCGTTGATGGCCCCCAGCGCGCCGGTCAGCCGCGCCTCGGCGCGCTCGACGGCGTGCGGCTCGCTCGCCTCCACCGCGGCCGCCCGAGCCCGGGTCACGTTCTCGAGCGTCTCGCGCTCGTGCGCGGCGTAGCCCTTGACGGTCTCGACGAGGTTGGGCACGAGGTCGTGGCGCCGCTTCAGCTGGACGTCGATGCCGCTCCAGGACTCGTCGACCTTGTTGCGCGCCTTGACGAGCGCGTTGTAGGAGAGCACGAGCCAGAGCGCCAGGAGGGCCAGCACCGCGAGGAAGATGTAGAGGCCGGTCATGCGCTCTTTATCGGCTAGCCTCCGCGGCCGCATGAGCCTGGTGGTGGTGGGATCGATCGCGTTCGACGCGATCAAGTCGCCCTTCGGCGAGCGCGAGCGCACGCTCGGCGGCTCGGCCGTCCATTTCTCCCTCGCTGCGAGTTACTTCACCGACGTGCGCGTGGTGGGCCCAGTGGGCGACGACTTCGGAGAGGCGGAGTACGAGGTGCTCCACTCGCACGGCGTGAACACCGACGACGTGGAGTACGTCGAGGGCGGCAAGACCTTCTTCTGGGCCGGCGAGTACGAGTGGAACGTGAGCGTTCGCCACACGCTCGACACGCAGCTGAACGTGTTCGGCGACTTCCAGCCGAAGCTGTCCGAGGCCTCCCGGGAGGCGGACACGCTCTTCCTGGCGAACATCCAGCCCGACCTCCAGCGTCAGGTACGCGAGGAGTGCTCCGCGGCGAAGCTTGCCGCGCTCGACTCGATGAACTTCTGGATCGAGAACACGCGCGAGTCGCTGCTCCGCACCATCTCGACCGTCGACATGCTGCTGATGAACGACGAGGAGGTCCGCCAGCTCACCGAGCAGCCCACACTGCTGAAGGGCGTGCGTCAGCTGATGGAGCGGGGGCCGCGGGTGGTCGTGGTGAAGCAGGGCGAGTACGGCTGCGCACTGTTCACCGCGGAGGAGGACGGCTTCTTTGCCCTCCCGGCCTATCCGCTCGAGACCGTGCTCGACCCCACCGGCGCGGGCGACTCGTTCGCCGGCGGCCTGCTCGGCTACCTCGACGCGCAGGGCGACGCCACCGACGGCGCCACCCTCCGCCGCGCCATGACCTACGGCTCGGCGGTGGCCTCCTACTGGGTGGAGGAGTTCGGCTGCGAGCGGGCGGCCACGCTCACGCGCGAGGAGATCGAGGATCGCTACGAGGCGTTCCGCCGGATGACGTCGATCGAGGGCGTGGCGGCCGGTCAGTAGGAGGAATGGACCGGCCGTCCGGCGGGTAAGGACTGACCAAGCATTCAGGTGGTCGAGGCGCGCGGTTTCGAACCCGAGGGATGAGGGCGCCGCCACGGAGGAGCGTCGCCCTCTTTTCCTCGGTGTCGGGCTGCTTCACGCGCTGTATCCGGGTACCATCGCAGCAGGATGTCCGGGTTCTGGGCAGTCTTCTGGCTGGCGATCATCCTGAAGATCCCGATCGCCGCCCTGTTCGCCATCATCTGGTGGGCCCTGCGCGAGCCGCCCGTGCCGGAGGCCGATCCGGAGGACGGCGGCGGCGGAACCCGTCGCGACCCGCACCCGCGCATCCGGCCGCCGCAGCCGCCGCGCCGCGGCCCGCACGCCGATCCCGCACCGCCGTCACCGGGCCGGGTCCGCGTGACGCATCGCGGACCGCGAGTGCCGAACCGCTAGCGCTCCGCACGGGTCGTACGCCCGCCGTGGCCCGCGTGCCGCCGGCTGTGACATGTCCGTGAACGGGCCGTGCCTTTCGCTAGATTCCGCCTGCGTGAACGCCTTCCACGTCTGCGGCGCGCTCTTCGCGATCTGGGCGCTGGTCGTCTCGTTCCTCGGCATCACGCGCGAGAACTTCCCGCCCACGGACGGCGCCGCCCGCCTGGTGGGCCTCGTCTCGGTCGTCTTGTGCCTGGCGGCGATCGGCACTGCCATCTACACCTCCGCCACGGAGGAGGAGCACGGCGGCGAGGAAGAGCAGGCCTCGATCCCGGGGACCTGAGCCGGTGATCGAGGACGGCCACGCGGTCCACTACACCGCGGTCAAGCCCGGCACCCCCGTCTACGGCTCCGACGAGCAGGTGGTCGGGAAGGTCGTGGAGGTGCTCGACAACTACCGCGAGCACATCATGGACGGCGTCGTCTTCGAGACGCCCGACGGCGTCCGCCGCTTCGTGGACGCCCCGGAGGTCGCCCGCACGGCCGAGCTGGCGGTGACGCTGACGATCCCGGCAGCGGAAGCGGCCACCCTGCCGCCGCCGGAACCGACCGCGAGGGTGAGCGGCGCCGTGAAACGCCTGTTCGGCGGCCTGCGCCGCCGCTGAGACCGGCCTAGGGCGCGCAGTGCTTCTCCAGCCGCCGGCGCCGGCGAGTGGTCGGTGTGCCGGAGCGCAACGTCCGCTTCAGAACCGCGCCGGTCGCGTAGATTGCGCGCATGCTCAAGCTGCCGCAGGGGATAAAGGCGTGCCTGTTCGATCTCGACGGCGTGATCACCCAGACCGCCAAGCTCCACTCCGCTGCCTGGAAGGAGATGTTCGACGACTTCCTGCGCAAGCGCTCCGAGGAGACCGGAGAGCCGTTCGAGGAGTTCACGCCGAGCGACTACGACCGCTACGTGGACGGCCGCCCGCGCCTCGACGGCGTGCGCACCTTCCTCGAAGCGCGGGGCATCGAGCCCGACGCCGAGCTGGTGCGCCGGCTGGGCGACCTCAAGCAGGAGCTCGTCCTGAAGCTGATCCGCGAGCGCGGCGTGGAGGTCTACGAGGGCTCGATCGAGTTCGTCAAGGAGGCGGAGCGCGAGGGCTTGCGGCGAGCGGTCGTCTCCTCCAGCGCAAACACGCGCGAGGTGCTCAAGTCCGTGGGCATCGAGGACCTGTTCGAGGTGGTGGTCGACGGCATCGTGGCCGAGCAGGAGGGCCTGCCCGGCAAGCCGGCGCCCGACACGTTCGTCGCGGGGGCGCGCAAGCTCGGGCACGAGCCGCCCGCGGCGGTGGTGTTCGAGGACGCCCTGGCCGGCGTGGAGGCGGGCCGCGCCGGCGGCTTCGGGCATGTGGTCGGAGTCGACCGCACTGGGCAGCGCGAGGCCCTTGCGGAGCACGGCGCCGACATCGTGGTGGATGACCTGAGCGAGCTGATCGAGCGGTGAGCGACGACATCTATGGCGTCGAACCCTGGGCCGTGCGGGAACACGAGCTCCAGCTCCACCGGCTGGGGCAGAGCGAGTCGGTCTTCGCCCTGTCGAACGGCCACATCGGCCTGCGCGGCAACCTCGACGAGGGTGAGCCCTTCGATACGCCCGGCACGTACCTGAACGCCTTCTACGAGGTGCGCCCGCTGCCGTACGCCGAGACCGCCTACGGGCTTCCCGACGCCGGCCAGACGATCGTCAACGTCACAAACGGAAAGCTGATCCGGCTGCTCGTCGACGACGAGCCGTTCGACATCCGCTACGGCGACCTGGTCCGCCACGAGCGCGTGCTCGATTTCCGCGCCGGCGTGCTGCGCCGCGAGGTGGACTGGCGCTCGCCCACCGGCCGCGAGATCCGGCTGCGCTCGACGCGGCTCGTCTCGTTCGTCCACCGCTCGGTGGCCGCCATCCTGTACGAGGTCGAACCGGTGGACGCGACGACCCGCATCGTGGTCCAGTCCGAGCTCGTCTCGAACGAGCCGGTGCCCGGCCAGGCCGACGATCCGCGCGCCGCCGCCGCACTCCAGCGCCCGCTCGAGTGCGAACAGCACGGGCACCACGAGCTCAGGGCGGGCCTCGTTCACCGGACGAAGGCCAGCGGGCTGCGGATGGCCGCCGGCATGGACCACGTCGTCGAGGGACCCGAAGCCACCGTGACCGCCACCGAGAGCGAGCCGGACCTGGCGCGGGTGACGATCACGACGGAGCTGGAGCCGGACCAGCCTCTGCGCGTCGTGAAGTTCCTCGCCTACGGCTGGTCGAGCCAGCGCTCGCGGCCGTCGCTGCGCGACCAGGTCGACGCGGCGCTCGCCTCGGCCAAGCGAGCGGGATGGAATGGACTCGCCGAGGCCCAGCGCTCCTACCTGGAGTCGTTCTGGCGGCGGGGGGACGTGGAGCTCGAAGGCGATGCCCCACTCCAGCAAGCGGTGCGGCTGGCGCTCTTCCACACGCTCCAGGCCGGGGCCCGCGCCGAGCGGCGGGCCATCGGCGCCAAGGGCCTCACCGGCACCGGCTACGACGGACACAGCTTCTGGGACATGGAGACGTTCATCCTGCCTGCGCTCACGTACACGGCCCCGGATGCCGCGGGCGACGCCCTGCGCTGGCGCCACTCCGTGCTCGACCTGGCCCGCGAGCGGGCGCGCGTGATCGGGCGCGCCGGCGCGGCCTTCCCGTGGCGCACGATCCGCGGCCAGGAGTGCTCGGGCTACTGGCCCGCCGGTACCGCCGCCTTCCACGTGAACGCCGCGGTGGCGGACGCGGTGCGCCGCTACCAGTCGGCCACCGGCGACCCGAACTTCGAGCGCGACGTGGGGATGGAGCTGCTCGTCGAGACCGCGCGGATGTGGCGCTCGCTGGGCCACCACGACGCCCGCGGCACGTTCCGCATCGACGGCGTGACCGGCCCCGACGAGTACACGGCCGTCATCGACAACAACGTCTACACGAACCTCATGGCTGCCCGGAACCTCGTGCAGGCGGCCGAGGCCGCCGCCCGGCACCCTGAGCGTGCCGCGGAGCTGGATGTGGACGAGGAGGAGATGGCGAGCTGGCGCGATGCCGCCCAGGCGATGGCCGTGCCCATCGACGAGGAGCTCGGCGTGCACGAGCAGTGCGAGGGGTTCACGAGCTACCGCCACTGGGACTTCGAGTCCACGAGCCCGGACCAGTACCCGCTGCTGCTGCACTTCCCCTACTACGAGCTCTACCGCTCGCAGGTGGTGAAGCAGGCGGACCTGGTGCTGGCGCTCTACCTCCGCGGCGACTACTTCGACGCCGAGCAGAAGGCGCGCGACTTCGCCTACTACGAGGCGATCACGGTGCGCGACTCGTCCCTGTCGGCCTCGACCCAGGCGATCGTCGCAGCCGAGGTGGGCCACATGGAGCTCGCCTACGACTACTTCGGCGAGGCCGCGCTCATCGACCTGCGCGACCTCGCGGAGAACACCCGCGACGGGATGCACATCGCCTCGCTCGGCGCCACCTGGCTGGTGGCGGTGGCCGGCTTCGGGGGGATGCGGGACCACGACAAGACGCTGTCCTTCGCGCCGCGCCTACCGTCGCGCCTGACCAGGCTGGCCTTCCGCATCACCTACCGGGGGCGCTGCCTTCGGGTCGAGGTCCTGCCGGACGAGGCGCACTATGAGCTGCTGAACGGAGAAGCGCTCGACCTCGCCCACCATGGCGAGCCTTTCACTGTGGAGCCCGGGAAGCCGCAGACGCACCCCGTCCCACGGGCCCCGAATCTGCCGCCGCCGAAGCAGCCGGCCGGGTGTGCGCCCCGGCGCCGCGGAGGTCAGGACTAGGCAGGCTCCGCTTTCGTCACAATCCGGGTAAGGAGAGCGGAGGGCGACCTAGGAGAGACATGGCCGAGGAACGGACACAGCGGGATGACGGCGGCGGCGTAGCCACGGCCCAGGACACGCTGAGCGTGACCGACAACCGCACCGGCGAGAGCTACGAGGTCGAGATCACGGACGGCACCGTGAAGGCGATGGAATTCCGCCAGATCAAGGTCTCCGAGGACGACTTCGGACTCATGACCTACGACCCCGCCTTCACGAACACCGCCTCCTGCCGCAGCTCGGTCTGCTTCATCGACGGCGAGGCCGGCGTGCTCGAGTACCGCGGCTATCCGATCGACCAGCTCTGCGACCAGTCGAGCTACCTCGAGGTCGCCTACCTGCTCATCTACGGCGAGCTGCCCACGCAGGAGCAGCTCGACGAGTGGGTCTTCGAGATCACCCACCACACCTTCGTCCACGAGAACATCAAGAAGTTCGTGGAGGGCTTCCGCTACGACGCCCACCCGATGGGGATGCTGCTGGCCACAGTCGGCGCGCTCTCGACGTTCTATCCGGACGCCAAGAAGATCGACGACGAGTCCGAGCGCCACATGGCGGCCGTGCGCCTGATCGCGAAGATCCCGACGCTCGCGGCCTTCGCCTACCGCCACAACCTCGGGCTGCCCTACGTCTATCCGGACAACGACCTCAGCTATCCCGGCAACTTCCTCTCGATGATGTTCAAGATGACGGAGGTCAAGTACGAGCCGGACCCGCGGCTCGAGCGTGCCCTCGACGTGCTCTGGATCCTGCACGCGGACCACGAGCAGAACTGCTCCACGAACGCTGTGCGCGGCGTGGGCTCGTCCCAGGTCGATCCCTACTCTGCCGTGGCGGCCGGCGTGGCGGCGCTGTACGGCCCGCTCCACGGCGGCGCCAACGAGGCCGTGCTCCGCATGCTCGAGCGGATCGAGACCGCGGACAACATCCCGGACTTCCTGGATCGCGTGAAGAACCGCGACGAGAAGCTGATGGGCTTCGGGCACCGGGTCTACAAGAACTACGACCCGCGCGCGCGGATCATCAAGGAGCACGTGGACGCCGTCTTCGAGGTGACCGGCCGCAACCCGAAGCTGGACATCGCCGTAGAGCTCGAGAAGCGCGCGCTGGACGACGACTACTTCGTCGAGCGCAAGCTCTACCCGAACGTCGACTTCTACTCGGGCCTGATCTACGAGGCGCTCAACCTGCCGCCCGACATGTTCACGGTGATGTTCGCCATCCCGCGCACGTCGGGCTGGATCGCGCAGTGGCGCGAGATGCAGGAGGACGCCGAGACGAAGATCGCCCGGCCGCGCCAGATCTACACAGGGGAGCGGGAGCGCGACTACGTGGCGATCGGCGAGCGGGAACAGCTCACGAACAAGCCGACCGCCGAGACGAACCTGATCGACCCGGCGAAGAGCTGAGCGTGGCGCGGCGACCGAGCCGCGCCTATCCCTGCCTTGCGTGAGGCCGAACCTGCATTAGGCTGGCCGGGTTCCCAGTACCCCCATCTTGTGGGATCTGTCACGAAAGGATTACCTTTGGGCTCTTTCAGCAGAAGGCTCGCGGCGGTCGCAGCCGCCGGAGCCGTATCCGTGGGTGCGGTCTCGGCCGCGCACGCCGCCACATTCGAGACCGTCGCCATCGGGCTCGACAACCCCCGCGGCGTCGCGTACAACCCGGTCGACGGCGCCATCTACGTCGCCAACGCCGGCCGCGGCGGGCGGCAGTGCCGGGGCGAGGGCGAAGAGGCGATGTGCATGGGCAACACCGGCCGGATCGTGCGCGTGCAGGGCAGTCAGAAGCGCACGATCGCCAGGGGCATGTTCTCGCTCGCCGGCCAGGGTGGACCCTTCGCCACGGGCGTCCACGGCGTGTCCGTGGCGCCCGACGGCTCCATCTTCGCGGTGACCGGGTCGGCCACGCCCGCGGACATCAGGGGTCTGCCGCGCGCGGCGAAGCGCCGTGTGGGCCGGCTGTTCCGCGCCACCGGCGGCGCGTTCCGGCCGGTGGCCCGCATCGACAGGCTCGAGCATCGCCGCAACCTCGACAACGTCAGGGGCGACAAGAACTCCAACCCCTACGCCGTGCTCGCGCTCGCCGACCGTCAGATCGTGGTGGACGCCGGCGCGAACGCCGTGCTGGAGGTACGCGACGGGAACGTCGAGCTGCTGTCGCTGATCCCCAACCGGCGAAACGGCCGGCGGCAGTCGGTGCCGACCTCGATCGCCCTCGGCCCGGACGGCGCCTACTACGTCGGCGAGCTTGCCGAGTCGTCGGGCAAGGGCAAGGCGCGCGTGTGGCGCGTTCCCCCCGAGGGCGGCGACGCGACGGTGTACCGCTCGGGCTTCACGACGATCAGCGGAGTGGCCTTCGGTCCTGACGGCAGCCTGTTCGTGACCGAATTCGCGCTCAACTTCCAGACGCTGAAGGGCCGGCTCTGGCAGGTCAGGCCCGACGGCAGCCGTACGCTCCTGGCGGGCGGCAAGAAGCTGAGGGCGCCGACCGGGGCGGCGGTCGACCCGGAAACTGGCGCGGTGTTCGTGTCGAACTACAGCGTGCTTCCGCGGCGGACGCCCCAGGACAGCCCCTTCCGGGGCCGCGGCGGAACGCTGGTCAAGATCACGCCATGAACCCGGCGGCCGGTGGCGGAGGCGCTCAGCGCGCCTC
>DASZJZ010000138.1:0-19394 GCA_035947555.1 Thermoleophilaceae bacterium | reverse complement strand
CCGACCGACCTCGAGGGTGCCCTCGACCTGGCCGACGTGCGCGGCCAGGAGGACGCCAAGCGGGCCCTCGAGATTGCCGCCGCGGGCGGCCACAACCTGCTGATGATCGGCCCGCCGGGAGCCGGCAAGACGATGCTCGCGCGGCGGCTGCCGGGCATCCTGCCGCCGCCGACCTTCGAGGAGGCGCTCGAGGTCACTCAGATGCACAGCGCCGCTGGCATCGGGAACGGCCGGCTGGCCACCGAGCGGCCGTTCCGGGCGCCGCATCACACGATCTCGGCGCAGGGGCTGGTGGGCGGAGGCAACCGGCCGATGCCGGGCGAGATCACGCTTGCTCACCGCGGAGTCCTGTTCCTCGACGAGCTCCCCGAGTTCGGCCGGGCGGCCGTGGACGCGCTGCGGCAGCCGCTCGAGGAGGGCTACGTGGAGATCATGCGGGGACAGAGGACGCTCGAGTTCCCGGCGAACGCGATCGTCGTGGCGGCGTGCAACCGCTGCCCGTGCGCCCGGCCGCCGGACGACTGTGCCTGCACGGCGCTGGAGGTCGCGCGCTACAGGCGCAGGCTGAGCGGACCGCTGCTGGACAGGATCGACCTGGTCTGTCAGGTGGAGCAGGTGCCGGCGCTGCAGCTGGTGGAGCCCGGGCAGCCGGCGCAGCCGTGCTCGGCACAGGTCCGCGAGCGCGTGATGCGCGCCCGGCAGCGCCAACTGACCCGCCTGGCCGGCACCGGTGCGCTCTGCAACGGCGACATGGACGGCCGCCTGACCCGCCGCAAGGTGCAGCTCGACGCGGCGCTGACAGCCGGCGTGCTGGCGGCCCGCGACAGGCTGAACCTGAGCGGACGAGGACACGACCGCGTCTTGCGAGTGGCCAGAACGATCGCCGACCTGGACGACCGCGAGCAGCTCCGCTCGACGGACCTGGATGAAGCGCTCTCGTACCGCCTGCAGGGCGCAGAGGCGCTGGTGGCATGACGCCACTGACATCGGATTGTCCTGCCGCCGGATGAACGGCGTGGCCCACGACGCGTGCGCCGCCTGCCTTCGCCGAGCCGTCCTCGTCGCGCGGCTCGCCCCGCGTATCGCGGGTCTTCTCGACCGTCCGCGGGCGCGGGTCGCCGGGCTGCTCGGGTTGTCGGAGTCCGATCTCCTCGAGGCGGTCGCCGGGCCGCAGGCGGGGCGCGTGCTGGACGAGCTCGACCGGCTCGACGTCGGCGCGGAGCGCGAGGCGCTCGCCGACAAGGGGGTCGCCGCCTTCTGCCGGCACTCGCCTGCCTATCCAACCCCGCTCCTCGAGCTCGGCGACCCGCCGGCCGTCCTCTTCGCCCTCGGTACCCTCGAGCGGCTCGGGGCACTTCGGGACGAACCGGTCGTCGCGATCGTCGGAACGCGCAACCCGAGCCCCTACGGCATCGAGGTCGCGTACTCGCTCGGCCGCGGCCTCGGCGCCGCGGGGGTGCCCGTGGTCAGCGGGCTCGCGCTCGGCATCGACGCCACCGCGCACCGGGGCTGCCTCGCCGGCAATGGGATGCCCGTGGCCGTGCTGGCCTGCGGACCCGACGTCATCTACCCACGCCGGCACCGCCGGCTGCACGAGCGCGTCCACGAGAGCGGCATCGTGCTGTCGGAGCTCCCGCCCGGAACGCAGCCGTTCCGCTGGAGCTTCCCGGCCCGCAACCGGATCATGGCCGGCCTCGCACGCATGACCGTGGTGGTCGAGGCGGCCGACCCGAGCGGAAGCCTGATCACAACGGACTTCGCCCGCGACCTGGGTCGCTCTGTCGCCGCCGTACCGGGCCGCGTCACCTCCCGCGTGGCGCGCGGCACCAACGGCCTGCTGCGCGACGGAGCCGTGCCGATCACCGGCGCGGAGGACGTGCTGGACGAGCTGTTCGGGGCCGGGATGCGCCGGCTCTCATCAGAAGAGGGAAGGCGGCCGGAGCCCGACGACCCCCAGCTCGCACGCGTGCTGGAAGCGGCCGAGCGCTTCGGCTCGGTGGGAGCGATCGCGGACGCCGTGGGCCTGGGCAGCGGCGAGACCCGCGCCGCGCTCGGACGGCTGGAGGCCGACGGGTACCTCGTGCGCCGCGAGCTGGGCGGGTGGGAGCGGACGCTCGGCGGCGGGGAGGCGATGCCGGAGGACTGAGCGACCTATGCTGCCCAGCCCGTGAACCGCCCCCTTCCCCCCAAGGTACTCTCCATTGCCGGCTCCGACTCCGGCGGCGGGGCGGGCATCCAGGCGGATCTCAAGGCGTTCGCCCGCTGCGGCGTCCACGGCATGACGGCCATCACCGCAATCACGGCCCAGAACACCGTGGCGGTCACCGCGGTCTATCCCCTGCCGCCCGACGCGATCGTCGAGCAGGTGCGCGCCGTGGCCGACGACATCGGGGTCGACGCCGTCAAGATCGGCATGCTCGGCACCGCGGAGACGATCGAGGCCGTCGACCGGGCACTCGACCTCGTAGGGGACGTCCCGGTCGTCCTCGACCCGGTCATGGTCGCCGAGAGCGGCGCCCGCCTGCTCGACGAGGACGCCGAGGCGGAGCTCCGGAACCGGCTGCTCCCGCGGGTCACCGTGGTGACGCCGAACGTGCCCGAGGCCCGGGTGCTGGCGGGAGCGCACCTCGAGGGGGAGGCCGGCGGCGCGCGCGATCCCGGGGGGGAAGCCGGCGACGCGCGCGATCCCGGGGGGGAGGCCGGCGAGGCGCGGGATCCCGGGGGGCCGCCCCCCGCGTGGAACGCCGGCGCTCCCGAGGCCGAGCACCTGGCGCGCGCCATCCACCAGCTCGGCCCCGACGTCGTCGTCATCACCGGCGGCCATCGGGAGGAGGCCACCGATCTCTTCTTCGACGGCGAGCGGGCGGTCGAGATCCCAGGGGAGCGCTATCCCGACGGGGCCTCGCACGGCTCCGGCTGCACCCACTCCTCCGCCCTGGCGGCGCACCTGGCGCTCGGCCACGATCCCCTCGAGGCCGCCCGGGAGGCGAAGCGGATCGCCGCCGAGGGAGTTCGGGACGGCCTCAGGGGGCTGGGGAAGGGCGCCGGACCGGTGGACGTGCTGCTACGCCTCTAGCCCCTGCTCCTCCAGCCACCTCGCCACCGGCTCCGGCGGCTTCCCGTCGAACTCGGCACGGGCGGACAGGACGAGCAGATCCTCGGGGTCGTCGTTCAGCTGGTCGCGGCGGTACGCGATGTAGGTCGCCACGGCCGCCGTCATCGTCACGACGGGATCCTCGTCCTGCGGGTCTATCGCCCCCTTCACCTCGGCGATCAGCTGCTCGGCCGAGGCCGGATTGCCGATCGGCTCGTCGCGGTCCTCGAAGCGTCTGAGCAGGTCGGCAGCGCCGTCGCTGGCCCCGGTCGGGTCGCACACCTCCACGGCACGGTGGACGATCGCGAACAGGGTTGGGGTCTCGTGGACTTCGGCCTTGCGCATGACTCGGCGCTACCCGGGAGGCACCCGGCGAAACGCGCCGAGAGCGACGGGCCCGCGACCCGCCGGTGGCATAATGGGCGGGCCGTCGCGCCGCGCGGCGGGCGCCTCACGCGCAAGTCACACGAGACGCTTCCGGGAGAGATCATCAAGTTCCTGCGCATGAAGCCGGGCCACGGGGAGATCCTCCTCGCCGAGGGCGATCCGCGCGTCCGCGAGGAGGAGGAGCGCCTCATCGAGGAGTTCCGCCGTCAGCTCGACGAGGGCATGTGGGCCGCGGTCCCCATCACCGACGGGGGCAGCGGCCGGCGCGAGGCGCAGCTGGTGAAGAACTACGGCGACATCCCCCCCGGCGCCGAGCGGGTCATCTTCTTCCCGCGCGCGTCCGGCGGGTGAGGAGCCCGCCGGGATGCTGCTCGCGCTGCTCGTCCTCGCGCTGATCGCGCTGGTGCTGGCCACGCCGATCATCGTGCGCGAGGTCCGGCGCTGGCGCGGGCGCCGCGCCGCCCGCAGGCCCCTGGCGGACCCGTTCGAGATACCGCTCTACGACCCCGGGCGCGAGCGCCGCGCCGAGCAACGCGCCCGTGAGCTGCTCCGCTCCTGCGTGAACGACGAGGAGTGGGCGATGTACCGCGACCTCGGCTTCATCCGGGTCGACGGCCGCCACGCCCGGGCGAACGGTGGCTCCGGCTACGCGTACCTCGTCTACCCGCAGAAGCCGATCGTGGCCTACGTGCCCGAGAGCGGTCAGCTGCTGAGCGAGTACTGCGTGGAGTTCCCCGACCTCACCGGGGGCGGCGGCGGTCGCCACCGCCTGCCGGCCTCGGACGACGTGCTCGCAAAGTGGATGGCCCTCACCTCCGACGAGGAGAGAGTGATCCGCCGCTCCAACATGCACCTCGTCGGCCGCCAGCTCGACCCCGCCCGTGTCCGGCGCGACCTGTGGAGGCTCGCCGAGTGGGAGCGCCGTCGCGTGAGGCGCGGCGACGGGGAGCGGTCGGCGCCCCACGGCTCGGACAACCCGCGGAGCCAGTGACCGACCTGCGCAGCCGCAGCCGGGTCATCCTCGATGGCCCGGATCGGGCGCAGGCGCGCGCCTACCTGAAGGGGATCGGGTTCGACGACGAGGCCCTGCAGAGGCCAATCGTCGGCATCGCGAACACCTGGACGGAGACGATGCCCTGCAACTTCCACCTGCGCCGGCTCGCCGAGCGGGTGAAGGAGGGGGTGCGGGCGGCCGGCGGCACGCCGATGGAGTTCAACACCGTGGCGATCTCCGACGGCATCACGATGGGCACGGAGGGGATGAAGACCTCGCTCGTCAGCCGCGAGGTGATCGCCGATTCGATCGAGCTCGTCGCACGCGGCCACATGTTCGACGCCGTGGTGGCGCTGTCCGGCTGCGACAAGACGATTCCGGGCTGCGTGATGGCCCTGGCCCGTCTCGACGTGGCCGGCCTGATGCTCTACGGCGGCTCGATCGCGCCCGGCAAGTGGCGGGGCCGCGACGTGACGATCCAGGACGTCTTCGAGGGCATCGGCGCCCATGCCGCCGGCGACCTCACCGACGAGGAGCTGACCGACCTGGAGGACCACGCGAGCCCGGGCGCCGGGGCCTGCGGCGGCCAGTTCACCGCCAACACGATGGCCATGGCGTTCGAGGTGCTCGGGATCTCGCCGATGGGCAGCTCGATGGTGCCGGCGGAGGACGGCAAGAAGGGCCAGGTGGCCGAGGACTGCGGCCGGCTGGTGCTGGAGGTGCTCGAGCGCGACCTGCGGCCGAGCCGGATCGTAACGAGGGCATCGCTCGAGAACGCGATCGCCGCCGGAGCCATGTCGGGCGGCTCGACCAACCTGGTGCTGCACCTGCTGGCGGTCGCCCACGAGGCCGGAGTCCCTCTCGAGCTCGAGGACTTCGACCGGATCGCCTGGCGCACCCCGCTGCTGTGCGACCTGAAGCCCGGCGGGCGTTACGTGGCCACCGACCTCTACCGCGCCGGCGGCGTGCCGCTCGTCATACGGCGGCTCCAGGAGGCGGGCCTGCTGCACGGCGACGCCGTCACGGTCACCGGCCAGACGATCGGCGAGGTGGCCTCGCTGGCCGAGGAGGCCGGCGGCCAGGACGTGGTGCGCCCGGTGGACGACCCCATCAAGCCCAACGGGGGCTTCGCCATCCTGCGCGGCAACCTGGCGCCGGAGGGGTGCGTGGTGAAGCTGTCCGGCCACGGGCGGATGGAGCACCGAGGCCCGGCCAGGGTGTTCGAGTCCGAGGAGGACGCCTTCGCCGCGGTGATGTCGAAGTCGATCCAGCCCGGTGAGGTGGTGGTGATCCGCAACGAGGGCCCCTTCGGAGGACCCGGGATGCGCGAGATGCTGCACGTGACGGCCGCGCTGGTGGGGGAGGGGCTCGGCGACTCGGTGGCGCTCCTGACCGACGGCCGCTTCTCGGGAGCGACCCACGGCTTCATGGCGGGGCACGTGGCGCCGGAGGCGCCGCGCGGCGGGCCGATCGGGGCGGTGCGCGATGGGGATGTGGTGGTGTTCGACGTCCCCGGCCGCGAGTTGAACGTGGAGCTCTCGGCGGAGGAGATCGAGGAGCGCCTGCGTGAGTATCGGCCGCCGCCGTCGCGGTACTCGAACGGTGTCTTGGGGAAGTACGCCCGGCTGGTGCGTTCGGCCTCGGAGGGGGCAGTTACGGGCTAGCCGCGCAGTGGCGGGCTTGCCGGGGGCGTGGCCGCTCGACTATCGGAGCCGGCGGTGGCCGGCCGGAGCCGCTCGAACAGGACGCCGGCCACGCCGGCCTCCAGGTGCCGCACCCGTCCGGTGCGTCCGGAGCCGACGGCGGCCTCGAAGTCGGCGAGCCCCGATCGGCGCTGCAGGGGCGAGGCGCGCAGTCCGTGCTCCTGGAGGCGGTCGACGCGGGCGACGAGAGTCCGCCGCGCGATCACCCGCCGCCGCACGATGAGCCGGCGGCCATCGTCACGCCAGCCGGCCGAGCGATGGCGGAGGAGGCCGTCGGCGGCGCCGAGGAGCCCCAGCAAAGGTACGGCAGGCCAAGCCGCCGGAACGACGACAGTCAGCACCGCGCCGAGCGCAGCGCCGGCAAGGGCCGGCGGGAGCGCGTAGCGACGGCGAGCGCGAGAAGGGGGCGGCTGGAGCGCGGTGGCGGCGTCGCGACCGGCCGGCGGCAAATCAGGCGTGGCCGCCTGGAAAGGCGCCGGGCGATCCGTGGCCGCCTCCGTGGCCGCCCGCGACGCGCCCTCCGACCGCCGCGTGGCCGCGCCCTCCTCCGCCAGCGCCGGCGCGAACTCCGCCAGCAGCCGCGGGACGTCTCGCACCCGCACCAGCGGCAGCAGCGTCTGGGCGGCGGCGGCCTCCGACCGGTAGCCGGCCGTCTCCATCCGCAGGCTCGCCAGCCCGAATGGGCGGCGGAGAACGCCTTCCACCACGTCGACGGCGTGCACCCGGGCCAGCGGCACGCTCGCCGCTCGGCGTGCCAGCAGGCCCCGGCGGATCCGCAGGCGGTCGCCGTCCCGCACGAGGGTGAATCCCGCGAAGGCGACGATCGCGCCCAGGAACGACAGCAGCAGCGCGGCCGCCGCCACGCCGATCACCACGAGGATCAGCGTGCCGGTGTCGTCGGCGAGCGTGTCGACCAGGCGCTCGCCCTCGCCGCCGCCGAAGAGCACGTCGTCGCCTGCAGCGGCGAAGCCTCCCACCAGCGGCAGGATCACCCCGAGCTGTGGCGCCGTGACCGCAGTGATCAGCAGCGCGCCCATGCCGAGCCGCCACTCGGGCAGGTCGCGCGCGACCGGGTCGGGCAGGCCGGCCACGGCGCGGAGCTCCGACGCCGCGTCCTCCGACACGGCTCGCAGCACGATCTCCCCCTCGGCGCCGCCGCCGGCGGTCTGCACGTGCAGCTCCTGCACTCCGAACAGCCGCTGCACAGGCCCCTGCGTGGCGTCGATCGCCTGTATCCGGCCCAGCGGCACCGATGTCTCGTCCGGGGAGATCACTCCTCGCCGGAAGTGGAGCGCCACGCCCTCCACCGAGTAGGTGGTGTGCGACCAACGCACGTAGCCGGCGATCGCGGCGATCACCACACCGCCGAGCCCGAGCAACAGGCCCACGAGCGGCGGCATGCCGGCCCCACCGCCCACCACCAGGCCGACGACGGCCGCGATCAGGATCTCGCGGAGGTTCTCGAGCGCCGCGAGGACGATCTCGGCGGGATGGAGCCGCCGCGGCTGCGCCGGCCCCTCAGACCGCATCCGGCTCCCGCGCCAGCAGCGCGATCCGGTCTCGCATCGACGCCGCGTCCGCGGGCCGCAGCGCCGGTACCGAGTGCGACCCCGCCGCCGTGTGCACCGTCACCGAGCGCAGCTCGAACAGGTCAGACAGCGGCGTCCGCTGCGTGTCCACGTGCTGCACCCGCGCCATCGGGATCAGCGTCCGCCGCACCACCACGGCGCCCCGCAGCAGGTGGACACGCAGCGGACGCCGCACCACCACGGCGCCCCGCAGCAGGTCGATCTCCTCGTCCCGCACCTCGTACCGCCACGAGCGCCACCGCAGCAGCGGCACCACCAGCCCGCCCAGCGCCACCACCAGAAGAGCCAGCGCCCACGCCAGCCACGCAAGCACGCCCGGCGCTTCGCTCCCGGCCAGGGCGCTCCCCGCCACGACGCACCCGATCCCCACCGGCACCGCCCACGCCAGTGCCCCGAGCACGAAGTAACCGCGCGCCTCCGGCGGCAGGCGCTGCGTGGGCTCCGGCGTCGCGGCCTCGATCAGGCGCCTCAGGCGACCTGGGACTCGCCCTGGACCGCTTCCTTCGCCGACGCCGGACCGGTCTCGGCCAGGAACTCCATCATCAGGTCGTTGAAGGTCGACGGCCGCTCGGCCATCGGGATGTGCCCGGTGTCCTTCATCACGACCTTGCGGCTGTCGGGGATGAGCCGCTCGAACTCGTGCGCGTCCCGCACCGGGATGATCGAGTCCTTCTCGCCCCACACGATCAGCGTGGGCTGGCGGATGTCCGGGAGCCGGTCGCGGAAGTCGTACTCGAGGCAGGCGCGCAGCGCGTCGTCGAAGCCGGGCTTGCCGGCGCCCTTGAAGAAGCCCTCATAGGCGAGGTCCGCTCGCAGCAGCGAGGGATAGCGGGCCACAAGCGCCAGCGCCATGTGGCGCGACTTCGGACGTGAGGCGATCGCCCGGTGCCGCGCGGCGCCGTAGGAGACCATCGCGGTCGCGATCCGCCCCGCCGTCAGGATCGGCCGCCGCGCGATGTCCGCGCTCGTGATCCCCGCTGCCGACACCAGGATGAGCTGGTCGATCCGCTCCGGGAACTGGATCGCCACCTCGGCCGCGACGTAGCCGCCCATCGAGTTGCCCACCATGTCGACCCGCCCGAGCGACAGCTTGTCGCAGAGCGCGTCCACGCAGCGCCCGAAGCCGGAGATGGTGATCTTGTCTCCCGGCATCGGAGTGCACCCGAACCCGGGGAGGTCGAGCGCGATCACGCGCCGCTCCAGCCCAGCCCGGGGGATGTTCTCGAGGAAGTTCTGCCACTGGCCCCCGAGCCCGTGCACGAAGACGATCGGCTCGAGCTCCCCCTCGCCGTAGTCCACGTAGTTGACGGGTGTGCCGTCGACCTCGACTTCGTGGCGGTGCGCGGCCCAGTCGATCGAGCGCCAGTCGGGCCGCGCGGTGCCGCCGTATTCGTCGCCCGCCTCGGGCACCCGGCCCGGCGTGGTGGGAGCCGCGGTGGGGACGAAGAGCCTCCGCATGGCCCTTAGGGTAAAGGGGCCGTGGCCAAGATCGCGCTGGACATCGACTCGACGCTCCACCCGTACTGGGACCTGCTGCAGCAGGTGGTGCGTGAGCGCTACGGGGTCGAGCTGCCCTATGAGGAGCAGCGCGAATGGGGCATCACGGCGCTCGAGCGCGACGCCGTCATCCACTGCGTCGAGGAGACCCATACCGACGCCAACATCCTGGCCGGCGTGCCGTACGAGGGCGCCGTGGACACCGTCCAGGCATGGCATGACGAGGGCCACTGGATCCATGTCACCAGCCACCGGCGCCCCCAGACCGCCGCCGCCACGGCCCGGTGGCTCGAGCAGATCGGCCTCCCGGTGGACGACCTGCATTGCTCCTTCGACAAGGTCAGCCGCTGCGTGGACCTGGGTATCCACGTGCTCGTGGACGACAGTCCGGTCAACATCGCGAGGGCACGCGAGGCGGGCATCGTGGCCGCCACGATCATCCATCCATGGAACGAGGAGGTGGTGGCGCGGGACGGCGTGATCGGCGCGCGCGACTGGCCGGGCCTACGGGAGCGGCTGGCTCCCGTCCTCGAACGTCTCTGACACACTCGACCCGATGGAGGAGTCCCCCCGGACAAGCCTCGCACCCCGCGAGCGCGACCCAGCCCCCACCGCCCTCGTCCCGGCCGGCGACCTGCGTGAGCACCTCCCCGGCCTGGAGCCCGAACGGCGCCTGAACGACTGGGGCCGAAGCGAGCGCATCGAGGGCGTCTTCGACGCCACGCTGCTCGAGTTCTTCTACCGCTACTGGTTCAGGGTGGAGGTCGAGGGCATCGAGAACGTCCCGGCCACCGGGGGCGCAATGCTCGTGTCGAACCACTCCGGCGCCCTGCCGCCGGACGCGCCGATGATCGCCAAGGCGATCCGCGAGGAGCACGCCCATCCGCGCCCGCTCAACATCACCGTCGAGCACTTCTTCAAGGGCTATCCCGGTTTCTCGATGCTGATCCCGAAGATCGGCTGCGTGGCGGCGCACCCGGCCAACGTGCACCGCCTGCTGTACGACGAGGAGCAGCTCGTGCTGGTCTTCCCCGAGGGCCGCAAGGGAACCGAGAAGCTCTACAAGGACCGCTACCGCCTGCGGCGCTTCGGACGTGGCGGCTTCGTGGACGCCGCCATGCGCGCGCGTGCGCCGATCGTGCCGGTCTGCGTGGTCGGCGCCGAGGAGTCGGCCCCGGTGTTCGCCCAGCTCGGCCTCTTCAAGCGCCTCACCGGGCTGCTCTACTTCCCGATCACCCCGACCTTCCCGCACTTCGGCCTGGCCGGGATGCTCGGCTACCTCCCGGCCAAGTTCAAGATCCGCTTCCTCGAGCCGCTCCGCTTCGACGAGGAGGGCCTCCACGAGGACAAGGGCCTCGTGCAGACGGTGGCCCACGACATCCGCTCCCTCATCCAGGAGAACCTGTGGGACATGGTGGCCCGGCGGAGATCGGTGTGGTTCGGATGACGATGGACTCGCGCCGCATCCTCGTCACCGGGCTGTCGACCTACTGGGGCGGCCGGCTGGCCCAGGCGCTCGAGGCGTTCCCGGATGTCGAGGCCGTGATCGGGGTTGACAACGAGGAGCCGCAGGTGGAGCTCGAGCGCACCGAGTACGTGAAGGTGGGCGCCCAGCACGCCCTGCTCCGGCGCGTGGTGGAGGCCGCCGAGATCGACACGGTGGTCGATACCCGACTGGTGACCGACTCGACCCGCACCACGCCCTCGAAGGCGCACGAGAACAACGTCATAGGGACGATGAACATCCTGGCCGCGTGCTCGGGGGCGGACTCGCCGGTGCGGAAGTTCGTATTCAAGTCATCGACCCACTACTACGGCTGCGAGCAGGACGATCCGGCCTTCTTCGACGAGACGATGGTGCGCCCGCACCCGCCGCGCACGCCGATCGAGCGCGACATCGTGGAGGCGGAGGCGTCCGTGAACGAGTTCGCCGAGAAGCACCCCGACTCCGCGGTCACGATCCTGCGCTTCGCGAACGTGCTGGGCCCGGACGTGCGCACCTCGCACATCGATCTGTTCTCGCTGCCGGCCGTGCCGATGATCCTCGGCTTCGACCCGCGCTACCAGTTCGTGCACGAGGACGACGTGGTGCACGCGCTCGAGCACGCCGCCCGGCACGAGCTGCCGGGCGTGTACAACGTGGCGGCGGACGGGGTGCTGGCGCTCAGCGAGGTGGCCGGGCTGCTGGGGAAGCCGTACGCGCCGATCCTGCCGCCGTGGGGGACCGGTCTGGCGGCGGCCGCGCTGCGCCGTGTGGGCGTGCGGATCCCGGCGGAGGCGCTCGCCCAGCTGCGCTTCGGGCGCGGCGTGGACAACCGCCGCTTCAAGGCCGCCGGCTTCCGCTACCAGTACACCACCCGGGAGGCGGTCATGAAGCTCGCCGAGCACCTGCGCCTCCACCCGGTGGTGCGAGGGGCGCGCGAGCCGTACCGCTACGAGCGCGAGGTGGAGGAGTTCCTGCGCTGGAGCCCGCACGTCAAGAACGCCCGCGAGAAGGTGGCCCGCGACGCCCACGCGAACGGCGGCGAGCCAGACCGCGCGGCGTCCGCGGAGCGGCGCGCCGCGGAGGCGGAGAAGGCGGCCCAGCGGGCGCTGCGGCGAGCGGAGGAGGCGGAGCGAGTGGCGAGGGAGGCCGTCGAGCGGGCCGGGGCTGCCGAGCCGGGCGCGACCGCACCGAGCGCGGCCTCGGCCCGGCGCGCGGGCGCCGGCTCCCATTCGACCCAGGATCCGCCTCGCGAACCGCCGGTTTAGCCCGGAAACCGGCGCAAATCCACTCTCAGCTGCGGCCCCCGCCCGCCGCGCCCCCTACACTCATCGGCGCAGCATGAGGAGCAGATGGTTCATCCCCCTCGCCGTGCTGCTGCTCCTCCTGGTGGGAGGGGCGGTCGCGGCGTACGCCTACGACTCCTCCCGCGAGGACCTGATCGCCGAGGGCGTGACGGTCGCGGGCGTGGACGTGGGCGGCATGAGCGCGGACGAGGCCCGCCGGGCCGTCACGCGCCGTCTCGACGAGCCGCTCGCCCGCCCGATCTCGGTGGCGCGGGCGGGCAGGCGCTTCAAGCTGTCCGCGGAGGACGCGGGCGTCGAGGCGGACATCGCCGGCATGGTCGACGACGCGCTCGAGGAGAGCCGCGACGGCAACGTCCTCACCCGCGTCGCGCGCGACCTCGGCGGCGGTGAGGAGAACGTGCGGATCCGCGCCCGGGTCAGCTACGACGAAGAGGCGATCGACGCCCTCGTCGCACGCGTCGCGAAGGGCCTGAACCGCCCGGCGCGGAACGCCGACGTCGAGTTCCCCTCGATGGAGCGGACCGAGTCGAGGAAGGGCCGGAAGGTCAAGGCGGCGCTGCTCGAGCGGCGGATCGCCGACGCGCTCGCCGTGCCCACGGCCGATCGCCGCGTGAGGGCGCCGGCCAAGGTGATTCAGCCGAAGGTCACCACGGCGGAGCTGGACGAGAAGTACCCGGTGGTCCTCGTGGCCGACCGCTCGAGCTTCCAGCTGCACCTGTACGAGCGGCTGAAGCTGTCCCGCTCATACACGGTGGCGGTCGGGGCGGTCGGGTTCGACACGCCGGCCGGGCTCTACCACATCCAGAACAAGGCGGTGGACCCCGCCTGGAGCGTGCCGAACAGCGACTGGGCTGGCTCCCTCGCCGGAACGGTCGTGCCGGGCGGCGTGCCAGAGAACCCGCTGAAGGAGCGCTGGCTCGGCATCTACGACGGCGCCGGCATCCACGGCACCGACGTGACGTCCTCCCTCGGCACGGCGGCCTCGCACGGCTGCATCCGGATGTCGATCCCGGACGTGATCGAGCTCTACGACAAGGTGCCCGTGGGGGCGCCGATCTATATCGCCTAGAAGTCCTCGGGCAGGACAGCGTCCGCCAGCAGGGCCTGCGCGAACGTGTCGATCTCGGCCGCCATGTTCTCGGTCGAGACCTGCATGTACGCAACCCGCAGCAGGGCCTCGCCGCGGTCGAGCTCCAGGTCGTAGGCGTCGAGCTCGGCCTGTCCGAACACGCCCGCCTGGAACACCTCGCACTCGGGGCAGCGCAGGAGCACCGACCAGGCCTCGTCGCCGACGGGCTCCCACTCGACCGGCTGGACGAGATGGGAGGAGCAGTTCGGGCAAACGTGGAGGCCTTGCGAGGTTGTGATACGGGACATGGGCGGCAGACTGCCATCGCGCACGCGCGCGGAGAATGGGGCCAGCCCGCGTCCGATGGTTCGGTTGACCGAACCTGGTCGCCGACCACGGCCGGCCAGACATCAGGGGGGGTCCGGGGGCGTGAGCCCCCGGATGCCTATCTCGCCCACTGGGACCTCCTCCCAGCCGCGCTCCTCCAAGAGGGTCTGGCGGCCGGTATGTCGAATGCAGAGCATGCCGATGAAGACCCCTCGCTCGCGCTTGCGCAGGACCGCGTACCACATGGTCGAGGCGTCGCTGGGGCCCTGGATCCGGTGCCACGGGTCCACCGGCTTGTCGTACTCGTCCACGAGACCGGCCTCGGCGAGCTGAGTTCGGGTGGCCACGCGCCCGTCCTCCGTGTTGACGAAGAAAGAGCCCACTCCAGAGGAGGCTATTTGGCGGGACACGCTCGCGGCCTTCGACGACTGGCAGCGCACCCGGGGCATGGGGGAGAAGACCCGCCGCGCCTACGGCGTCGACCTCGCTCAGCTCGCGGACTGGGCGGCCGGCCGCGGGCTCGAGCCAAACGCGCTCACCCACCGCGACCTGCGCCGCTTCGCGGCCGTGCTGGGCGAGCGCGGCGCCGCGAAGTCCACCGTGGCTCGCAAGCTGGCCGCGATTCGCACCTTCTACCGGCATCTGCTCGAGCGCGGCGTCATCGAGGCCAACCCCTCCGACCTCGTCTCGAGCCCGAAGAAGGACGCCTACCTGCCCCACGTCCTGAAGCCCGCCGAGGTGGTCGAGCTGCTCGAGCGGATCCCCGGCGACACGCCCCTCCACCTGCGCGATCGCGCCATGTTCGAGCTGGCCTACGCCGCCGGCCTGCGCGCGGAGGAGCTCGTGAACCTCGACCTCGCAAGCGCCGACCCCGACGCCGAGCAGGTGCGCGTGGAGGGGAAGGGGGGCCGCACGCGCGTGGTTCCGGCCGGCGAGCACGCCTGGCGCGCGCTCGACCGGTACCTGACGAGAGGCCGCCCGGCGCTCGACAGCCACGAGAGCCCTGCCCTCTTCCTGTCGAAGAGCGGCCGCCGCCTCTCCACCTCGGACGTGCGCCGCCGACTCAAGCTCCAGGCCCGCCGCGCGGGCATCTCGCCCCACACGCTGCGCCACTCGTTTGCCACCCACCTGCTGGAAGGAGGTGCCGACCTGCGCTCGATCCAGGAGCTCCTGGGCCACGCCTCGATCAGCACGACCCAGACCTACACTCGGGTAGAGTCGGGCCGCCTCAAGACGGCGTACGCCCGCGCTCATCCGCGCGCGTGACGGACTGCCCCCTATGGAGACGAACCTCAAGGCCATCGAGCTAAAGGACCTCTGGCGGCGCTACAAGGACGACCGTGACGAGAAGGCCCGCGAGCGGCTGGTGCTGGCCTACGCGCCGCTCGTGAAGTACGTCGCCGGGCGCATGTCGAGCGGCCTGCCGTCGCACGTGGAGGAGGCCGACCTCATCTCCTACGGCCTGCTCGGCCTGATCTCCGCGATCGAGCGCTTCGAGCCGGAGCGCGGGATCAAGTTCGAGACGTTCGCGATCACCCGCATCAAGGGCTCCGTCATCGACGAGCTGCGCTCGCTCGACTGGGTGCCGCGCTCCGTCCGCACGAAGGCCCGCGAGATCGAGCGGATGAACGCCAAGCTCGAGCACCAGTTCCACCGGGCGCCGACCGACCAGGAGATGGCCGCGGCGCTCGACGTCTCGGTGGACGAGTTCCAGGAGTCGCTCGTGCGCATCTCGAACTCGTCGGTCGTCGCGCTCGACGAGCTGTGGACGGTGTCGGACTCGTCGGGCGACCAGGTCTCGCTGCTCGACACCATCCAGGACCCGGCGGCCGCGGACCCGGCCCTGGAGATGGACAACACGGAGATGAAGGACCGCCTGGCCGACGCCATCGCGCGGCTGCCCGAGCGGGAGAAGCTGGTCGTGGCCCTCTACTACTACGAGAACCTCACCCTGCGGGAGATCGGCGAGGTGCTCGGGGTGACCGAGTCGCGCGTCTCGCAGCTGCACACGAAGGCCGTGCTGCGGCTCAAGTCGCGACTGCAGGGGGACCCCCTCGCAGAGACGGGATAAGGGGGCGCGGGACATGCAGTGGCGCCGGGCCCACCGGTACCGGGACGAGGTCGCCACCCGGGCGCGTCAGCAGGCCGCCGTGGCAGATCTCGGCCAGCGCGCCCTGGCCGGCCTGCCGCTCGACGACCTGATCGACGAGGCTGTGGCGTGCGTCGCGGGCGAGCTCGGCACGGACTACGCCTCCGTGCTCGAGCTGACCCGCGACCGCCGCGGCCTCTTGATCCGCGCCGGGCACGGGCTTCCCCCCGGCGTGATCGGCGGCGTCCTGGCTGTCCGGGCGGATGAGCTCCCGGGCTACGCGCTCGAATCGGACGGCCCGCTCGTGGTCGACGACTTCGCCGAGGAGACCCGCTTCGGCCCGTCCCCGGTTCAGCGCGACCTCCAGATCGTGAGCGCGATGGCGGCGCCGATCGGCACGCCGGGGCGCCGCTTCGGCGTGCTGGGCGCGAGCAGCCGTAGAGCGCACAAGTTCAGCCCCGACGACGCTCTCTTCCTCCAGGCGATCGCCAACGTGGTCGGCGCCGCGGCGGAGCGGGCGCGCACCGACGAGCTCGTCCGCGACAGCGAGGCACGCTTCCGGGAACTCGCCGACACCACGCCGGCCCTCATGTGGATGACCGACGCCGAGGGCAGCGTCACCTACGTCAACAAGGGCTGGCTGCGGTTCACCGGCCGCACGCTCCAGGAGGAGCTGGGCGCCACATGGGCGGTCGGCGCCCACCCGGACGACCTCCACGAGCTGCTTAGCCGCTGGCGGGAGGCCACCGCCCGGCGCGAGGAGTTCAGGGTCGAGTACCGCCTGGTGCGGGCCGACGGCAGCGAGCGCTGGGTGCTCGCGGAGGGGCTGCCGCGCTACGACGCGGGGGAGTTCGTCGGGTACGTCGGCACGGCGACGGACATCCACGACCGCCGGCTGATCGAGGACGCGCTGCGGGAGTCCGAGGCAACCTTCCGTGATCTCGCCGACTCCGCGCCCGTGATGATCTGGACCACCGACGAGCGCGGCCTGGTCACGTTCGTCAACGCCGGCTGGCTCGACTACACCGGCACGACGCTGGAGGAGGAGCTCGGGCCGAGCTGGTCGCTCGGCGTGCACCCGGAGGACGCCCCGGCGGTGATCTCCTCCTGGAACGAGAAGCTGGCCGAGCGCAAGCCCTGGGAGCTCGAGTACCGCCTGCGCGGCAAGGACGGGAACTATCGCTGGATCGTCGACCGGGGCGTGCCCCGCTACGAGGGCGGCCGCTTCGTGGGCTACGTGGGCACGGCGATCGACATCCACGAGCGCAAGACGATGGAGGCGCGGCTGCGCGAGGTGTACGAACGCGAACACACCATCGCCGAGACGCTCCAGCGCAGCCTGCTGCCCGAGCGCCTGCCCCGGATCGAGGGCCTCGAGATCGCGGCGCGCTACCTCCCGGCCGGCCACGGCAACGCCGTGGGGGGCGACTGGTACGACGCGCTCGAGAGAGCCGACGGCCGCGTGGCGCTGGTGGTGGGGGACGTGGTCGGCCACGGGCTGCGCGCCGCGGCGATCATGGGCCAGCTCCGCAACGCCTTCCGCGCCTACGGGCTGGCCGAGATCTCGCCGGCCGAGGTGATGGCGCGCGTGAACCGGCTCATCATCAGCGGCGAGGAGAACGCGATGGCCACCGTCCTCTACCTCGTGCTCGACCGCGAGACCGGCGATGTGACCTTCGCGAGCGCCGGCCATCCGCCGCCGCTGGTGCTGTCGTCGGACGGCACCGAGTTCCTCGAGGGCGGCCGTGCCGTGCCGGTCGGGGCCGCCGAGCCGGGCATCTTCCGCGAGGCCACGGCCACCCTGCCGCCGGGGGCCACGCTCCTGCTCTACACCGACGGGCTGGTGGAGCGCCGCGACGCGTCGCTCGAGCAGCGGCTCGGCGAGCTGGCCGAGGTGGCTCGCGACGCCGACGGCGGGGTCGAGGGGCTGTGCGACTCGGTGCTCATGCGGGTGGTCGGCGAGCGCAGGCCGGACGACGACGTGGCGCTGCTCGCGGTGCGGCCGCGGCCGGTGTCGACGGGATCGATGAAGCTCGCGCTCCCGGCCGAGCCCGAGTCGCTGTCCGTCCTACGGCGCCGGCTGGGGCGCTTCCTCCACGCCGTCCAGGCCAGCGAGGAGGCGGCGTACGAGGTCACGCTGACGGTCTGCGAGGCGGCCGGCAACGCGATCGAGCACGCCTACGGCCCGGTGGACGCCACCTTCGACGTGGAGGTCAGCTTCGAGAACGGCACGCTGCTGGCGGTGGTGCGCGACCGGGGCAGCTGGCGCGAGCGGCGCGGCACGCACCGCGGGCGCGGGCTCAAGATCATCGAGGGTCTGATGGACGACGTGCAGGTCACCACCGAGGCCGACGGTACGGTGATCAGGATGAGAAGGCGTCTGGCGGCGTGACCTCGGCCGAGGTGGCAATCGAGCGGCGCGGCGGCACCGTCGTCGCCCATCTGAGCGGCGAGGTCGACATGACGAACGCTGCCCGGGTGCGCGAGGAGCTGCTCGTGTCGGTGCCCAACGACGCGCTGGCTTTGGTGGTGGACCTCGACGGCTGCCGCTACCTCGACTCGGCCGCCATCGAGGTGCTGTTCGACCTCGCCCGGAGGCTCGGGCGGCGGCGCCAGGAGCTGCGCCTGGTGCTCGCGCAGAGCTCGCCGCTCCTGCGCGTGCTCACGCTTACGGACGTGCAGAGCGTCGCCGGAATGCACGAGACGCTGGACTCCGCGCTCGCTCAGTAACCTGCGCGGCATGGCTCACGAATCGCCGAAAAGAATCCGCAACGTCGCTTTGGTGGGCCACCGGGGGAGCGGGAAGACCAGCGTGAACGAGGCCCTGCTGTTCACGGCGGGCGCTATCAACCGGCTCGGCTCGGTGGCAGACGGAACCACTGTCTCCGACTCGGCATCGGACGAGAAGGCCCGCGAGATGTCCATCTCCGGCAGCCTCTCCTCGTTCCGCTGGGAGGACCGCAAGATCAACCTCGTCGACACCCCCGGCGAGCCCAGCTTCGTGGCGGACGCGCTCGCCGCGCTTCGCGTCTGCGAGAGCGCCGTGTTCGTCGTGAACGGCGTCATGGGGGTGGAGGTCACCACCAGCCGCCTGTGGGAGCGCGCCTCCGACCTCGGCCTCGCACGGATCGTCTTCGTGAACATGCTCGACCGCGAGCGCGCCGACTTCTTCCGTGCCCTCGAGTCGCTCAAGCAGGCCTTCGGCCAGCACGTGGTGGCCACCGAGATCCCGATCGGCTCCGAGCACGAGCTCGAGGGCGTGATCGACCTGATCGACATGAAGGCCTTCCGCTACGACGGCGACGGGCGCGACAACTGCCAGGAGATCGAGATCCCGGCAGAGCTCGCCGACCAGGCCGCTGAGTACCGCGAGAAGCTGATGGACGAGGTGGCGGAGGTCTCCGACGAGCTGATGGAGCGCTACCTCGAGGGCGAGGAGATCTCTCACGAGGAGACCGTCACGGCGCTCAAGACCGGCGTCACGGAGGGGCGGCTGTTCCCCGTCACCTGCGGCGCCGCCACGCGCAACCTCGGCATCAACCGCCTGCTGGACGCCTTCGTCGAGGACCTGCCGTCGCCCGCGAAGAGGGGCGCCGTGGAGCTCGACGGCGTGACGCTCGAGCCCGACGAGACGAAGGGCCTCGTGGCGTTCGTGTTCAAGACCCTCGCCGACCCGTACGCCGGGCGCGTGAACCTCTTCCGGGTCTACCGGGGCGTCATGAAGCACGACTCCCAGGTGTTCAACTGCCGCGCCCACGTGAAGGAGCGGATCGGCCAGCTGCTGGTGCCCCAGGGCAAGGAGACCGACCACGCTGACGCCTTCGGCCCGGGCGACATCGGCGCGGTGGCCAAGCT
>DASZJZ010000137.1:0-3418 GCA_035947555.1 Thermoleophilaceae bacterium | reverse complement strand
ATGACGACGACGACCGCGGCAGAGGCCGTGACCGCGACGACGATGACGACGACGATCGCGGCAGGGGCCGTGACCGCGACGACGACGATGACGACGACGATCGCGGCAGGGGCCGTGACGACGACGACGATGACGACGACGATGACGATGACGACTGAAGTCCGGCCGTCATCGGTCGTGTAGCCCTCCAGTAAGGCGAGGCCGCCCCCCGTGGGCGGCCTCGCCGCAGCTGGATGTCGGACAATCCGCAAGTCCCTGGAAACGTTTCCTTCGAAGGTGCCTGCGAATTGAGGTGGTGATGTGATGCGTCCAGTCAGGACGGTAACCGCAGCGGCGGCGCTCACGCTGATCGCGCTGGCCAGCGGGATCGGAGTGGCCCTCGCCACCGACGATGACGACGACGACCGGTCCGGCAAGCGCGCCTGGGCCGTGCTGCGGGACACGAGTGGACAGCGTGTGGGCGTCGCGACCTTCAGGGAGAGGCGCGGCAAGACCGAGGTCGAGGCCGAGGTCTGGCGAGTCGCTCCCGGCTTCCATGGCTTCCACGTGCACGCGGTGGGCCAGTGCGTGCCGCCCTTCACGTCGGCGGGCGGCCACTACAACCCCACCGGGGCGGCGCATGGCGACCACGCGGGCGATCTGCCGAGCCTGCTCGTGAACCGCGACGGCACGGGCGAGCTGGCGTTCGAGACCGACCGCTTCTCCGTCGACGAGCTCTTCGACGCCGACGGGAGCGCGCTGATCGTGCACGCCGGGCGCGACAACTACGCGAACATCCCGACCCGGTATCACTCGCACACCGAGAACACCTTCGGACCCGATTCTGAGACGCTCGCGACTGGTGACGCCGGCGCCCGCGCCGCGTGCGGAGTGGTGCAGCGGAGCGGCAAGCGGGGAGACGACGACGACGACTGAGAGCAGCGAGAGCGCGACGATGGGGAGGTCATGACCAGACGCATGGCGGCGTGGGTCATCGCGCTGCCCTTGGCGGCGGCCTCGTGGCTCAGCGCGCATTGCCTCGCCTACTGGCTCGTCTCACCGGGCGGGGAGGGCCACATGGGCCTCCACGCCGAGCACGGCCACGCGTGGTTGGGATACACCCCTTCGCTCGCGATCTGGGGCATGGCCCTCGTCGTGGCCGGCCTGGTGCTGTGCGTCGGCCAGGGCCTGCGCGGCCGGCGACCCCCATCCCCTCCGCTTCGTCTCTTCGCGGTGCTCCCCGCAGCCGGCTTCGTGGTCCAGGAGCACGTCGAGCGACTGATCGGGACCGGCTCGATACCCGCCGGCCTCGTGGCCGAGCCCACCTTCCTCGTCGGCCTCGCGCTCCAGCTGCCGTTCGCGCTGGCGGCGCTGCTGCTGACGCGCGCGCTGTACGCGATCGCCTTCCGGCTCGGTCGGACGATCGCATGCAGGTTTGCCCTCGGGCGTCCGCTTCGACACGGGCCGCCCTCGCTGGTGCGCCTACCCGCGTCCGTGACCGTCGTCAGACCTCCGGTCCTCGCGCTGGGTCACGGGCAGCGCGCCCCTCCCGCCACAGGTCGACTCTAGGCACCTGAGGACGCGTCCCGGCGGCGAGCCGGGACGCCGAAAGGAGGACGGATCCTGCTGCTTCGCCGACCCGCGATGGTCGGGCTCGCGCCGCTGGCCCTGGTGGCGACACTGGCGCTGGCCCCTGCCGCCTCGGCGCACTCGACGCTGCTCGAGACCGAGCCGGCGCGAGACCGGGTCGTGGAGCACTCGCCGAAGCGCGTGGTGCTGCACTTCGACGAGCCGGTCGACACGGCGGTCGGGTCGATGGCGGTCTACGACGGCGAGGGCGAGCGCGTCGACGCCGGCGAGATCCTGCGCCCGGCCCCCGAGTCGGTGGCCGTGGCGATCGACGGCGAGCTCGAGCGAGGGACTTACACCGTGGCCTGGCGGGTGATCTCGGCAGACTCGGATCCCATCAACGGCGCCTGGGTGTTCCACGTCGAGGCACCCGGGGCCCAGCCGAGTGGGGTGGCCGCGCAGGTGCTCGAGGACACGCCATTCGTGACCTCGGCGCTCTACCTGGGCGGTCGCTTCCTCGACTTCACCCTGCTGCTCGCCTGTGTGGGCGGGACGGCGGCGCTCGCCTTCGCGCTTCGCTTCGCGTCCGCGCCGGTTCGGCGGCGGCTGCTGACGATCGTCGCCGTGCTCGCGGCGGCACTCGTCGTGGTGTCGCTCGCCGAGCTCGGGCTGCAGGGCGCGGCCGCGGCGGGGGCTGGCATCGGCTACGGGTACCAGTGGGACGTCGTCACGTCGGTGGCCGATACGCGCTTCGGTCACTTCGCGCTCGCGCGGGCCGCGATCGCGGCGGCCCTGTGCGCCGCCGTACTGGTGGCGCGGGCGCATGGCGCCCGTGCCTCCGGGCCGGCCGGCGTGGTGGCGCTGCTGCTGGCCGCCGGGCTCGTGGTCACACCCGGCCTGTCGGGGCACGCGAGCGTGAGCGGGCCGATCTCGGTGGTCGCCGACGCGGCTCACGTGCAGGCGGCCGGGGTGTGGACCGGGGGGCTGGCGTTCGTCGTGCTCGGCCTCGTGCTCTCGCGCGGCGCGCGGTGGGAGCTCGCGGCCACGAGCGTGCCCCGCTTCTCGACGATGGCGGTCGCCTCCGTGGCCCTCCTCGTGGTGGCGGGAACCGTCAACGGCTACCTGCAGGTGCGCGCCTGGCGCGGCCTGTGGGAGACCGAGTACGGGATCCTCCTCCTCGTCAAGATCGGGCTCGTCCTTCCGCTGCTGGCCCTGGGTGCCTACAACAATCGCTACGCAGTGCCGCGGCTGCGCGGGCGGATCGCCTCCAGCCTGGAGCGGCGCCGCTTCGTGCGGTTCGCGGGGGCGGAGCTCGTGATCATGCTCGCTGTGGTCGGGGTGACCGCCGGGCTCGTGAACGCCCCGCCGGCCCGCACCGAGGTGCAGATGCACGAGGCCCCGACGGCCGACCTCGAGCTGGGCCCGCTGATGGCCCACATGGAGGTCGAGCCCGGGATGCTCGGGCGGAACGACATCCACCTGGAGTTCACGGAGGGCCGGCCCGAGGAGGTCCGGGTCTCCGCCGAGCTTCGGGCGCAGGGGATCGGTCCGCTCCGCTACCGGGCTCGCCGGGGCATGGGGCCACGCGCCTGGGTCGTGAGGCGGGCGAACCTCTCGCCTGCCGGCGAGTGGCAGCTCCGGGTCGAGGCCCGCCGCGGCGAGTTCGACCTGTTCACCGACACGGTTCCCGTGGAAATCGAGAAGGAGCCCTGAACATGAAGATTCGCACCTACCTCATCGCCGCCGCCTTGGCGGTCCCCTTCGCGCTCGCGCCGGTGGCGGCCGCTCACGTGACGCTGCAGCCCGAGCAGGCGCCCGCGGGCGGCTTCACACGGCTGGATGTCCGGGTACCTACTGAACGTGACAACGC
>DASZJZ010000136.1:0-18410 GCA_035947555.1 Thermoleophilaceae bacterium | reverse complement strand
CACGGGACTGAGCCGAGGCTGAAAGGGGGGACACGTTGGGAGACGTCCTCATAGGCGACGACTTCGTCACATACGACGAGCTCGAGGGGCCGGATCTCGATCCTGCACGCTGGGTCCCGGCGCGCCTGCCGCTCCCCACGGGCGACGAGCACATTCCGCTGGACCCCAACGCGGAACTGGCGGTCGGCGAGGGCGAGGTGCGAGTGGCGATCCCGCGCTTCTCGCTGTCGCACGACACCCTCCAGGCCGCCGACAGCCCCAAGTACCTCACCTTCTCGACCGCCCACTTCGAGCTGCCGCGGGATCGGCCGGCGACGTTCGCCGTGGACCTCGCCGTCGAGAACGTCGGCGGCGACCCGGCGGACTACCGAAGGGGAATGGCCGCCTTCCACGTCTTCGACCTCGACGTGAGCAAGCGCGTGTTCGCCGTCTGCGGGACGTCTACCCGGATGTTCGCCCTGCACGAGCAGGTGGGCTTGGGCGGTGGCGGAGCAGGCGAGCCGTTCTACCACGTGGTCGAGTCGCCGTACGAGGACTTCGACGACGACTTCACCCGGCTTCGGGCCTGCGAGATCACGCTCGACCGGAGCAGATCGACGGCGATCTGGCGCGTCGACGGCCGCACGGTGTACGAAGCCCACGGCACCGTCATCCCCGACCGCGCCCATATCGGGTTCGGGATCTGGACGATGCTCCCGATCCGGGACGGTGGCAGTCGCTCGCTCGACGGGCAGGGCATGAACGCGCGGTGGCGCCGCTTCCGTGTGCGCGGGGCCGGCGCGTGAGCCGCCGCTGGTGACGGCTGTCAGGTCACCCACGCGTCGATGTCGCGCTGACCGGTGGCTCGGGCCACCGAGACGCGATGCCGGCCGTCGATGACGTAGTAGCCCTCGGGCCGCTTTCGCACCTCGATCGGTGGCAGCGCGGTGCCCCGGCGCACGGCCAGCGCGACGCCCTCCCAGCGCATTCGCAGGTGCCCGGAGGCGGGGCGGAAGCGCTCGTCGAACTGCGGGCTCGGCTCGACCGTGCCGACTATCGCCGCGAGGGGAACGACGGCCAGGCGCGGCACGCCCGCGACCTGGCCGACGCTGTCGGGAAGCGTGGCGGGCTGGCCTCGCCCGCGCCGCCCGGTGAGCCGGCGCAGCAGGCGGGCCGCCAGCTGGGCCCGCCGGGCGCGGGTGAAGTCGCTGCGCGCGTCCTGCGCAGGGTCTCCGGTCGAATGGAGCAGCGAGAAGAACACGAGTGGAACGGTGCGCCTCGCTGGTAGTAGCCGCAAGCGGAGAACTGCGGAATCGATAAGGTCTGCTAATGCGGATCGATCCGCGACGGCTGCTGACGCTGCACGCGGTAGCTCGGCACGGCTCCTTCTCCCGGGCCGCGGAGGAGTTGACGCTGACGCAGTCGGCGGTCTCGCAACAGGTGGCCGCACTGGAGCGCCAACTCGGCGTCCAGCTGCTGCAGCGCGGCCGCGGCGGCGTGCGCCCGACGCCGGCCGGCGAGACGCTCCTCGCCCACGCCGCCGCCCTCGAGGAGCGCCTGCAACTGGCAGGAACGCAGCTGGCCGAGCTGGCTCACGAGGAGCGCCGCAAGCTGCGGGTGGGAGCGGCCCCGAGCGCTCTTGCGACGATCGTGCCCGATGCGGCAGCGGCGCTCGTCGTGCGCACGCCCGACCTGGAGGTCCAGCTCACTGAGGGCCGGCTCGACGAGCTGGTCACCGGCGTGCGCGACGGCGACCTGCACCTGGCCGTCTGCTTCCAAGACGCCGCCGTGCCGCGCCGGGAGCATCCCGGCACGCGTCGGCACGACCTCGCTGACGAACCCATGGTCGTGGCCGTGTCCCCGAGGCATCGCCTCGCGCGGCGCAAGCAGATCCGCCTCGCCGAGCTGGCCGGCGACGCTTGGACGGCACCGTCACGCGACGGCCTCATCGTCCGCGCCTGCCGCGCCGCGGGCTTCGAGCCATCGCTCAACATCATCTCCGGCGATCCACTCGCGATCCGCGCCGTCGTGCGCGCCGGCTTGGCCGTGACGATGACTCCGCGCCTGCTCGCCGCCCAGCTCCACGGCGTGCGCATCCTCACCGTCGACGACCCCCCGCGGCGCGACCTCTACGCGCTGCTTCCAGACGCCGGAGCCCGCGCCACCGAACAGGCATTCCTCGAGGAGCTCAAACAGGCGACGTGAGGGCGGCGTCGATCGTCACTCCGTCGCGACCGCGAACCCCTACTTGTCAGGCGGGTCGCGCTCGTTGCCACGCCGATGGAAGAACGCGCCGAACGAGCCCGCGAGAATCGCAACCGCAGATATCGCGTACGCCTGAAGGAGAACGTCCAACACGCGCGCCGGTGTGGATATCGGGTTCGGGAGCTGGGATGAGACAGTCAGGAGCTGCGTGCTCGTCCAGAAGAGCGAATCCCCGTAGTTGGTGATCCCGGTGCCGTCTGCATGACGCTCGAACAACAAGACGAGCACGCTTGCCACGGCGTTGACGAGGATCGTCACTACGAAGAGAAATACGAGCCGCGACCGGAGATGCTCATGCGTGGGTGTGACACCGCGGGCAACCATGAGTATCTCGCGGCTCCGCGCGCGGAGTGATTGCGGCATGGCGGCGAGTATTTCGGACGCAGCGGTCGGCGACCGCCGAAGCAGTAGCCTGGACGGGATGGTGTCCGGGGCTGCGCCATGATCTTCCGCCAGCTGACCCACGACGACCTCGGCTGCGCCAGCTACCTGATCGGCGACGAGTCCGCCGGTGTCGCCGCAGTCGTGGACCCGAAACTCGACATCGACGAGTACCTGCGGCTCGCCCGGTACCTCGGCGTGCGGATCGAGCACATCCTGGAGACGCACAACCACGCCGACCATGTCTCGGGCCACGGCCGGCTGTCGGCGGCCACCGGCGCGACGATCCACATCCACCGCGACGCCGGGCCCGCCTACGAGCACGAGCCCTTCGACGACGGCTGGGAGCTGCAGCTGGGCTCGGTGACGGTGCGGGCTGTCCACACGCCCGGCCACCGTCCCGAGCACACGGCTTTCGCTCTGCTCGACACCGCCCGCAGCGAGGAGCCGTGGGCGGTGCTGACCGGCGACACGCTCTTCGTCGGCGACATCGCCCGCCCGGACCTCGCCGTCGACAAGGAGGAGGGCGCGCGGGGCATCTTCCACTCGCTCCACGACAAGCTGCTTCGTCTGCCCGACACCACCGAGGTGTGGCCAGGGCACCTCGGCGGCTCGCTGTGCGGCGGGCCGGGCATGGACCTCAAGGTGTCGTCGACCATCGGGTTCGAGCGCGCCGGCCAGGAGCTGCTCCGGGTGACCGACGAGGACGACTTCGTGGACAAAGCGACGGCGAACCTCGGGCCACAGCCGCCGAACTTCCAGAACATCGTCGAGCTCAACCGCGGCCCGCTGCTGAGGGAGACCGTCGACGCGCACCCGCTCACCCCTCGCCAGGTCAAGCAGGCGCAGGCGGACGGCGCGCTCGTGGTCGACGTGCGCACCGATCTGCAGTTCGACGACGCCCACATCCCGGGCGCGATCTCGATCACCGCGCGGCGTGCCGGCTTTGGCTCCAAGCTCGCCTGGCTCGCCCAGCCCGACGAGCCGCTCGTCCTCGTGGGCCGCGACGACCAGGATGCGCTGGAGGCCGCCGCCCTCGCCGCGGCCGTCGGCCTGCGCGACCTCGCCGGCTACCTCGCCGGCGGAATGACCTCCTGGCGCGAGGACAAGCTCGACGTCGACCGCATCGAGCGGATCACCGTGGCCGAGCTGCACGAACGCTGGGAAGACGACCGCGGCGGCCTGCAGGTGCTCGACGTGCGCGAGCGATCCGAGTGGGACGCAGGCCACATCCCCGGGTCCGCGCATCGGCCGTACCACGATATCCACGAGCTGCCCAACGGCGTCGACCCGCAGCGCCCGATAGCAGCCGTCTGCGCATCCGGCCAGCGCTCCGCGGTCGCGGCCAGCCTGCTGCAGCGCTTCGGCGCCGCACACGTCATCCACGTGGTCGACGGCGGCGTGCCGCTGTGGAAGCGCGAGGGCTGGCCGACCGAGCAGCCGCAGAAGACCCCGGCCTGACTGCGGCTAGAACGAGGTCCGCGCGATACTCAACCGGCGTGGGTCTCTACGGCGAGCATGTCCTTCCCCGGATCGTCGACGTCGCGTGCGGCCTCAAGGCGGTCGCTCCGTTGCGCGAGCGCGTCTGCGAGGGACTCCACGGGGAGGTCGTCGAGCTCGGCTTCGGCTCCGGCCACAACGTGCCGTTCTACCCTGACACCGTCTCGCGGGTCGCCGCCATCGAGCCCGCGGACGTCGGCTGGAAGCTCGCAGGCAAGCGGCTGAGCGCCGCCACCGTGCCGGTCGAGCGATCCGGCCTCGACGGCCAGTCGCTGCCGTTCCCCGACGACAGCTTCGACGCTGCCCTCTCCACCTGGACGCTGTGCACGATCCCCGACGTCCGGGCCGCCCTCGCCGAGGTGAGGCGCGTCCTCAAGCCCGGCGGCCGGCTCCACTTCCTCGAGCACGGACTCGCCCCGGACGAGCGTGTGCGCCGCTGGCAGCACCGTCTCGAGCCCGTCCAGAAGCGGCTCTTCGGCGGCTGCCATCTGACCCGCCCGATCCTCGAGCTGCTCACTACGGCCGGCTTCAGCATCGCGGAGGTTGACGTCTTCTACGAGGACGGTGCGCCGAAGTTCCTGGGCGCCGACTCGCTAGGGGTCGCCAGGTCACCGGCTTGACATGTGACCATATGGTCACCTATACTCACCGCCATGGACGCGGTGTTCAAGGCGCTGGCCGATCCCACCAGGCGGGGCCTGCTCGACGAGCTCTTCAGGCATGACGGGCAGACCCTGACCGCCCTGGAGGCACGCCTCCCGATGACGCGCTTCGGCGTCATGAAGCACCTCCGGGTGCTGGAGGAGGCGAGTCTCGTGACCACGCGCAAGCGCGGACGCGAGAAGCTCCACTTCCTGAACCCCGTCCCGATCCGGCTTATCCACGACCGCTGGGTGAGCAAGTACGCCGAGCCCTGGGCGGCCACGCTCACGGGCCTGAAGCGCAACCTCGAGGAGGAAACGATGGAATCGGTCGACGTACCGCACCGGGTCCCACTGAGCCCCGAGCCCGGCGGCAACGGGCACATGGCGGTGTTCGAGATCTACATCAAGACCACCCCGGAGCGTCTCTGGGAGGCGATCACCAACCCGCAGCTGAGGGCGAAGTACAGCTTCGGAGTCGAGACCCACTCCGACTGGACGGCCGGCTCGAGCTACGCGGCCGCGGTCCCCGGCGTAGTCGACATCGCGGCCGGCGAGAACCTGGAGGTGGATCCGCCGCACCGCCTCGTGCAGAGCTTCAACGCGCTCTGGAGCGACGAAGTGAAGGCCGCCGGCCCCTCGCGCGTGACCTGGGAGATCCGTCCGGTCGGCGACTCGTGCCAGCTCACCGTGATCCACGACCAGCTCGCCGAGGACGCCCACCCGGAGCTCTACGGCGGCTGGCCGATGATCCTCTCTGGCCTCAAGACGCTGCTCGAGACCGGCGAGGAGCTCACCACGCCCGGCTCGCTGATGTACTCGCAGGCGGGCTGAGCGTCACAGGGACCCGCCGCGCACCCGGTCCACGCGCAGCTCGGGCACGTGATCTGCGTGCTCGGACGCTGCCGCGTGGGCCGGGAAGTCGAACAGGGCGACCATCATCTGCATGGGGTAGGCGGGGGACTGGTCCACGCTCTTCACCGGCTCGCCGTCGATCAGGAAGTCCACGCGATCGGGGCGCCAGTCCGCCGCGTACACGTGCGGGTGGGTCACGTCGAGCTCCACGCGCGGCGCCTCGAAGGCGTTCGTGAGCGCCGGGTCGCGGAAGGGGCGCACGCCCATGCCGACCGCGGCGCTCGGCGGGCCGCCGGCGACTTGAAGGGCGTCGCCGAACACCTCGAAGATCAAGATCTCACCCGAGCGCTCCGGCTCGTCCTCCACCCCGGCCATCCACACCCCCGCCATCGACCGCGGGCTCAGCTCCATCCGGGCGGTCACCTCGAGCAGCCCGTACTCCGGCGTCCAGCCCCACCAGGCGGGCTGATGCTCGCGCACCACCAGCCCCTCGCGGAACGGCTGCTGCCCGACGGTGCTGCCCACCTCGCCCGAGAACACGCCGGACTGGATCCCGGACACGCGCAGCGGCGGGTCGTGGTCGTGGGGGCACCAGAGCCCCTGCTCCGGCGGGATGCTCAGCCGCAGCTCGGAGCCGTCGAGGGCGTAAGTGGGAGCGCTGTCCGCCCGCGAGCTCCACTGCGGCAGGTAGTGCGGGAGCCAAGCGCCCGTGTCGAGCTCGGGGCCGTCGAAGTCGTCGAGGAAGTCGGAGCTCATGAGGCCCCTGCTACCGCATGGCGGTGGCCTCGATCTCCACCAGCAGCGAGGGGTACGCGAGCCGTGCCACGCCGAGCAGCGTGGAGGCCGGCCGGCAGCCCGCCTCGGCGAGCCGCGCGCCGTAGACCTCCCCGGCCTGCAGGAAGGCGTCCACGTCCGTGACGTAGTAGTTGAGGCGCACGACGTCGGCGAACGTGAAGCCGCCCTCCGTCAGCACGGCCTCGACATTGTCGAGCGCCTGCCCGACCTGCGCCCCCATGTCGCCCTCGTGAAGCGGCTGGCCGTCGGCGTCCACCGAGGTCTGGCCGGCGCACACCAGCACGCGCTCGGCGCCGCTCGCCTCGTTCGCCTGCACGTAGCCGAACTGGTCCTGCCACGTCCACGGGTTGACAGCTCGTCGGTCCATGTGACCTCCTCTCAGCCGTCCGCGCGAGCGCCGGACGAGCGTTTGCACGCTCGGGAACCTTCCCGCTCAGCGCACGGTGTACACGCCGGTCGATACCGCGTGGTAGCCCTTCATCCCCACCGTCACGGCCAGCTCGCTGCGGGGCTCCTCCCCGGCCGCCAGGCGGTCGAGCGCGTAGCGGAAGTCCCAGCGCGGCGACCATCCGAGCTCCTCGCGCGCGCGCGTGTTGTCGTACACGCGGTCGATGCTCGGGAACATCGACCAGCCGCGCTCGGCGTAGATCTCCTCATAGTCCGGGAAGAGCCGCCGCACCGCCGCCGGGGCGTCGGCGCGCAGCTCCGCCAGGTCGGCGCGCGTGAAGGGCGTGGTGGCGGTCACGATGTAGCGCCCGAAGCCGATCTCCGGAGCGCGCTCGAGGGCGCGGCGGTGCGCGCTCACCATGTCCTCGATGTCGCCCCTGCGGTAGAGGAGCTCGTTCACCTTCAGGTTGGCGGCGGGATAGGCGCGGCGCACGTCGTCGCGATCGTCGCCCTCCGGGAAGAAGCGCGACGTGCGGAGGATCAAGCACGGCAGGCCGTGGTCACGGTGGACCAGTTCGCAGAGGTCCTCCGCCGCCGTCTTCGTCGCGCCGTAGATGTTGCGAGGCACGGGCGTCACGTCCTCGTCGATCCAGGCCGCCGGTTCGCCGGGCGCCGGCGCCAGCGCGCGGCCGAAGGTGCTCGTGGTGCTCGTGAAGACGAACGCCCCCACTCCCGCGGCGACCGCCTCCTCGAGCAGGTTGAGCGTGCCGGTGACGTTCACCTCGACGAAGTCCTGCCGGCTGTGCGAGCCCACGTGCGGCTTGTGGAGCGTGGCGGCGTGGAGCACCGCGTCCACGCCGGCCACGTTGCGGCGCACGAAGGCGCGGTCGGCGATGGAGCCGACCGCGCTCGTGTGCGGAGACTCGAGCACGTCGAGTCCGACGACCTCGACGCCCTCGGCACCGAGCACGCGGACGAGGGCCTCGCCGAGGTGGCCGGAGCTGCCGGTGACGAGGACCCTCATGCCCGAGACATAGCAGCTCAGGCGGCGCTCGCCGGCGCAACGGCCGCGGCGGGGCGGCCCTACGCCGTCTGGAAGGATGGCTGAGTGGACCATGCGGCGCTCGGACGGTTCGGGATCTGGCGCCGGCACCAGGAGGGGGCCGGCGGGGTGGCCGAGTTGGAGGAGCTCGGCTTCGGCGCGCTGTGGCTCGGCGGCAGCCCGGCGCCCGCTGACGCCCGGCCGTTCCTCGAGGGGTCAGACACGCTCGTCGTCGCAACCGGCATCCTCAACGTCTGGCGCCACGAGCCGGCGGACGTCGCGGCGGCGCACGCCCGCCTGAACGACGAGTTCGGGGGACGCTTTGTGCTCGGCGTCGGCATCGGGCATCCGGAGGCGACCGCCGACTACCGCCGGCCGCTCGCCACGATGCGGGCGTTCCTCGACGGGCTGGACGCCGCCGGGCGCCCGGTCCCGCGCGACGAGCGGGTCGTGGCGGCGCTCGGGCCGAGGATGCTCGGCCTGGCGGCCGAGCGGTCCCTCGGCGCGCATCCCTACTTCACGACGGTGGAGCACACCCGCCTCGCGCGCGAGCGGCTCGGGGACGGACCGCTGCTGGCGCCCGAGATGACGGTGGTCGTGGAGCCGGACGTGGACGCGGCGCGCAGGCTGGCGCGCGAGTTCGCCGCCTCCTACCTGCGCATGACGAACTACGTCAACAACCTGCTCCGGCTCGGCTTCACCGAGGACGACGTGGCAGGCGGCGGCAGCGACCGGCTGATCGACGCGGTCATCCCGCACGGCTCGGCGGAGCACGTGGCCGAGGCGGCGCGCGCGCACCTCGACGCCGGCGCCGACCACGTCTGTCTGCAACCGGTCGGCCATGGCGGCGTCCCGCTCGGGGACTACCGCGCGCTAGCTCGCGTCTTGACCGCTGATCGGAGTTAAATTCGACGCATGCGGATGCGACAGGTCGTGGTGGTGCTCGCCGCCCTGCTCGCCCTTGCGGTCTCCGGCTGCGGCGAGGATGGAAGCTCGGGCGATCGCGAGGCGCGCAGCGCGGACGCGGTGAACGAGTGCCGGGGCCACGGCGGCGTCACCGCCCTCGACGACAACGTCGTGATCTGCCGGGACCAGACCACTGCGAGCGAGCGCGGGAGACGAGCGGTCGGGGCCTGCAGGGGGCACGGCGGGGTGGACGCCTTCGACGACGACATCGTCATCTGCCGGGATCAGAGCTTCCACGAGGCGGAGGAGGGCTGAGCCCGCCCGGCGCGGAGCGGGTCCTCACCCAGCGGGAGCTGAACCGGGCGCTGCTCGAGCGGCAGTTCCTGGTCCGGGTACCACCGTCCGGCACCTGGGAGCGGACTGACCGGCCATCGGACGCGAGACGTATCGTGCCGCCCATGAGCGAGATCCGGCAGGTTGACGAGTTCAGGACGCTGACCCGGCTGGGCTTCGACGAGCTGCGCAACGCCACCGGCGGCATCGGCGACGTTCATCGCGCGGTGGCCTCTCGGGCCTTCCGGGCAAGCGGCCGGGGAGCGCTGCCGGCGCGCGTGCTCCACGACGCCATCTCGGACCGCGTCTACTCCGGCGTGGGCGGGGCCGCCCGCCTGGCCGGCCGGGCCGCCGACTCCGGGCTGGCGCGGCGGGCGGTTCGGGACGGACGCCGGCTGTCGGCGTCGCCGGGCGGAGCGCTGCTCGTGGGCACCCTCAACGGCCTGATCGGCGATGCGCTCGAGCGTGAGAAGAGCGACCTGGAGCAGCCGATGAGCGTGCGGGCCGGCGGTAGGCCGGTGCCGCTCCAACCGGACGCGCTCGCCGCGGCGCACCCGGGCGCAGGTCCTCGGCTGGTGGTGTTCCTGCACGGGCTGATGGAGACCGAGTTCTCCTGGCGGATCGGGGCCGGGCCCGAGGGCCAGACCTACGCCGTCCGCCTGCGTCGCGACGTCGGCTGCACCCCGGTGGAGCTCCGCTACAACAGCGGCCGGCACATCTCGGAGAACGGGCTGTCGCTCGCGGACCTGCTCGAGGAGCTGGTGCCGGCGTGGCCGGTGGAGGTGGAGTCGATCGCGCTCGTCGGGCACTCGATGGGCGGGCTCGTGGCGCGGTCGGCCTGCTATCAGGGGGCCGAGCGCGGGGACTCCTGGACGCGCCGGGTGCGGCAGGTGATCTCACTCGGCACGCCACACATGGGGGCGCCGCTGGCCCAGGGCGTGCACTGGCTGAGCGCAGGCCTGCATGCGCTGCCTGAGACCCGTCCCTTCGCCCGCTTCCTGCGCCGCCGCAGCGCGGGTATCCGCGACCTGCGCCAGGGCTCGCTCGTGGACGCGGACTGGCGCGACTGCGACCCCGACGCCCTGCGGGTGGCCGCCTGCCAGGAGATCCCCCTGCTGGAGGGCGCCACGCACTGCTTCGTGGCCGCCACGGTCACCCGCGGCGGACGCGACCCGATTGGGAGGCTGCTCGGCGACTGCCTCGTGCTGCAGCCGAGCGCCTCGGGGCGCAGCCGCACGCGCCGCATCCCCTTCGAGGAGGAGTACGGCGCGCACGTCGGCGGCGTGCACCACCTCGCGCTGCTGAACCACCCGCGGGTGTACGAGCGGATGCGCGTCTGGCTCGAGGACTAGCTCGCCGCTGCCCTTGCACGCTCGGCCGCGGTGGCCGGTCTGCCGTGCCAGGGCTCGCCGTGGCCGGGGAGCAGCACGTCGGCGTCGGTGCGGGCGATGACGTCGAGTGAGCGCAGGCAGGCCCTGTTGTCCTCGTTGAAGTGGTACGGCATCAGCTGCGGGCTGCGGCGGCCGGTGAGTGGGTTCCAGGTGCAGATCGAGTCGCCCACGAACAGCACGCGTCCGAAGAGGAGTGCGCAGTGGCCCGCGGTGTGGCCGGGCGTGTAGAGCACCTGCGGGCGGCCGGGCACGTCGAGTACGTCGCCGTCGGCGAAGGTGTCGTCGGGCTCGATCGCGGGCGGGTGGGCGCCGCCGCGCTGGGCCATGTGGCCCATGAACCGCCACAGCGCCGGTCGCCACAGGTAGCGGGCGAGCTTCGCCGGGGCGCCGTCGCCCGACTTGGCCGAGGGCTTGGCGAGCGTGGCGGCGTCATCGGTGTGGATCAGCACCTTGGCGCCGGCGTCGCGGAAGCGCGAGGCGAGGCCCGTGTGGTCGCCGTCCGAGTGGGTCAGCACCACGGCCTCGACCTGGGTGGGCCGGAGGTCGTGCCTGCGGAGGTCGTGGTCGAGGGTGTCGGCGAGGCCGGGCAGCCCGGCGTCGATGGCGGTGACCGAGTCGCCGTCCTTCACCAGGTACCAGTTCACGATGTGCGTCCCCAGTCGAAGGACCCCGGGTGCGACCTCTGCCACGGACTGCTCCTCTCGTTCGCTGCGCGGCATTCTGCACTGGAACGACAAGAGGGCCGGCCGAAGCCGGCCCTCTCGCCGGGGTGGGGAGCCGCGAAGGGGGTCTCGCCGGGGTGGAGAGCGCCGCGAGGCGAAGCCGCTGCGCATCGTGGGCGCGGCGCCGAGGGGCTGGAGGCGCGCTCGGGAGCGGGGCCCGGCGCGCTGCTAGGCGCGCACCTGCGACGCGCGCGGGCGCACCAGCGAGCGCATCCGCTCGCTCCACCCGCGCTGCTTCGGCGCCGCCTCGATCTGCCGGGCGCGGAGCTCGAGCAGCGCGACGATCGCGGCGGTCGGCTCGAACGGGTCGGCGATCGGCCGGCCGGAGCCGAGCGGCAGCGCCGCGAGCATCCGGGAGTCCGCCTCGGCGACCAGCGCCGGTTCGGTCGGCGGACGCGCGCTGTCAAGTGCCGCCAGCCGCTCGAGCTCGCTCCTGTCGGCTGCAACCGAGCGGCGTACGGTGATTTCGGTCATTTCGAGTCCTCCTCTCGGCCCCTGATTGCTTGTATGACCTTGTAGTGCTAGCGTACGTCCTACAAGGAGTGGTGCAATGTCATACAAGCTGAACTTGTCCGGTCTGCACCGAGATGGCGGGGTCTCGATCACCCAGCAGCTCGTGGACCGCATCTCGGCCGCCATCGAGGCCGGCGAGCTGGCGCCAGGCGCGAAGCTGCCACCAACGCGAGAGCTGGCTGAACTCGCCGGCGTGAACCACCTCACTGCCGCGCGCGTGTACCGCAAGCTCGCCGAGCTCGGCTACGTCAGCGCCAGCGTGGGACGCGGCACGTTCGTGCGGGCTTTGACCCCTGCGAGCAGCGCCTCCCACGGCGACGACTGGCAGGTCTACGCCCTCCCACCGCACGAGCTCTCCTACTCCGAACAGATCCTCGCGGACACCTTCAGCCTCGCCGGGCGCGAGGACGTCATCTCGCTCGCGATCGGTTGGCCAGCCCCCGGCACCTACCCGACGGAAGAGCTGGCTCGCATCACCACCGAGATCTTCGAGCAGGAGGGCGGCAAAGCATTGTCCTACCTGCCTGCCCAGGGATTGTACGACCTGCGTGAGCAGATCGCGGCTCGCGGACGCACGTACGGCTATGCCCAGGACGCCGACGAGGTGGTGATCACGTCGGGCGCTCAGCAGGGGATCGCGCTCTGCGCCCAGGCGGTGCTCGAGCCGGGCGACGTGGCGGTGATCGAGTCGCCCACCTTCATCGGGATGATGACCGCCCTGCGCGGCACCCGCGCCCGGGTGATCGGGGTCCCGGTGGACGAGGACGGCTTCGACGTGGACGCGCTCGAGCGGCTGCTCGCGCGCCACGAGGTCAAGCTGGTCGGTCTCCAGACGGCGTGCCAGAACCCGACCGGGCGCAACCTGTCCGAGGAGCGCCGCGCCCGGCTGGCCGAGCTCGCGATCGAACGCAACTTCTTCATCCTCGACGACCGGGTCTACGCCGACATGAGCTTCGACGGCCGCTTCGTGCGCTCCCTGCGGGAGCTGGCGCCCGCGCACGTGCTGTACGTGAACTCGTTGTCGAAGGTCGTAGGGGGCGGCCTGCGGGCGGGCTGGATCGCGGCCCGCGGTCCCGTGCGCGAGCGGCTCGCCATGCTGAAGCTCGACGCCGACTTCCACACCGCGACGCTCATCCAGCACATCGCGGCCCGCTGGCTCGCGACGGGGGCGTACGACCGGCACATCAAGCAGACGAGGCCGTTCTACCGGGAGCGCCGCGACGCGCTGCTCGCCTCGCTCGAGCGCCACCTGGCCGGCGAGTACCACGTGGATCCGCCGGCCGGAGGCCACCACCTCTGGGTCACGCTGGCCCGGCCGCTCGACGAGCGCGCGCTGTACTCGGAGGCCGCCCGCCACGGCGTGACCTTCACGCCGGGCGGAGCGGTCACGGCCGAGCGTCGCTCGCAGACCTCGTTCCGGCTGTCGTTCTCGCTGCTCGACCCGGAGCAGCTCGACGAGGGCGTCCGCCGGCTGGCCCGCGCGATCCGTGAAGTGCGCCGGCGCTCGCGGGCGAGCATCCCGGCGGCGATGTCGTAAGGCGTGCCGGCGCGCGAACGCACCGGACGGCTGGCCGGCCGCTATCCCTAAGAGGCATGCCCCCGCGCGACCTCACGGATAGCCCGCTCCGGCGCGGTCTCATGGAATCGCGGCCCCGACCGTTTTCAACCGCATGAGCGTCTCCACGCGACGGGAGACCCTGTTCGAGCAGGAGACGACGCACTTCTCCGCGCCCGAGTGGCTCATGCTTGCGGGCGTCGCGCTCACCTGGGGGGCGTCGTTTCTCTTCATCGACGTCGGCCTCGAGCACTTCGCGCCGACGGTCGTGGCCTTCGGGCGCATCGCCTTCGGCGCCCTTGCGCTGTCGGCCTTCCCTGCGGCGCGCCGCCCGGTCCCACGCTCGGAGTGGCCGCTGATCGCCGCGATGGGCGTGACCTGGATGGCCATCCCGTTCGTCTGCTTCGCGGTGGCGCAGCAGTGGATCGACTCCTCGCTCGCCGCGATGATCAACGCCGCCACGCCGCTCTTCGTGGCGGTGGTGTCCGCCGGGGCGGTCCGGCAGCTGCCGTCCCGCTTCCAGGCGATCGGCCTGGTGGTGGGCTTCGCCGGCGTGGTGGCGATCAGCCTGCCCTCGGTGGGGAGCGGCTCGAATGCGCTCGGGATCGGCCTGGTGCTGCTCGCCGCGCTGCTCTACGGGTTCGCGTTCAACATCGCCGCGCCGCTGCAGCGCCGCCATGGTGCACTGCCCGTGATCTGGCGCGCGCAGCTGGTGGCGGTGGTGCTCGTGCTGCCGTTCGCGGTCGTCGGGGCGACTGAGTCCTCGTTCCACTGGGGCAGCCTGCTGGCCGTGGTGGCGCTCGGCTCGCTCGGCACAGGGCTGGCCTTCTTCTGGTTCACGACGCTCATCGGTCGCGTCGGCTCGACGCGAGGCTCCGTGGCGATCTACCTGGTGCCGGTGGTGGCGATAGTCCTCGGCGCGACGCTGCTCGACGAGACGATCCACCTGGCCGCCGTGCTGGGGACGGTGCTGGTGGTGGCCGGCGCCTACATCACGAGCCGGCCGCGCCCGGACTGACCTTCTCCCAGAGAGCGGCCAGCGCGCGCTGCTCCTCCCGCGAGAGATGGCTCAGGAAGCGCTCGCGCACGCCGTCGAGGTGTGTCTTCCGCGCCCGCTCGAACAGCCCGCGGCCCTCGGCCGTGATCTCGGCGAACCAGCCCCGCTGGTCCTGCTCGCACCGCTGCCGGCGCAGCAGGCCGTCGCGCTCCATGCGGTCGACCAGGCGGCTGAGCCCGCTGCGGCTGAGGAGGACGCTGTCTGCGAGCTCGGACATGCGCATGCGCCCCTCGGGCGAGTCGGCGAGGAACAGCAGGACCTCGTACGAGGACAGCGGCAGCCGGTGCTCGCGCATGAGCTCGGCGTCGAGAGCCTTGGTCATGCCGGCGTGCACGCGAAGCAGCCCGCGCCAGGCGCCGAGCTCGTCGCGGTTGAGCAGGGTCGCTTGTTCCATCGCTCCGCTAAGGTAGTTGCCTACGCAATGAGTTTAGTCGAACGCATCCGGCCTGCCGCCGCGGATCCCGACGGCGCACTCGTGCTGTTCCACGGGCGCGGCACCGACGAGCACGACCTGTTTCCGCTGCTCGACCTGCTCGATCCGGACCGGCGCCTGCTCGGCGCCACCGCGCGCGGCCCGCTCTCGCTTCCGCCGGGCGGCGCCCACTGGTACATCGTGCGCCGGGTCGGCTTCCCGGACCGGGACACGTTCCTGTCGACCTATGACCTCGCCGCCGGATGGCTCGACGACCTGCTCGCCCGCCACGACGTGCCGCCGGACCGGACCGTGCTCGGCGGGTTCTCTCAGGGCGGGGTGATGTCGTACGCGCTCGGGTTGGGCGCCGGGCGCCCGCGGCCGGCGGGGATCATGGCGCTGAGCAGCTTCATCCCGCAGGTCGACGGGTTCGAGTTCGGAGATCCGGCGGGGCTGCCGGTGGCGATCGGCCATGGCACGTATGACCCCGTCATCCCGGTCGAGTTCGGCCGGGCGGCGCGCGACCGCCTGACCGAAGCCGGCGCGGACGTGACGTACCGCGAATCCCCGATGGCGCACACGATCGACCCGAGCTTCCTGCGGGAGCTGCCGGACTGGATCAGCGCCGTCGCCGCAGCGCGCGCCTGATTCGGGCGGCGAAGCGCGGGCGGGTCAGCGCCGCCGCCGCAGCGCGCGCCTGATTCGGTCGAGGAGCGCCCTGAAGAGCAGCGAGAAGCCACCGACGGGCTTCGCCCGCGGGGCGGGCGGGGTGGCCGATGTGCGGGCCGGCGAAGTGGCCGAGCCGGCCGCCGGTGGCGCCGCCGTCGGCGTGCCCGCCTCCGGTGGCCCTTGGCCGGGCAGGCCCTCGCCGCCGCCCGGTTCCGAGGCAGCGGTCTCCGGGGTGCTCGCCTGTTCTCCTCCGGCGGCCTCCGGGGTGCCGGGCGGTCCGGCTGCGGCCGCCTCGGGCGTGGTTCTCGACGCCTCGATCGTCTTCTGCAGGCACTCGGCGAAGTCGCGGAGCAGCCGGTTCGACACGTCCTGGATCATTCCGCCGCGCCCGAACCGGGCCAGGCGGCCCGTGATCGTGAAGTCGGTCTCCACCTCGACGGTCGTGGCCTCTCCCTCCTCCCGCATCGTGCTCACGATCGTCGCCTTCGCGGACCCCTGGCCGCGCTTGTCCTGCCCGCTCGCCCGCATCACCGCGCGGTGCGCCGGCTCGTCGACCTCCTCCATCGCCAGTTGGCCGCGGTAGGCCGCCGTCGTCGGCCCGAGCCGCACCGAGAACGTTCCCCGGTAGGTGCCGTCCTCTCCCGCCTCCGTGATCTCCGCCCCGGGCAGGCAGGGTGCGACCCGTTGCACGTCGATCAGCGCCTCCCAAACCGTGTCGAGCGGCGCGGCGACCTGAAACGAGTGCTCCAGCTTCATCCGACCGGCCCGCCGGCGCGCAGCGCATCGAGCTGCGCGGGCGTGTCGACGTCCTGGCCGCCGCCGAGGTCTTCGCAGGGCACCTCGCGCGTCGGCATGCTGATCAGCAGGTTGCGGGCGCCGTGGTCGCCGGTCACGTCGCGCATGCGCTCGAACAGCGCCCGCTCGAGCAGCACCGGATGCCCCGGCTCGCCGTTGTAGGTGGCGCGCACGGCCGCGGCACCGTCGCCGCGCGCCGCGATCACGCGGCGGATGGCATCGGGAGCCACGAACGGCTGGTCGCCGAGTGTGACCACGACCGCGTCGCACGTGGACAGCTCGGCCAGCCCGTAGGCCAGCGAGGCGGACTGCCCCTCGCTCCAGCGGTCGCACACCACCGGGTCGGCCCCGTGCAGGTCGACGTTGGCGAGAACCTCCTCGGCCCCGGAGCCGAGCACCACCACCACGCGCCCGACCGGCGACGCGACCATCGCGAGGATCGAGTGCTCGAGCAGCGGTCGGCCGTCGAGGTCGGCCAGCTGCTTCGCGCTCCCGAAGCGCGTGCCGGCGCCGGCGGCGAGCACCAGCCCGCCGATCACGCGCCCACCTCGTGGATCCGCCCCGCCGCCGTCGAGAGACGACCACCGGCGCGGCCGTTTCGCACCGCCACCACCTCGGCCATGATCGAGAGGGCGGTCTCCTCCGGCGTGACAGCGCCGAGGTCCAGGCCGATCGGCGCCGCCACACGCGCCAGCAGCTCCTCATCGAGCCCCGCGGCCAGCAGGCGCTCGCGCCGCTGCGCCTGCGCGCGGCGGCTCCCCATCGCTCCCACGTACGGCGCCTCCGACCGCAGAGCGATCTCCAGCGCGGCGTCGTCGAGCTTGGGGTCGTGGGTCAGCACGGCGATGTAGGTGGCGCGGTCGATCCCGCCGAGCCGCGCGAAGGCCTGCTCGGGCCACTCGGCGAGCACGGCCTCGGCCTCGGGGAAGCGCTCTTGGGTGGCGAACTGCGAGCGCGGGTCGCACACGAACGGCCTCCAGCCCGCCGCGCGCGCCAGCCGGCACAGGGCGGCGGAGTAGTCCACCGCGCCGAAGATGACCAGTCGCGGCGCCGGCGCGGTCACGTCCACGAACAGCGACACGTCTCCCACCTGGCGCAGCTCGGAGCGCTCAGCCCACATCAGTTCCTCGGCCGCCTCGACCGCCGCCTCGTCGAGGCGCGCGTCGCCCAGACCGCCCGAGGTGATCCCGTCCGCGCGGACGAGCAGCTTGGCCCCCACGTCGCCGCCCTCGACCACGGTGACGAGCGCCGCCCGGCCGTCCTCGGCGGCGATCTCCGCGAAGTCGCCGAACGCGGTCATTCCCCGACGTACTCCTCGACGAAAACGTCGATCTCGCCGCCGCAGGGCAGCCCCACGTCCCACGCCTCGGAGTCGGCGATCCCGAAGTGCAGCAGGCGCGGCTCGCCGGAGCCGAGCACCTCGCCGGCCACCTCGACCACCGCGCCCTCGACGCAGCCGCCCGACACCGCGCCGGACACCTCGCCGTGCTCGTTCACGGCCATCTTCGCTCCGGGTGGACGAGGCGCGGAGCGCTTCACTCCCACCACCGTGGCGACGGCGACCCGGTCGCCACGGGCCGTCCATGCCGTTACGTCGTCGACGACATCCTTCAAACCTCTGACTCCCCTCTGCGCAGCCTTCCCGTCTGCTCCAAAGCGTATGCAAGCCCTTCGAGCGAGCCGAGGGAGTTTCCTGCCATGAACTCGTCCACGTGCGGCAGCGCGGCCTTCATTCCCCGCGTTAGGGGCTGGTACTCAGGGTGCGCCTTCAGCGGGTTGAGCCAGATCAGCCGGTGGGAGCAGCGCGCCAGCCGGGCCATCTCGGCCTCGAGCTGCTGCGGATCGCCGCGGTCCCAGCCGTCGGACAGCAGGACCACCACCGCGCCGCGGCCGAGCCGGCGGCCGTGCTCGCGGTTGAGCGTGGCCAGCGCCTCGCCGATGCGCGTGCCTCCGGACCAGTCGCGCGTGGCGCCTGCGGCCCGGTCAAGTGCACGGTCGGGATCGCGGCCTCGCAGCTCCGCGGTCACTCGCGTGAGCGTGGTCCCGAACACGAACGCCTCCACGCGCCTGCGGGCCGCCACGCACGCCTGCATGTAGGTGAGCAGCATCCGTGCGTAAGGCTCCATCGAGCCCGACACGTCGCACACCAGCACCAGCGGGCGCGGCCGTTCGGCGGGCTCGCGCCAGTGGCGCTCGAAGGGGTCGCCGCCGG
>DASZJZ010000135.1:0-2930 GCA_035947555.1 Thermoleophilaceae bacterium | reverse complement strand
AGCTCTGGGATCGAGATCTGGAAGTCCGACAGGACCTCGAGCAGCATCGCCTCGAACTCCTGGTCGGTCTTGTCGATCTCGTCGATCAGCAGGACGACCGGCTGGTCGGCGGAGATCGCGGTGAGGAGCGGGCGCGGGAGGAGGAACTCCTCGCCGAAGATGTCCTCCTTGACCTGCTCCCAGCCCGCCTCGCGCGTCTCGGTCTGGATGCGCAGCAGCTGCTTGCGGTAGTTCCACTCGTAGAGGGCTTTGGCCTCGTCGAGCCCCTCGTAGCACTGCAGCCGGATCAGCACGCGGCCGGTGGCGCGCGAGAGCGCCTTGGCGAGCTCGGTCTTTCCCACCCCTGCGGGGCCCTCGACCAGCACCGGCTTGCCGAGCCGCCCGGCCAGATAGGAGACGAGCGCGGTCGACTCGTCCGCGAGGTATCCCACCTCCGCCAGACCCCGGCGGGAGTCCTCGATCGTCTGGAAGCCCTCGCTCATCCGATGCGAAGGATACTTTCGCCTCCTTGGACGGCTCGCTGCTGCTCGCCATGTCGGACTTCCTGGATCCGGGCGCCGGCCCGGATCAGAGCGGCGACTTCGAGATCTCGCCCTCGTTCTTCATCGTGCTGCTGCTGCTCGGTTTCGTGATCGGGACGCTCGGGCACCTGATCAAGTCGCGCACGCTGGTGGCGGTGGGGGTCACACTGGTGTTCGCCGCGACGATCTTCATCCCGATCGCACTGAGCGTGTCGAACTGATGGCCCTCCTGCCCCCAGCCGAGCTCGGCCTCCCGGAGCCGCCGGACGGCAGCGTGACCGTGCTGGACGGGTTCGACGCGGCCCTCGGAGAGCTGCCGAAGAAGCGGCGCAACAACCTGCTGATCGGCACCTGGAACGTCAAGCACTTCGGGCGCGTGCAGAGGGCGTGGGAGTCGAAGCCGCGTGTGAGCCCGAAGCGAAACCTCCAGGACATGTGCGCGATCGCCCAGCTGGTGGCGCGCTTCGATGTCGTGGCCCTCGTGGAGGTCAAGCGCGACCTGACCGCTCTTCGGCTGCTCCGCGACATCCTCGGCCCGCGCTGGGCGTTCATCGTCTCCGATGTGACCGAGGGCAAGCCCGGCAACTCCGAGCGGCTCGGCTACGTCTTCGACACGAGACGCGTGCGCTCGTCAGGACTCGTGGGCGAGCTCGTGATCCCGGACGAGGAGCTGGAGGGCGCAGGGGCGATTATGCAGCAGCAGTTCGTGCGCACGCCGTACACGGTCTCGTTCCAGGCCCGCGAGAAGGGCTTCACGCTCGTAACACTGCACGTGATCTACGGCAGCAAGAGCACGCCGGAGGTGCGCACGCCGGAGATCGCCCGTTTCGCCCAGTGGCTGCGCGAGCACGCCGAGGACCCGGACGAGTTCAACCGCAACATGATGGCGCTCGGCGACTTCAACATCGACAAGCTCGACGACGACAACTGGAAGGCACTCGTGGTCGACGGAGGGCTGTCACCGCCCGACGCGCTGCTGAACCTTCCGCGCACGCTCGGCGAGACGGAGGACAAGCACTCGTTCTACGACCAGATCGCCTGGTTCAACAAGGGCAAGGGCGCGGCCCTCACGCTGAAGTACAAGACGGCGGGCAACTTCGTGTGGGACGAGCACCTCCTGCAGGACGTGAAGCAGTCCGAGAAGGAGGCGCGGATCTCCGACCACTATCCGCTGTGGGCGGAGTTCCTGGTGGACGACTGAGCGGCCGGGCTAGCTGCTCTTCTTCCCGCCCTTCTTGCCGCCCTTGCGCTGACTCGACTTCGGCGAGTTCGCGATCTTCGCGGCCCGCTCCTTGCTCATGCCCTTCTTGCGCAGACCCTCGTACTGCTTGTCGTCCTTCACGCTCGGACCGTGGTCCTTCGCCATGTCGGTGCACCTCCCTTTGGTAACCGGCGTGTCATGGATACCCGCCGGAGGCGGCGATCATGCGCGGGCACGCGGCAGTGCGGCGCGGAGCGCCCGCGGCTGCGGCGCGGGAGCGCGGTCGCGAGGGCGCTAGCGCGGCGCCTCGTGGAAGCCCTCGCGCCAGGTGCTCCAGCGCGGCTCCCAGCCGAGCTCAACCTTCGCCTTCGCATTCGAGGCGCCGGCCTGCACGTCCGCCATCGTCGCGATCTTCCCCACCGCCAGCCGCGCCATCCAGACTGGCACGCGCAGCGGCTTCTTGGCGCCCATCGCATCCGCGTAGCGAGGGAGCCACTCGCGCTGGGGCGCCGGCTCGTCGTCCACGACGTTGTAGACGCCGGATGCTCCCCGCTCGACCGCCGCGACCGTGGCGCTCGCCGCGTCGTCCACGTGTATGAACGAGTACAGCCCGATGCCCTTGCCGATCACCGGGAGGCGGCGCCGGCGAACGTCCCGGGCCACGCTGCCGTCGTCCGCGAGGTAGGTGCCCGGCCCGTAGAACCAGCCGTAGCGCAGCACCAGACCGTCGAGCCCGGCCGCGCCGGCCACCGCCCGCTCCATCTCGTCGATCGCGCGCACGCTGTCCCCGAACGGCAGCGGCGCTCCGAGTGCGAGTGGCGCGTCCTCATCCTTCACTTCCGGCCGTTCGCCCGGCGCGTACGCGAACGCGATGCTCTGGCACACGATCCGCCGTGCGCCGGCGGCGTGCGCGGCCGCGATCAGGTTCCGGGTTCCCTCTTGGCGCAGGCGGTTGGTTGGGGCGTACATCCGCTTGTCGCGCGGATTGAAGCGGGTCGGCAGGGCGGTCAGCTCGTGCACCACGACCTCCGGCGCCGCCTCGACGACGGCGGCGCGGACGGCGTCCCCGTCGAGGGCGTCGCAGACCACTGCCCGAGCCCCGGCCGCGCGGATCCCCTCGGCGCGCTCCTCGGATCGCGTGGTGCCGGTCACCTCGTGCCCGGCGGCGACCAGCCCGGGCACGAGCGGCCGGCCGATGGCGCCGGTGG
>DASZJZ010000134.1:0-5177 GCA_035947555.1 Thermoleophilaceae bacterium | reverse complement strand
CCCACGCCCCCGGACCCCCGCTGATGTCTGGCTCGCCGATGAGGCGCACCACCTTCCGCGCGACGAGCGCGGCTATCTCCTCCTCCGAGCGCCCCAGCTCGCCCAGCACCTCCGCCGTGTGCTCCCCCAGCAGCGGCGGCGGCGTCGCGGCGTCGCCGTCCGTGAGCCCCCAGATCGGCGACGCCACCAGCTCGAGCGCTCCCGCGCTCGGGTGATCGACCGTCAGGGTCGCCGGCCGGCCCGCTTGCGCCGCGGCGGCCAGTGCGTCGGGCACGGTGCGCACGGCGCCCACGGGCACGCCGGCGGCGTCGAGCCCCTCGACCCACTCCTCCGCCGGTCGCTCCAGCAGCCGTTCCTGCAGCAGCGGGATCAGCTCCCGGCGGTTCTCGACCCGGGCCGCGTTGGTCGCGAACCGCTCGTCCTCGCCCAGCTCGGGGCGCTCGAGCACGCGGCAGAGGGCGCGGAAGAGCCCGTCGTTGGCGGCGGCAACCGCGATCCGCGCCGTGGCGGTCTCGAAGTCCTGGTACGGGACGATGTTCGGGTGCGCGTTGCCGTGGCGCTCCGGGTCACGGCCGGTGACGAGAGCGTTCTGGGCCACGTTCACCAGACCGGCCAGCCCGCTGTCGAGCAGCGGAACCTCGACCCGAGCGCCTTCGCCGCCGTGCAGGCCCGCGAGGATCGCCGCCGCCGCGTGCAGCCCGGTCAGCACGTCCACCAGCGCGACGCCCACCTTGTACGGCGGGCCGTCCTCCGGCCCGGTGATCGACATCAGGCCGGTCTCGGCCTGGGCCACGAAGTCGTAACCCGGGCGCCCCGGCGGCTCGCGCCGTGACCCGAACCCGGTGATCGAGCAGTACACGACCCGCGGGTTGCGCTCGCGCACCTGCTCGTAGCCCACGCCGAGCCGCTCGGCGCCGCCGACCTTGAAGTTCTCGACCACGACGTCGGCAGCGGCGCACAGGTCGAGCGCGAGCGCCCGCCCCTCCGTCTGCGAGAGGTCGATGGCGCAGGAGCGCTTGCCGCGGTTGACCGAGAGGTAGTACGCGGCCTCCCCGCCCGCGAACGGCGGCCCCCAGGTACGGGTCTCGTCGCCGCCCTCCGGGCGCTCGACCTTGACCACGTCGGCACCCAGGTCGGCGAGCACCATCGTGCAGTAGGGGCCGGCCAGGACGCGCGAGAGGTCTACCACGCGGACTCCGCGGAGAGGGTGCGAGGATGGGGCCGGTGAGCTCATCGCGGACGCGCATCCTGACAGGCGCGCAGCTGGCGGTGGCGGCGCTCGAGCGGGCCGGGGTGGAGGTCGCGTTCGGCCTCCCCGGCGTGCACAACCTGGCGCTCTGGCGGGCGCTCGGGGAGTCGCCCATCCGGCTGGTCGGAGTGCGCCACGAGCAGACCGCGGCCTACGCGGCGGACGGCTACGCGCGCTCGACCGGAAGGGTCGGCGTGGCGCTCACCACCACCGGCCCGGGCGCGGCGAACACCCTCGCCGCGGTCGGCGAGGCCTGGGCCTCCCGCCAGCCGGTGCTCGTGGTGGCCACCGACATCCCGGCGCGGCTGCGGCGACCCGGCGTGTGGCGCGGCGTGCTGCACGAGGCGACCGACCAGGCGGGGATGTTCGCGCCGGTCGTCAAGGAGACGATGCGCGTGACATCAGCACGGGACATCGGCTCAGCGGTGAATCTCGCTCTGGTCAGCGCGGCGGCAGCGCCCCAGCGACCGGTCTATCTCGAAATCCCAACGGACCTGCTGGCGGAGCCGGTGAACGGAGCGCCGGACCTGATGGACATGGTCTCGTCCCGGCCGCGTCCCGACGAGGACCACCTCGCCCGCGCCGCCGCCCTGCTCGAGCGCTCCCGCCGCCCGCTGGTCTGGGCTGGCGGCGGCGCCCTCCAGGCGGGCGCCGGCGAGGCACTCGCCGAGCTGGCCGAGCGGCTCGTGGCCCCGGTGATCCTCACCTATTCGGCCCGAGGCCTGCTGCCGCCGGATCACCCCTGCCTGGTCCAGGCGCCGCCCCACGTCGCGGAGGTGGGCGCGCTCTGGGACGAGGCCGACGTGGTGCTGGCGGTCGGAACCGACTTCGACGGGATGATGACCCAGGGCTGGAAGCAGCCCCAGCCCCCGCACCTGATCGCGCTGAACGTCGACCCGCCCGACGCCGCCAAGAACTACCTGCCCGACGTGCTGCTCGAGGCCGACGCCGCCGAGGGCGCCGCCGCCCTCGCCCGCCGCGTCGAGCCGCGCGGCGGCCTCGAGGCGCTAGCGGACCGCATGCGCGACCTGAACCGCGGCGTCCGGGCCCGCCTGCGCGAGACCGATCCCGAGGCGATCGGCTTCCTGGAGGCGATCGAACGCGCGCTGCCGCCGGACGCGACGGTCGTCTGCGACATGTGCATCCCCGGCTACTGGCTGGGCGGCTTTCACCACACTCCCGCCCCGCGCAGGCTCTCCTACCCGCTCGGCTGGGGCACGCTCGGCTGCGCCTTCCCGCAGGGCCTCGGAGCCGCCCTCGGCGAGACCGGGCCCGTGGTGAGCGTCTCCGGCGACGGCGGCTTCCTCTACGCCTGCGGGGAGCTCGCCACCGCCGCTCAGGAGCGCCTCCCGCTGACGGCCGTGATCGTGGACGACGGCGGCTACGGCATGCTGCGCTTCGACCAGGAGCTGAAGGGCGACCCGCGCGAGGGCGTGGACCTGCACACCCCGGACTTCGTGGCGCTCGCCCGCTCCTTCGGGGTCCGGGCCGACGCGGTCGACGGCCTCGGCGAGCGCTTCGAGGGCATGCTCGGCCACCACCTGCGCCTGGACGAGCCGACGGTCCTCGTGGCGAACGCGGCGCTGGCGCCGCCGCCCAACGTCTCGCCGCGCTGGTACAGGCGATGACCGGGGGGTGCGCCGGTGTACGCGATGAGCGGACCGCGCCCTCACGGGCGATGACCGCGGGCGCGCCGGCGCAGACGGTATCCGGGCTACGCCCTCCCAGGCGATGAGCCGGGCGCGCTCCCGCGGCAGCCGCGCCGTGCACCGACTGCGCCCGCAGGCGATCGAACGCCGCTTCGGCACGCGCGACGAGCTGCTGGAGCAGGCGGCCGAGGCCTCACGAGCCGGCATTCGTACGCGCCGGGAGCGGATCGTGGCCGGCGCGCGCCCCATCCTCCACTCCGCGGTGGCCGCCTCGCTGGCCTGGCTCATCGCCACGGACGTGATCGGGCACGAGCAGCCCTTCTTCGCGCCGATCTCGGCCGTGATCACGCTCGGCCTGACGGTGGGCCAGCGCCGCCGCCGGGCCCTGGAGCTGGCGATCGGCGTGGCCATGGGGATCGCCATCGCCGACGCCCTCGTGGCGCTGATCGGCACCGGCACCTGGCAGGTCGCCGTGGTGGTGGCGCTGGCGATGACTACCGCGGCGCTGGTCGGCGGGGGCCCGACACTCGTCTCGCAGGCCAGCGCGTCGGCGGTGCTGGTGGCCACTCTCCAGCCGCCGGACGGCGGCTTCGACTTCGACCGCGCGCTCGACGCCCTCGTGGGCGGCGGCGTGGCACTGGCGGTGAGCTCGCTGCTGCTGCCGGTCCAGCCGATGCGGCTCGTGGAGGAGAGCGCGAAGCCGGTGCTGGAGCGGCTCGTGGCGGCGCTCGGGCAGATCGCCACGGCGCTGACCACCCGCCGGCCGGAGGCCGCCGATGCCGCCCTGGTCGCGGTCGCGCACGTCGACGACGCGCACGAGAACCTGCTCGAGACGCTCGAGGCGGCCGGCGAGGCCGCCCGCCTCTCGCCGCAGCGGCGCCGCTCGCTCGGCGGCATCGACCGCTTCGCGGTCGCCGCCGGCGAGCTCGGCCGCGCCATCGAGAACGTACGGGCGCTCGCGCGCGGCGCGGTTCGGGCAACCAACCTGGACGACGCCATCCCGGTCGAGGCCGTGCAGGCCGTCCAGCAGCTGGCCCGCGCCGCGGAGGCGCTGGGGGACTATCTCGAGGGCGCGGATCCCGAGCTCGCGCGCGAGGCCCCCGTCTACGCGGCCGCGCTCGCGAACGCCGTCCTCGATGCGACCGGCAACCTCTCCGCCGTGCACATCGTCGGGCAGATCCGGCTCGTCGCCGTGGACCTGCTGCGGGCCACCGGCCTGGAGCGCGCGGAGGCGCAGGAGGCTGTGCGGACGGCCGCGCTCGAGGCTTAGGGCAGCTCGACCGCCATCGCCCCGCGCACGTGCACAACCCGGGTGTCGCCAAGCCGCCCGACCCGGCATGACGGATGCGGCAGGGTATGGCCGTGCAGCAGCCAGGCGGGCCGGTTGCGCTCGACCCACTCGCGCAGCGCCGGCGAGCCGCGATGGGCGGGGTCGTCGGGCTCGTCGTTCACGCCGGCGGGCGGGCTGTGGGTGAGCAGCACATCCGCCGTTGGCAGCCGCCGAACGAGCTCCTCAGCCTCCTCCTCGGTCCACTCGTTCGCGCCGTCGCGGCTGTAGCGCGGCGAGCCCCCGAAGCCCGTGAAGGTCAGCCCATCTACCTCCACGCGCCTGAGCTGGAGTTCCTCGGCTCCCACCGCGGTCAGGGCACCCTCCGCGTCGTGGTTTCCCAGCACGCCCAGCTTCGGGAGTTCCACGGCGGCGAGCCCCTCGATCCATGCCGGCTCGAGGTCTCCCAGCAGCACGATCAGCTCGGGCCGGTACGCCTCGACGAGGTCGGGGACCGGACCGTGGGGAGGCTCGTCCGCGAGTGCCAGAATGCGCATTCCCCCCTGACGCTAGCCGGACTTGTCAGCATTTGGAGGCGGTGGCACGCCTTCTGAGGACCCTGCGCGAGCGGGCGCGCCCGTCCCTCGGCATCGCCCTGGCCGGGTTCGGCGTGCTGATCGCGATCCTGGTCGCCACCGCGGGGGGCGACGACTCCGACCCTCCGCCGCAGGGGGGCGGCGGAGGGTCCGGGGCCGAGTCGGTGCGGGCATGCGAGCGGGTACGCGAGACGGTCACCGTGCGGCGCCGCGCCCGCGCCGACGCTGAGGTGACAGCGGAGGAGGATCTCCGGGTGAAGGAGACTGCCACGGCGGACGCCGAGGCGGGCGGCCAGGTGGTCACCGCGAGCGCCACCGTGAGGCTGAGCGGCAAGGCGCAGGCCACCGCCCAGGCCGCGGTCACGGCGGTGGGCGAGGCGCGGGCCACGGCATCGGCGCGAGCCTGCGCCACGGAC
>DASZJZ010000133.1:0-19470 GCA_035947555.1 Thermoleophilaceae bacterium | reverse complement strand
GAGTTGAACGAGAACATGCGCGGCTCGAGCTCCGGCATCGAGGTGCCGCAGTGGAGGCACATGAAGCGATCCGAGTAGGTGGTGACCTTCCCCGACTCGGGGGGACCGCCTTCGCGGGCCCCGCCCTCGCCACCGACCTCCTCGATGTCGACGAGCCCCTCGGCCCGGGCCACCGCCGTCTCGACGCTGTCGGCCAGCCGCTTGCGCAGGTCGGGCCGCATCACGAGCCGGTCGATCACGACCGAGATGTCGTGCTTGTACTTCTTGTCGAGGACGATGTCCTCCTCGAGCCGGCGCAGCTCGCCGTCCACCTTCACGCGCGTGAAGCCCTCCGAGCGGAGCTCGTCGAAGAGCTTGCCGTACTCGCCCTTGCGACCGCGCACGACCGGCGCCATCACCATGAACCTGGTGCCCTCGGGGAGGGTCATCACCTGGTCGATGATCTGCTCGGCCGACTGGGCCTCGATCGGGCGGCCGCAGTTGTAGCAGTGAGGATGGCCCACCCTGGCCCAGAGGAGGCGCAGGTAGTCGTAGATCTCGGTGACGGTCCCGACCGTGGAGCGCGGGTTCCTGCTGGTGGTCTTCTGGTCGATCGAGATTGCCGGCGAGAGGCCCTCGATCGAGTCCACGTCGGGCTTGTCCATCTGCCCCAGGAACTGGCGGGCGTAGGCCGACAGGGACTCGACGTAGCGGCGCTGGCCCTCGGCGTAGATGGTGTCGAAGGCGAGGCTGGACTTGCCCGATCCGGACAGGCCCGTGATGACGATCAGCGAGTTGCGCGGCAGCCTCAGGTGCAGGTCCTTGAGGTTGTGCTCACGAGCTCCCGAGACGACGATTTCACCGCTTTGGGTCACTCGGATAACGAGTGTAGAGCCGGGCCAGGATCGAACGGACGTTCGTTGGCGCCTGGTCTAGCCTTGGCGCCGTGCGGCCCCCTGTGATCGCGCTTCTTGCGGGTTTTTTCGCTCTGGCGGGGTGCGCCGACGGCTCCTCGGACGAGACGGAGCGGCGGATCGAGCGCGGCGAGCCTGATCCCGAGCACGTGCGGGAGGTCGCCCGCAACCCCTATCTGGTCACGTGCGCCGACCTGGCGGCACAGCCGCGCTCGCCCGAGGCGTCGCGGCTGGTGATCAAGGCGGAGTTCGCCTTGGCACAGGATCCGGCGCTTCGCGAGGTCGTCAAGCGCGAGACGCTCAACCGAACCGGCCGGAGCGTCTACTACGGGCTGACGGAGGAGTGCAAGGGGCGCCGGCCCTCGTTCGAGCCGGCGAAGGCCGCCGTCGCCGGCGTGCTGTCGGGCAAGTACCGGGCGGCGCGGAACCGGCCGGGCTGAGTAGCGTCTCTGCGGACGATGCGGTTCGGGTACACCATCCTGTACGTGCGGGACGTCGCTGCCAGCGTCGACCTGTACGAGCGCGCCTTCGGCCAGCGCCGGCGATTCGTCCACGAGAGCGGCGACTACGCGGAGCTGGAGACGGGCACGACCACGCTCTCGTTCGCCTCCCACGAACTGGCGCAGTCGAACCTGCCGGACGCGTTCAGGCAGCCGGACGCCAGCGCGACGCCGTTCGAGGTGTGCTTCGTGACGGAGGACGTGGCGGGCGCGTACGACCGCGCCGTGCGCGAGGGCGCGGAACCGGTGATGCCGCCACAGACGAAGCCCTGGGGGCAGGACGTGGCATACGTGCGCGACGCGGACGCCAACCTGGTGGAGCTCGCGTCGCCGGCCCCTTGAGGGGCCGCGCCCCGGCGACGCTCAGCCGCCGGCCCTGGCGTAGACCTCGTCGAGGAGCGCCTCGGGATCCTCGAGCTCGAAGTTCTCCCGCAGGTAACGAGCGGTCTCGTCCCGCGGAGTGCCGTCGAGGGCCATCTTGAGGGCGAGGACGCGGGCGCCCTCGGGGGCTGCGTCCGACTCGCGAGCGCCCTCAGGGGCTGCGTCCGAGTCATGACCCACCGCCGGGACCTGGTCCTCCGCTGTGTCCGGGACATCCGGTTCGGGGGCGGCCAGGACCTCCGCTTCGGCGATCGTCGGATCTACATCGGCGCCTGTCACGGCCGGGACGGGCTGCTCCGTGGCCGCCTCGACCGGCATCGGCCCCTCCCCCGCCCTCAGCTCCTCCAGGTCCTCCTTCAGCCCCGCGACCGCCGTGCGCACTCCCTCCACCAGCTCGTCCAGACGGCGCTCCAGCTCGTCCGCCCTGTCGGCGAGTCGCGCCGCAGCCTCGCGCTTCGTCGAGGCCTCGGCCTCCGCCTCAGCCCGTATCCGCGCCGCTTCGTCGCCGGCCGCCGCCTCCAGCGCCGCGGCGCTCCGCTCCGCCGCCTCCACGATGGCGCGCACCTGCTCGGCGGCCGCTGCCGCGGCGGACGTCCCGGGCCTCTCCTCGCGCTCCGCCATCGCGTTGGGGAAGCGTAACGCGCGGCGCACCGGCGCAGCCCGAGGCCGCGGCGCCCGCCCCGGCGGGCGGTCACTTCACCCGGAAGGCGCCCCTCATGAACGGGTGGATCCGGCAGAAGTAGGTGTACGTGCCCCGGTCCAGCTTGCGCGGCGTCCGCCACTCGAGCCGGCCGGTGGTCGGCGGCACCGCCGAGCCCAGCGTGCCCGACTCGAACTGCACCGGGCCGTCGGCGATCGGGTAGGCGATGCCCGTCGCCCTGTTGCAGGGCGGCTTGCACGAGGTGATCGAGTGATAGATCGCCCTCGGGTCGTCCACGTTTCGGAAGGTGATGGACTGGCCGCGCCGGATCACCGGTGGGCGTCCCGCGGCGCCGGGCAGGCTTAGGTCGCCCAGGGTGAACTTGAAGTCGAGGACGTCGAGCGGCCCGCTCACGGTAATGCCGTCGCGCATGCGCAACGGGTTCGGCAGACCGGCCGGGCCTCCGCCGTGGTTGTTGTTCTCCGGGAGATGGCCGTGCGTCGGCCTGCCCGGGTAGTTGACCCGCCGCTTGAACGGGTCGCGCCCGGGCCCGCTGCCGGCCATGTAGGTGACCATGATGCCCATCGACTCCCACCAGGCGGCCCGCCGAGTGTCGTAGGTGGCCGTGGTGGAGAGCACGTCGCCGCGGCGGATCTTCACGCGCCAATCGGGCCGGGAGCCGGTCATCGCCACGTCCCAGGAGACCGCGCCGGCGGGCTCGAAGTACTTGGCCTTCGACCGGAACAGATGGGCGCGGGCGCCGCGGCCACGCGGCGCGTTTCGCTTGCAGGCCCTGCGGGCGGCCCCCTTGGGACGCCGGTCGCATTGGGCAGGTCGGATTCGCGCACCCGGACGCCGCAGGTAAAGGTCCGTGTGGAGGCCTCCCGGGTGCAGGTGGCCGGCGGTTGCCACGAGCACGCCGTTTCGGTCCGCGACCCACTCGTTGCGACGACCTTCGCCGGCGTAGGGGTTCTTGGCGTCGGTCGGGTACGTGAATCGGCCGCCCGAGCCGCTGCCCTTCCTGACGTCGAACACCGGATACAACTCGCCGTTCTCGACGTCCATCCAGATCGGCCGCACGGGCCGGATCCCGCGCGCGGCCGGCGACGTGTCCGGGATGAAGTCGATCTCGTAGACCATGTAGACCTCGGTCGGCACGGGCGTCAGGTTGTGGATCATGTGGTTCAGGAACCACGTGTCCGAGGCGCGGTAGCGGTAGCCGTAGCCCTTCGGAAGCTTCCCGATCGTCTTCTCCTCGCCGGCGGCGAAGAAGAGCTCGGGCCGGTCCGGCGAGGTGATGTTCGGCCGGCTGAGGTTGGCCCACACGCCGTGATGGAGGTGGATCACGTCGACGCCCGGCACGCGGCCGTTGGTGTAGACGAGGTCTGGCCGCATGCGCGTGATCCAGCCGTCCACCTGCGGCTTTTCGGTGATGAGCTTGTTGCCGATCTCGTTCTGACCGGGGATCACCTCGAACGGCCCGATGCGGTAGAGCATGCGCTTTGCGCCGTTCGCCGCGGGCTTCACGGAGACGAGCTCCCCCTTGGGTGCCGCGGCGGCCGACGCCGGCACGGCGAGCAGGGCAATGCTGGCAGCGAGCGCGCAGAAGGCGCGCCGTACGGCGGCGGGCACGCGGCAATCCTAGCTGCTGCGCTACGCCCGAATTCCCAGGCGCGCCGACGCGGTTGCGCGCCGGTCGGCCTTCAGGCGCTCGCCTCGGCTTCGCTGAGCTCGTGCCGCAGCGCCTTGATCTCGTCGCGCAGCTTCGCGGCGTACTCGAAGCGCAGGTCGTCGGCCGCCGCCAGCATCTCCTCCTCGAGCTCCACGATCGTGCGGCGGATCTCCTCGGCGGACATCGCCTCCGTGTCCCGCCGGCGCCGGCCCCGGCCGGTCGGCACCTTCGACTCCATCATCAGGAAGTCGGTGATGTCCGAGATGCCCTTCTGGATGGTGGCCGGCGTGATGCCGTGCTCCTCGTTGTAGGCCACCTGGATGGCGCGGCGGCGGTCGGTCTCCTCGATCGCGTTGCGCATCGCCGCCGTCTCCTTGTCGGCGTACATGATCACCGTGCCGCGAACGTTTCGTGCGGCCCGGCCGATCGTCTGGATGAGCGAGGTCTCGCCGCGGAGGAAGCCCTCCTTGTCGGCGTCCAGGATCGCGACCAGCGACACCTCGGGCAGGTCGAGCCCCTCGCGCAGCAGGTTCACGCCGACCAGCACGTCGAACTCGCCGAGCCGCAGCTCGCGGATGATCTGGATCCGATCGAGCGTGTCGATCTCCGAGTGCAGGTAGCGGACCTTGAAGCCGTACTCGAGCAGGTAGTCGGTCAGGTCCTCGGCCATCTTCTTGGTCAGCGTGGTGACGAGCGTGCGCTCCTGCGTCTCCACCCGCTTGCGGATCTCCTCCATCAGGTCGTCGATCTGGTTGCGGGTCTCGCGCACGTCGACCTCCGGGTCGACGATGCCGGTCGGGCGCACGATCTGCTCGACGATCGCGCTGGAGTGGTTGCGCTCGAAGTCGCCCGGCGTGGCCGACACGAACACGATCTTGCCGGTGTGCTCGAGGAACTCCTCGAAGGTCTGGGGCCGGTTGTCGAGCGCGCTCGGCAGCCGGAAGCCGTAGTCCACGAGGGTCTGCTTGCGGGAGCGGTCCCCCTCGTACATGCCGCCGATCTGCGGCACTGTCTGGTGCGACTCGTCGATGAACACCACGAAGTCGTCCGGGAAGAAGTCGAGCAGGCAGTAGGGACGCTCGCCCGGCGCGCGGCCGTCCAGGAAGCGCGAGTAGTTCTCGATGCCGTTGCAGTAGCCGAGCTCGCGCAGCATCTCCATGTCGAACTGGGTGCGCTGGCGCAGGCGGTGCGACTCCAGCAGCTTGCCCTGGTGCTCGAGCTCCTTGGTGCGCCACTCGAGCTCGTCGCGAATCGCCGAGATGGTGCCCTCGAGCGTGTCGCGGTCGGTGGCGTAGTGCGTGGCGGGCCAGACGCCGACGTGCTCGAGCTCCTGGATGATCTCGCCGGTGAGCGGGTCGAAGTGCTGGATCTGCTCGACCTCGTCGCCGAAGAACACGGCCCGGTAGGCGGACTCGGCGTAGGCGGGGAAGACCTCGAGGGTGTCGCCCTTCACGCGGAAGGTGCCGCGGCTGAGCGACGCGTCGTTGCGCGTGTACATGTTCTCGACGAGCTTGCGGAGGATCTCGTCGCGGTCCGTCATCTCGCCGCGCCTCAGCAACGTGACCTGCTCGTTGTACTTCTGCGGCGATCCGAGACCGAAGATGCAGGAGACCGAGGCGACCACGATCACGTCGCGCCGCGCGAAGAGGGCGCTGGTGGCGGAGTGGCGGAGGCGGTCGATCTCCTCGTTCACCGAGGAGTCCTTCTCGATGTAGAGGTCCTGGCTCGGGACGTAGGCCTCCGGCTGGTAGTAGTCGTAGTACGAGACGAAGTACTCGACCGCGTTGTTCGGGAAGAACTCGCGGAACTCGTTGCAGAGCTGCGCGGCGAGGGTCTTGTTGTGGGCGATCACCAGCGCCGGCCGCTGGACCTGCTCGATCGCGAAGGCCATCGTGGCCGTCTTGCCGGACCCCGTAACGCCAAGGAGAGTCTGGAAGCGGCCGTCGTCTTCCTGGATGCCGCGGGCGAGGCCCTCCGTCGCGGCGGGCTGGTCCGCGACGGGCTTGTAGGCGGGGTTGACCTTGAACTCGGGCACGAACCTATTGACGTTAGCGAGGCGTGCGGACGGAAGGATCGGCTCGAGCCCATTCAGCGAGGGCGCCCCGTATGTGACGATTGCGTGACATGGCGGTTGTGATTGCCAGTGCGCTCGACAAGGACGTGGCCGGGGAGCCGCTGTTCAGAGGCGTCTCGTTCAAGCTCGAGCGCGGTGACCGGATGACGCTTGCGGGCCGGAACGGGGCCGGCAAGACCACCCTGCTGCGCATGGTCGCCGGTCAGATCGGCGTGGATGGCGGCGAGCTCGCCTTCGAGAAGGGCACCCGGGCGGCTTTGCACGACCAGCGGGCGCCGCGCGAGTCGGAGCTGAGCCTCCGTGACTACGTGCTGGCGGGCTGCTCCGACCTCGTCGCCCTCGAGCAGCATCTGGCGAACCTGGAGGCAGAGATGGCCGAGCGGCCGGATGACGCGGGTCTACTCGGGCGATACGCGACGGCCCAGACCCGCCTCGAGCACGCCGGCGGCTGGGACTGGCGTGTCCGCGCCCTGACGCCGGTCCATGGCCTCGGGTTCAAGGACGACCAGCTCGACCGCCCTCTCGGGAGCTTCTCGGGCGGGGAGCTCACCCGGGCATCGCTCGCCCGGGCCCTTGCGGGCGATCCCGACCTGCTGCTCCTGGACGAGCCGACCAACCACTTGGACATCGCGTCGCTCGAGTGGCTCGAGGGGTACCTGACGGGACTCGACGCCGCCGTGATCCTCGTGGCCCACGACCGCTGGTTCCTCGAGGCCGTGGGCACGTCCGTGCTCGAGCTCGAGGCCGGCCGGGCTCGCTTCTTCCCCGGCCCCTGGCACGCCTGGCGGCGCGAGGTGGCGGCACGGGAGATCGCGCTCGGCAAGGCGATCGAGAAGCAGCAGCGTGAGATCGCCCGCATGGAGCGTTTCGTCGAGCGCTTCCGCTACAAGGCGACCAAGGCGCGGCAGGCCCAGTCGCGCGTGAAGCGGCTCGAGAAGATGGAGCGGATCGAACGCGACCCGGCCGACACGCGCTCGCTCGGCTTCAGCTTCGGCACTGCGGAGCGGACCGGCCGCGTGGTGCTCGAGATCGAGGACGCCCGGCTCGAGGTACCCGGCCGCACGCTGCTCGAGGGCGGCGACCTGTGGCTCGAGCGCGGCGAGCACGTGTCCCTCGTGGGCCCCAACGGCGCCGGCAAGACCACGCTGATCGAGGCCGTCGCCGGCCGCCGGCCGCTCGACGGCGGGCGGCTGCGCGTGGGACACAACGTGAACATCGGGTACCTCTCCCAGCACGCCGGCGAGCTGGGCACGCGGGGGACCGTGCTCGAGGCGGCCCAGCGCGCGACTGGGCTCACTCCGAACAGGGCGCGCGGGCTGCTCGGTCGCTTCCTGTTCTCAGGCGACGAGGCGGAGAAGCCCATGGCCGGGCTGTCCGGGGGCGAGCGGCGACGGCTCTCGCTCGCCGTGCTGGTGGCCTCGGGGGCGAACGTGCTGATCCTCGACGAGCCGACGAACCACCTCGACCTCGACGCGCGCGAAGCGCTGGAGGACGCGCTGCAGGCGTTCGACGGAGCGGTGTTGCTGGTGTCGCACGACCGCGCGCTGCTGGACGCGGTGGGCAGCCGCACGATCGCGTTCGAGGAGGCGCGGCTGCGGAGCTACGAGGGCGGCTGGGCTGAGTACGCGCGCGTGCGCGAAGAAGCGGCGGCGGCCGAAGCAGCCGCGAAACAGGAACGGCGCGCCAGGGCGAAGCGCGAGGCCAGGCCGCAAGGGTCGCGAAGCGCCGGCGGGCGGGAACAGGGGACGGCGGCCGCGGCGGGCGCGCGGGACCGCCCTGTGGAGGCGGCGGGGAACGGCGGCGCGCGGCGGGCACGGACGGGCCCGTCGAAGAACGAGCAGAGACGGATCGCTGAACTCGAGCGCGCGGTCGAGCGGGCGGAGAGCGCCCTGCGACGCCTGGAGGACGAGCTGGCCGACCCGGCGATGTGGAGCAGCCCCTCCCGCACGGAGCGGAACACCGCGCGCCACGAGAAGGCGAAGCGCGCGGTGGAGCAGGCGTACGCCCGGTGGGAAGAGGCGTCGGGAGCCGCGTGAAGCGGCCGGGCGCCGCGGCCAGCGGCGCCAGTTCGTTGACGACTCAGAGACCCAGGTCGTCCGCGTAGTGGTCGCGATACTCGCCGCGGCGTTCCTGCACGTTCTCCACGTATGCCTGCGTCTCCGGGAACGGGACGTCCTCGGCGGTGTCGAAGCCCTCCGGGCCGCCGGCCCGTTCGACCCATTGGTCCACGTTGGTCTGACCCGCGTTGTAGGCGGCGATCGCCAGCGTCTCGTTGCCGTCGTAGTGGTCGATCAGGTAGCGCAGGAACCAGGAGCCGTAGGCGATGTTGATCTGCGGGGTGGCGAGGTCCTCCTGCCGGAAGCGGATTCCGCCTGACCGCTCGGCGATGAAGTCCGCGGTCTCCGGCGTGATCTGCATCAGCCCGCGCGCTCCGGCGTGTGAGGTCTGGTCGCGGAAGCGCGACTCCTCGTAGATCACGGCGGCGATCAGCGCCGCGTCGAGTCCCTTGTCGGACGCCTGCTGGCGGATGATGTCGTCGTGGCGCAGCGGGAGGGTGATCTCCCGTACGGCGTCGCCGAGCGGCCCGACTCCGGTGGCCACACCCGCGACCCCGGCGGCGAGGACGACCGCCACGAGCACCGCTGCAGCGCGGCGCCGCCTTACCCGGGCGCGGGAAGGGCGTCGGGCTATGCGGGCGGTCTGCGAGCTCACGAACCTTCGAGTCTGGCAAGTACCTGGGCGAGAGCCTCTCGTAAATCTGCCAGCGATCCGTCGTTGCGCACAATGAAGTCCGCTCTCTCCGCCTTTTCTTCCTGCGGGAGCTGTCGCCCCGCCCTCTCCGCCACCGAGGCGTGCCCGCGGGCGGCCGCGCGGCGCTCCCGAACGGCCTCGTCGGCGACGACCGCGATCGTGCAGTCGAACACCCCTTCCATGCCCGACTCGAACAACAGCGGAACCTCCACCACCGCCACGCGGTCGTCCCCCACCGCCGCTCTCCAGCCCGCGACCCGCTCGCCGACGCGCGGCCACAGGATGCCCTCGAGCCAGGCGCGGGCCTCGTCGTCGCCGAAGACCCGGGCCGCGATGGCCGATCGGTCGAGGGTGCCGTCACGCACGACCTCCGGACCGAGCCGGGCCACGACCTGATCGCGGAGGTCGTCGGTCTGGAGCAGCTCGTGAACCACGGCGTCGGTGGAGAGCGTGGCGGCGCCGAGGTCGCCCAGCAGGCGAAGGGCCTCGGACTTGCCGGCGCCCAGACCGCCGGTGAGCCCCACGAACAGACCCTGCGCACCCGGCGAAGCCGGGCGCTTGGCCTGGGGGGCCATGCCTACACCGCGGGCTGCTCGGAAGGAGAGTCCGAGTCCGCCTCGTCGGCGGCCGAAGCGGGGGGTTCGCCGGTGGGCGAAGAGGGGGGGTCGCTCGGGAGCGAACCGGGCTCGGCCTGCTCGTCGGCGGGCGAAGCGGACTCGTCACCCGTGGTCGCGGGCGTTGCGTCGGGGACCGCGGGCTCGCCGAAAGCGGAACGAGTGGGGTCCGCCGGAGCGGCCTCGCCGGAGGCGGGCTCGGCAGCCGCGGGCTCGGGCGGAGCGGCCTCCGCCGAAGCGGGTGCAGTCGGCTCCCCGCTGGCCTCCTCCGAGGCCGGCGCCCCGAAGTCCGCCACGACCGCCCGCAGATCCTCCGCCCCGCTCACCTGCGGGCCGGCGAACACGTCCTCCGAGAGGCCCAGATCGGGCACGTCGCCCAGCTCCTCGTCCACACCCGCCGCTGCGGCCCCCGCGGCCGCGGCGGACCTGATGTGCGGCAGCTGCTCGGAGACCCGCTTCACGCTCAGCGACAGTCGCCGGCGCTCGGAGTCGATCTCGAGGATCTTCACCCGCACGTCCTGCCCCGGCTCGAGGATCTCGCGCGGGTTCTCCACGTGGTGGTGGGCCAGCTCCGAGATGTGCACCAGCCCCTCGACGCCGTCCATGATCTCCACGAACGCCCCGAAAGTGACCACCTTCGTGACCTTGCCCTCGAGCTCGTCGCCGACCCGGTAGGTGTCGATGACCCGCTGCCACGGGTCCTCCTGTGTCTGCTTGAGACCCAGCGAGATGCGCTGCCGGTCGCGGTCGATGTCGAGCACCTTGACCGGCACCACGTCACCGATGGCGAGGATCTCCGACGGGTGGTTCACGTGCGACCAGGACAGCTCGGAGATGTGGATCAGACCGTCGATGCCGTCCAGGTCCACGAAGGCGCCGAAATCCACGATGTTGGAGATCGCGCCCTCCACGATCATGCCCGGCTGCAGCCGATCGAGGATCTGCTGGCGCACCTCCTTGCGCTCCTCCTCGAGCACAGCGCGCCGCGAAAGCACCACGTTGTTACGCGAGCGGTTCAGCTCGATGACCTTGCACTCGATCTTGGTGCCGAGGAACTCGTCGAGGTTCTGCACGCGCCGGATGTCCACCAGCGAGGCGGGCAGGAACCCGCGCACGCCGAGGTCGATGATCAGGCCGCCCTTCACGACCTCGATCACGGTGCCCTCGACCGGCTCACCTGATTCCGCGGCGGCCTCGATCTTGCGCCACGCCTTCTCGAACCGCGCGCGCTTCTTGGAGAGCAGCAGCCGCCCGTCCTGGTCCTCCTTCGTGAGGACCAGCGCGTCGACCTCCTCGCCCAGCTCGACCTCGTCGTGCGGGTCGATGGACTTCCGGATCGACAGCTCGTTGATCGGGATGACGCCTTCGCTCTTGTAGCCGATGTCGACGAGGACCTCGTCCTGGTCGATCTGGACCACACGTCCGGACACCACGTCACCCTCCTCGAAGGGCACGATCGTGGCGTCGTAGTTGGGGACGATCTGTCCGTCGATCTCGAGCAACAGCCCGCCCGAGCCCTCGACGGTCTTGGGTTGCGTAAGCGTTTCTGTATCCGGCACTGAGGGTTCTAGCCTAGCTACTCAAACCGGGCGAGTACCCTCAGCGCCCATGCCGAAGCGAAGGACACTGCGGGGCGTCGACCGCACCCCGCTCGCCGGCGACGTGGACGTGCTGGTCTGCGGCGCCAGCTTCGCCGGGCTTGCGGTGGCGCGCGAGCTGTCGGACAGCGGCGCCCGGGTGCTCGTGCTCGACCGCTACGAGATCGGCGAGCGCCAGACATCCGCGTGCGGCATCCCGACCGAGTGGCTGCGCGCCATGGGCCTGATGGGCTCGCACCGGCAGGAGTTCGGCCGCCTGGTCGTGCACACTCCCCATGGCACCGCCCGGCTCGAGCTGCCCTGGACCTTCTCGACCTTCGACTACCCGGAGCTGTGCGCGCTGCTCTGGGAGCAGTCGGACGCCGAGTTCGAGACCGCGAAGGTGCACGGCCGCACCGGCGACACAGTCCACACCGACCGCGGCGACCTGACCGCCCCGCTCGTGGTGGACGCCCTCGGCTGGCGGCGCGTGCTCGGCAGCGGCTATCAGCCGCCCGACGCCCCGCTTTCGCGTGGCCTCGAGGTGCACCCGCACGGCGACGGCGACGAGATGGAGATCTGGATCGACCGCCGCTACGTGCCGGCCGGCTACGGCTGGAGCTTCCCCGCCGGCGGCGAGTTGCGCATCGGCGTGGGCTCGTTCGACCCGCGCTTCCACGTCAAGGACACCACGGTGCTGCTCGCGGAGGATCTACAGCGGGACGCGGTGCGCTACCAGGGCAACTGGATCCCGCACCGGCTCCGGGCCGCCACCGAGGACGGCGTCTTCTTCGTGGGAGACTCGGCCGGCCACTGCCTTCCGCTCACCGCCGAGGGAATCCGCACGGCCTTCTACTTCGGGATCGCCTGCGGGCAGGAACTCCGCGCCGTGGTCGAGGGCCGCCGCACCGCAGCCGAGGCGCTGGCGCGCTACGGCGACTTCTCCGAATCACATCGCGCGAAGTTCGAGTGGATGCTGCGCGCGCAGCGGCTCGTCCCGAGGGTGCCGCCCCGGGTGCTCGCGGGCGCGCTCAAGGGGATGCAGTGGCGTCGCTTCGTCGACTGGTCGTTCGGGCACTACCTGGCCATTGCGCCGCCGCCCGGCCCGTCTCCTCGCTCGTCGCGCCAGAGCTCGCGCCAGGAGTGGGCGAGCCATAGCACGGCGAGCGCGAGCACGACGATCGTCAGCTCGACCGCCTCGTCCGGCTGAAACGCACCCAGCGCGGCGACGAAGATGTAGGCCAGCACGATCGCGCCGCAGGCGCCCCAGAACGCATGGGCGATGGAAGCACGGCCGTGAGGCATGTGACGATTCACACTTGGATCGTAGCTCAGCCTGTGCACTCGCGCGAGAGCGGCACCTTCACGAACTCCTCCTGGTCTCCGTGCAGCGGGGGCGGGTTCTCCTTGCACCAGGCGGCGCTGCCGCTCTTCAGCTCCACACGGCCGCGGAACCGGTAGCCGAGCTTGACGTCGCGCCCTTGGTAGGTGCCGCGTCCACCGCGCTCGACGAGGCAAGTGAAGGTGGCGAAGCGCGGGTCCTCGCCGGTCCGCGTGATCCGCTCGCATTCGGTACGGCCGATCGGGCCGTCGAGCGCACCCTCCCGCTCGCGCACGCGCGCGTCGGCCTGGACGTGCGCGGCGAGCGCGGGGGCGATCGCCTCGTCCGGCGGGAGCACCGTCCACCGCGGACGCTGCTCCTCGGCGAGACGGCGACGGATGCGCTCACGGTTCTCGGCGATCGCGGCTCGTTCGTTGGCCTCGTTGTCCGACGCGTTGTCGAGCGCGGGCGGCACGAGCGCCACTGCGAGCGCGAGGAGGACCGAGGCGAGGGCCAGCACGAGCGCGCGGCCCCGAGTCGAGAGCGAGCGCCAGCCCCGGGCGGGCAGGGTGAGGAAGCCCGGCAGCGGGGAGTGGCGCTCGCCGCCGCGGGGGGCGGTCCACTGGCCTCCTGGATCGCCCTGCTCGCTCACACCCCCGAAAGGTAGGGGGCTCCCTACGCCGCGCCCGCCACCCCCAACCGCTCGCGCACCGCCGCCGCGATCTCGGCGGCGGCAGGCAGCCAGGCGTCCTCGAGGGTCGGGCTGTAGGGGGCCGGGGTGTCGTCGGTGGCGACGATCCAGGCGTCGTCCAGGTCGTGCAGCCCCTCCGCGGTGACGATCCCGAGCAGGTTCGCCGCCCATCCGCCCACGCGGGTCCCCTCCTCCACGACCATCAGCCGGTTGGTCTTCGCGACGGACTCCAGCACGGTGTCGTGGTCGAGCGGCCGCAGCGAGCGGATGTCCACCACCTCGGCGTCGATGCCGTCGCCGGCCAGCTGCTCGGCCGCCTCGACCGAGTCGCGCACGCCTCGCAGCGCGGAGACGATCGTGATGTCACTCCCCTCGCGGACCACCGCGGCCTTGCCGAGCGGCACGGTCTCCTCGCTCGGCGACGGCCCCTTCACCGAGTACAGCCGCTTGTGCTCGAGGAAGATCACCGGGTTGTCGTCGCGGATCGCCGACTTCAGGAGGCCCTTCGCATCCGCCGGGTTCGACGGCCCGACGATCTTGATGCCCGGGATGCCCTGGAACCACGAGCCGTGGATCTGCGAGTGCATTGCCCCGAAGCGGCCGCCGGCCCCGACCGCCGAGCGGACGACGAGCGGGACGCTCGCCTGCTGGTTCGAGACGTACCAGAACTTCGCCGACTGGTTCACGAGGCTGTCCATCGGCAGCGCCATGAAGTCGCCGAACATGATCTCGATCACCGGCCGCAGCCCCGTGACGGCGGCCCCGAAGGCAGCGCCGGCCATCGCCAGCTCGGAGATCGGCGTGTCGAAGACGCGCTCCTGCCCGTGCTTGTCGTGCAATCCGGGAGTGGTCATGAACACGCCGCCCGCCAAGGCCACGTCCTCGCCGAAGAAGACGACCGACGGGTCGCGCTCGATCTCCTCGTCGAGCGCGTCGCGGATCGCCCTGCGGAACTCGAGCTCGCTCATTCCTTGAACTCGGTCCCGGAGTCCCGCTCCGGATCCGGGTAGGGCGCGGCGAGCGCATTCTCGATCGCGCGGTTCATCTGGGCCTCGATCTCCGCGTCCTTCTCCTCCACGTCCGGCTCGTCCAGGCCCATGTCGAGCAGGCGAGCGCGAGCCAGGTCGAGCGGGTCGCGCGCGAGCCAGCGCTCGACCTCGTCGGGCGGGCGGTACTTGGCGGGGTCGGACTTGGAGTGGCCGTAGTGGCGGTAGGTCTGACACTCGAGGAGGGTGGGACCGGCGCCCTCGCGGGCCCGGCCGACCGCCTCGACCGCCGCCTCGCGCACGGCCCAGAGATCGTTGCCGTCGAGCACCTGCGACTGCATGCCGTACGACGCCGCGCGGATCCCGATCTCCCCGCCGGCGGTGACGCTCGCCATCGCCGTGAACTCGCCGTAGAAGTTGTTCTCGCAGACGTAGACGATCGGCAGGTCGAACACCTGCGCCCAGTTGAGGCACTCGTGGAAGTAGCCCTGGTTCGCCGCGCCGTCCCCGAAGAAGGCGACCGCCACGCGGCCCTGGCGCTGGGCCGAGAGGGCGGCACCGGTCGCCGCCGCGATGCTGCCGCCCACGATGCCGAAGCAGCCGACGAGGCCGTGCTCGACGTCCACCACGTTCATCGACCCGGCGCGGCCGCCGCACACGCCGGTGGCGCGGCCGAGCATCTCGGCGGCGAGCGCCTCGGGGTCGGTGCCCTTGGCGAGCGCGTGGCCGTGGCCGCGGTACGTGCCCGCCACGTAGTCGTCCGCCTGGAGGGCCGAGCAGACCCCGACCGGCACGGCCTCCTGGCCGGCCGACAGGTGCGTCGTGCCGTGCACCTCGCCCTTCAGGAAGAGGCGATGGATCTCCTGCTCGAAGCGGCGGATGAGCCGCATCCGACCGTAGCGATCGAGGTATTCGGCGGGGGACTCGCCGGGCTGGTCCTTCCTCTCTCGCGCGCGCTCGGTCTGAGTCCCGGCCATCGATGGCCACTGTATCGCAATCGTTTGCAAGGATTGGCGGGATGAGCGTCGGTGCGCCCACTTCGGCCAAGCGGCTGGCCCGCGAGAGGGTCAAGGGCCTCTGGATCGCCATGCCGACGCCCTTCACGGCGGACGGGCGGCACGTCGACGAGGACGCGCTCGCCGCCTCGGTCGACCACTACGTCGACGGCCTGCGCGTGGACGGCATCTTCTGCGGCGGCGTGATGGGCGAGTTCTGGGCCCTGTCGCTCGACGAGCGCCGTCGCGTGCATGAGCTGGTGGTGACGCAGACCGCGGGGCGGGTGCCGGTGATGGCGCAGGTCGGCCACCACGTCTTCTCCGAGATGGTCGAGCTGTGCGAGCACGCGATCGCCTGTGGGGTCGACTTCGGCATCGCGATGAACCCGTACTACCCGCCCAGCCCGCCACCCGAGTCCGTGCGCGGCTGGTACGAGGCGCTCGCCGCGGCCTCGCCGCTGCCGATGTTCCTCTTCAACACCACGTACTCCGGCTACTCGCTCTCGCCCGAGCTGGTCGCCGAGCTGGCGGACCTCGACAACGTGTGCGGGATCAAGAACCCGCAGCACAGGGAGCACCTGCTCCGCGTGCAGGAGCTGGCCGGCGACCGAATCGTGGTGACCGACGCCGCCGAGCGCCACTGGCTCGAGCTGCACGCCGAGCACGGCTTCCAGGCTTTGATGTCGACGCCGGCCCTCGCGCTCTACCAGCGCCCCGGCCACCTGCCGATCGTGGAGTACACGAAGCTCGCGGACGCGGGCGACCTCGAGGAAGCGCGGGCGATCAGCGCGCGTCTCGGCCCGGCGCGCGACGCCTTCGACCGCTGGATGCGCGCGCCCTGGCTCGAGCGCAACACGATCCCGATCGCTCAGCTGAAGGCGTGGCTGGCGCTGCTGGGGCTGCCGCAGGGGCCGGTGCGGCCGCCGCTCGTGCCGCTCACTCCCGACGAGGAGGCCGCGCTACGGCGCGACCTCGAGGCGGCCGGGCTCCTCTGAGCGGGCCGCGACCGGAGCGACTTTGCTCAGCCCGGCGGCGGCGTCCACAGCCAGGCGTCGTTGAGCAGCTCTCGATCGGGGTGCGCCCGGGTGAAGGGCGGGTTATTCCCGCTACCGAGGGCCTCGAGCCGGCCCCTGGCCGCCACTCAGCCGCTCGGCCGCCCGGTTGCCACCTCGACCTTGCCGTCGCCGCCCAGCCCATCGCTGACCGGCACATCCTCGGGCTCGAGCTCCAGCGACGAGCCGCGCGCTTCGAGGTCGAGCAGCGCCATGAAGTCGACGTCGTCGTAGCCGAAGCCCATCAGCGCCTGCACGACCTGCTGGGCGGCCGCCGCGACGGGCATCGGCACGCCGTGCTCCTCGGCGGCCTCGAAACCGAGCTGGAAGTCCTTGTAGAGGAGCGCCGGCGTGAAGGTCGGCGTGAAGTCGAGGTTGACGATCGCCGGCGTCTTGTAGCGGGTGAACATCGAGCCCATCACGCTCTTGTTGAGGAACTCGAGGAACGCCGCGCGCGACACGCCGCCCTTCTCCGCGAGCACGGTGATCTCGGCGAGCGACTGCGCCACCACGCCGAGCATCAGGTTGTGGCAGATCTTGACGAGCCGGGCGACGTCGCCCTCGCCCACGTACGTGGCGCCGGTGCCGAACAGCTCGAGGTAGGGCCGGGCGGCCTCCCAGGCGCCGACGGGGCCGGACACCACGACCGTGAGCTTGCCGGCGTCGACGACTGACGGGTTGCCGCTGACCGGCGCGGCGAGCAGCGCGACGTCGCGAGCGTCGGTGTGGGCGCGGACCTCGGCGGAGGCGTCCGGGGAGACGGTGGAGGAGTCGACGATCACTCCGGGGGCGGCGTCGGGCCGCGACAGCAGACCGGTCTCGCCGAGGACGACGGCCTTGAAGTCCTCGGGGCCCGCGACCATCGTGAAGACGAGCTCGCGGTCGGCCAGTTCGGCGGGGACATCGACGATGGTCGCGCCAAGCTCGGCCAGCGGCTCGGCCTTCGCGCGCGTGCGGTTGTAGACGGCGAGGTCGCAGCCGGCCTCGAGCAGGCGCGTGGCGAGGGCGTACCCCATGCGGCCGGTCCCCACCCAGCCCAGCCTCTTGTCCTTGATCTGCGAGTCCGGCATAGGTCTCCCTGCAAACGTTTGCACGAAACCGTACGGGACGCCCCGCCGCCGTGTCAAGAGCGGCCGCGAGGGCTGCTCGCGCGCAAGCGTCCACCGCCCCCGAGGCCGGCTGGCGCGCAAGCGTCCGCAGCCCGCGAGCGCCGCCCCGCCCCATCCGCGCCGCTTCCGGTTGACCCGGGGGCACGCGCCGTGCAATCGTTTGCAGATCCGATCGGCGAGGTGACGAGAGATGGCGCTGCACACCTACGGGACGATGGCAGTCGACTGGGAGGAGCGGGTCCGCTTCGACCGCCTCCGCCAGGAGCGCCTCGCGCGAATCTCGTCCCTGCTCGCCGAGTCGGAGCTGGGTGCCCTGCTCTGCTTCGACATGACCAACATCCGCTACGTCACGGCCACCCACATCGGCACCTGGGCGCAGGACAAGCTGAACCGCTTCTGCCTCCTCCCCCAACGCGACGAGCCGATCATGTGGGACTTCGGCTCCGCCGCCCGTCATCACCAGCTCTACAACCCCTGGCTCGGCGACGGCCGCTCGCGCGCTGGCATCTCGACCCTGCGCGGGGCGATGTCACCGGAGTCCGGGCGGGCCGAGAACGTGGCGGAGAAGATTCGCGTGGAGCTCGAGCACCGCGGTCTGCTCGGTGAGCCGGTTGGTGTGGACGCCGTCGAGCCGGCAGTGCTCTTCGCGCTTCAGCGCGCGGGCGTCCAGGTGGTCGACGGCCAGCAGCTCATGCAGCGGGCCCGCATGATCAAGACCCAGGACGAGATCACCCTGCTCAACACGGCCTGCATGATGGTCGACGCCGCCTACGAGGAGCTCTACCGGGCGATGCGGCCTGGCATGCGCGAGAACGAATGCGTCGGGCTCGTCAACAAGGTGCTCTACGACATGGGCTCGGAGTTCGTGGAGGGCGTGAACGCGATCTCCGGGGAGCGCTGCAGTCCGCACCCGCACGTCTACACCGACCGCGCCCTCCGCCCGGGCGACCCCGCCTACTTCGACATCCTCCACAGCTTCATGGGCTACCGCACGTGCTACTACCGCACGTTCGCGGTGGCGAGCGCGTCGACGGCCCTGGTGGACGCCTACAAGCGCTGCCGCTACTACCTCGACGCGGCGATCGATCTGATCCGGCCCGGCGTGACCACGGGCGAGGTTGTGGAGGTCTGGCCGAAGGCGGAGGAGTTCGGCTTCGCCGACGAGGAGGCCGCGTTCGCTCTGCAGTTCGGCCACGGCGTAGGTCTCGCGATCTGGGAGAAGCCAATCTTCAGCCGGCTGGTCTCACTCGACCACCCCGAGGAGATCCAGGAGGGGATGGTCTTCGCGCTCGAGACGTTCTGGCCCTCGAGCGACGGCTGGTCCGCCGCGCGGATCGAGGAGCAGCTGGTGGTGACCGCGGACGGCTGCGAGGTGATCACGCGGTTCCCGTCGGAGGACCTCGTGATCGCGGGCAAGCCCTACTACACGGTCGGCGGCTCGCTGCCGCTGGAGCGCGATCACCAGTCGAACCGGAACACCCGCCTCGACGCGGAGACGCGCGAGGCGGTGCCGGGCAACGGCCGCATGCCGACGGGCGACCCGGTGCGCCTCTAGCGTGCGCGCGGCTTTGGTCGAGGCGATGGGCCGCCCACCGGCGGCCGCGGAGGTGCCCGCGCCGCAGCGGGGGCCCGGCGAGGCGCTGGTGCGGATCAAGGCCGCTGCCCTCAACCCGGTCGAGCTCCACATCTGGAACGGCCACTTCTTCGACGGGCCGCCGAAGCCGCCGTACGTGATCGGGCTCGAGGGCGTGGGTGTGGTCGAGGAGGGCGAGCGGCTGTCGCCCGGCACCCGCGTGCGCGTGGAGTTCGTGCATCCGGGCTACGGCCGCGACGGTGCTCTCGCCGAGTACGCGTTGGCACCCGAGGAGCCGGACGCGTCAGACCGCGCCTCGCAGGCCTCGGTGACGCCGATCGCGGACGGACTCGACGACGTCTCCGCGGCGGCGCTCGGCGTGCCCGTGTTCACGGCGCTGATGTGCCTGGAGCGGGCCGAGCAGGCGGGAGCGACACTGGAGGGCGCCCACGTGCTCGTGACGGGCGCGACCGGCGCGGTGGGACTGGTGGCGGTGCAGCTCGCGAAGCTGAAGGGCGCGGCGCGCGTAGTGGCGGCCGGCCGGAACCGGGAGCGGCTGCAGCGGGCGCGGGAGCTGGGGGCGGACGCGACCGTGGAGCTCGGCGGGGCGCCGCAGGGCGGGGACGCCGGGCGTCCCCGCC
>DASZJZ010000132.1:0-2605 GCA_035947555.1 Thermoleophilaceae bacterium | reverse complement strand
GAAGTCGTCCGCCGCCGCCTTCGCCCAGCCCGTGTGGCTGCGCAGCTCGCGCACCTTTAGCGCCGCGCGTTCGATCGCGCGCCGCAGCCGGATCCGCGCTCCCCGTCGCCGTGCGGACCAGTACCGGAGCCGCACGCTCGCCAGCTTGGCCTGCGCCCCCCGCGTGACGGCGCGATAGAAGGCGGCACGCGCCCGCCACTCGGCCACGTACGCCTCCTGCTGCCGCGCCGACTCCTCCGCCAGGCGCTGCTCGGCGCGCGCCGCCAGCAGCTCGTCCCAACGGTCCACCAGCCGCCGCACCGCGGCGAACGCCGGCTTGCGCCGGGCCGCGAACGGCGCATGCTCGTCGATGTCCACAACCCCCTCCGAGGCGAATCCGCCGTCGAGGTTGTCGCGCAGCGTCACGAACACCTCGTCCGCGCCCGCCTCCGCGAGCGACAGCACCGACTCGGTCAGGAACGCCGCCTGCGCGGCCTCGCCGCCCCGGAAGACCGGGTCTGCCTGGTAGGCAGGGTCGGCCGGATAGCCGTGCTCGGTCACCCACAGCGGGCCCGTGAAGCCGTGTCGTCGCAGCAGCTCGCGCCACGCCGCCAGCAGCCCGGGCAGAGCGCGCTCGTGGCCACGCAGGTGCACGTTCGCGATGTCGAAGGCGTGGGCCGCGTCCGCGCCCGGCGTGGCGAGCACGCGGTCGATCCATGCGGTCTCGCCTGGTGTCATGACGCCCCCCATCGCCACCTCCGCCTCCGGGACGCGTGCGCCGATCGCGTCGTAGGCCGCCCGCAGCATGTGGGCGTACTGCTCGGCCGTGCCGTCGAACGCCCAGGCGCCGTCGGGCTCGTTGATGATCTCCCAGCGCGTGATCGTGTCGCGCGCGTGGGCCGCCACCTCCCCGGCGAGCTCCCCGAACGCCTCGGCGTCGCTGAACGGCGCCCACGTGGGCGGCCTCAGCACGATCCCGAGGATGGGCAGTCCATGACGCCGGGACAGCTCCATCACCGCGTCGAGCCGCGCCCAGTTCGGCTCCTCCCGCGTGTGGCCCGCCTCGAAGATCCCGTTCAGCTCCACGTCCACCCGGATGAAGCGCGCGCCCATGGCCTTCGACTCGGCAAAGATCCGCTCCATCATCGCCGGCGGCGTGCAGCAGGTGTGCACCATGGCGTGGGACGAGATCGGCGCTCCGGAGCGCACGGGCGGCGGGGCGGCCGCCGCCGCGGGCGCCGCCGCCAGCATGCCGGCCACGAGCGAGAGCGCCGCGAGCCTCACAACCCCCAACTCTGGAGCAAACGGACGATCGGCGCCAGGTCCCATTCGGGCCGCTTGCCCGACAGGTCGCGCACCGTGTCGAACGCCGGCCGCCGCACGACAGGGTGGTAGGGGTCGGCCGCGTCGATGCCCACGATCCCCTCGCTCAGGTACTCGCCCCAGAGGTTGTCGCGCAGGGTCACGAAGACCTGATCGGCGCCGGCACGGGTGAGCGCGGGGATCGAGTCGCGCAGGAACGCCGCCTGCGCCGTCTCGCCGCCGCGGTAGGCGGGGTCCCACTGGAACTGCGGGTCCGCCGGGTAGCCGTGCTCGGTCACCCAAACGGGGCCGCTGAAGCCGTGCCCGGCAAGCAGATCGCGCCACGCGCGGAGGTACGCCGGCAGGTCGCGCAGCTCGTTGCGCAGCCGCAGGCGCAGGTGAAGGGCTGCGATGTCGAACTTGCGCGCCGCCCCCGCGCCCGGCGTGGCCAGCATCCGCTCGATCCACTCCCGCTCGCGTGGCCGCTCCACGCCGCCGAGCACCACGCGCGCCCCGGGCACGCGCGCGTGGATCGCGTCGTGGGCCGCGCTCAGCATGCGCGCGTAGTCCCCCGCCGTCCCCTTGAAGGCCCAGTCCGCATCGGGCTCGTTCCAGATCTCCCAGTGGTCGATCGAGCCCTGCGCGTGCACCGCCACCTCGGCCGCGAGGCGGCCGAACTCCTCGGCGTCGCGCGCCGGACAGAGCGCCGCGTCGGCCCCGCGCTCGGGGCAGGTGGAAAGCCAGGCCGGCATCCCGAGGATCAGGCCGAGCACCCTGAGGTCGTAGCGCTCGGCCAGCTCGAGCACCTGGTCGAGGGCGCGCCAGTCGGGGCGCTCGCGCGAGCCGGCCGAGTCGAAGATCCCGGCCAGCTCCACGTCCACGCGGATGAACTCGGCACCGGAGGCGGCCGCCTCGGCGAAGATCCGTTCCTTCAGCGCGGGCGGGGTGCAGCAGGTGTAAACCATGGCGTGCGAGGACACCGGGGCCGCATGGGCCGGAGCGGCCGCCGCGCAGATTGCGGCGGCAGGCAGCAGGAGGCTGAGCAGCCGGCGGGGCATCGCTCCCGACGAACGGTACGGACTCGACGGCGCGCCGACGCCGAAGCGCTCCGGAGCCGCCAGAATCCGCTCGCGAGTAGACCTGGTCGTTCGCTCAGATCTTCTATACACTGACTTAGGTTTTCTATGCAGGCAGATCGATTCACAGTCAAGTCCCAGGAGGCGCTCGCCGCCGCTCAGCGGCTGGCCGGCGCCCGCCGCAACCCAGAGGTGGCGCCGCCGCACCTGCTGCTCGCTCTGCTCGAGCAGGAGGGCGGCATCGTCGT
>DASZJZ010000131.1:0-10168 GCA_035947555.1 Thermoleophilaceae bacterium | reverse complement strand
CGGCGCGCTGGCGATGGAGACGATGCTGTTCGCCGACGAGGTGATCCCGGCCGACTCGGTCGACGAGCTGGCGTCGGCGGACGGGGACGTGCAGACGAGCGACCGCGAGCTCGCGATGGCGAACCAGCTGATCGAGTCGCTCGCCTCGGACTTCGAGCCCGAGAAGTACCGCGACGAGTACCGCGAGCGCGTGCTCGACCTGATCGAGCGCAAGGCTCAGGGCGAGACGATCGTGATCGAGGAGCCGGAGGCGGCGCCGAAGGAGGTGCCGGACCTGATGGCGGCCCTCGAGGCGAGCATCGCGAGTGCGAAGAAGCCGGAGAAGAAGTCAGGCAAGAAGTCCGCCGCGAAGAAGAAGGCCACGGCGAAGGCGTAGTTGCCTCCGCGGCGCGTAGCGGTCGAGGTCCAGGGGAGGCAGCTCTCCCTCTCGAACCTGGACAAGGTGCTGTACCCCGCGGTGGGGTTCACCAAGGGTCAGGTGATCGACTACTACACGCGCATCGCGCCGTATGTGCTGCCGCACCTGCGCGACCGCCCGCTCACGCTCAAGCGCTACCCGAACGGTGTGGAGGGCGGGTACTTCTACGAGAAGCAGTGCCCCTCGCATCGGCCGGAGTGGGTGCGCTCCGAGTCGATCGAGATGAGCAGCAAGACGATCGACTTCTGCGTCTGCGACGACCTGCCGACGCTCGTGTGGCTCGCGAACCTGGCCGACCTCGAGCTGCACCCGTCGCTGTCGCTCGTGGACGACGTGGACCGCCCGACCGTGATGGCGTTCGACCTCGACCCGGGTCCACCGGCGGGGCTTGCGGAGTGCTGCGAGGTGGCGTTCCTGCTGCGGGATGCGCTCTCGCAGATCGGCCTTCGGTCGTTCGCCAAGACGTCGGGCTCGAAGGGCATCCAGGTGTACGTGCCGCTGAACGTGGAGGGGGTGGACTACGACCACGGGACGAAGGCCTTGTCCCACGCGCTGGCGCGGCACCTCGAAGGGGAGCACCCTCGGCTGATCGTGTCGCAGCAGCGGAAGGACCTGCGCCGGGGCAAGGTGCTGATCGACTGGAGCCAGAACGACGAGAAGAAGACGACCGTGGGCGTGTACTCGCTGCGGGCTCGCGAGCGGCCGACCGTGTCCACGCCGCTGCGCTGGGAGGAGCTGGAGGACCCGGAGGCGCTGGTGTTCGAGGCCTCCGACGTGCTGGAGCGCGCGGAGGAGCACGGCGACCTGTTCGCTCCCGTGGTGGAGCTCCGGCAGGAGCTGCCGGACCTGTGAGGATCCGCGAGGTCGTGCTGCCGGCGGCCGATCCGTCGGTGCCGGAGGCCTTCCACGGCGCCGCCTATGGATCCAGCCGGCTCCGGTTCGAGCAGGGGCCGGCGGTGTGCTCGCACTTCGCCGTCAACGTGCCGCCGCAGCGGTTCGAGGAGGCGGTGGCGTGGGCCCGGGAGCGGGTCGAGCTCGTCCACGACGACGTCCCCTTCCCCGCCTGGCGGGCCCGCTCCGCCTACTTCTTCGATCCCGCGGGGAACATCGTCGAGCTCATCGCGCGCGAGCGGGCGCCGGGGGAGGAGCTCTTCCTCGAGATCAGCGAGGTGGGGCTGCCGGTGGCGGACGTGGGCGCCGCCGTCGAGTGGCTCGAGTCGGAGCTCGGCGTGCCCCACTTCAGCGGCGACCGGCGCAGCTTCAGCGCCGTGGGCGACGACCGCGGGCTGTTCATCGTCGTGCCGGTGGGGAGGCCGTGGCTGTTCACGGAGGAGCCGGCGCCGGACGCCCCGGTGCGGGTGACGATCGAGCCTGGCCCGGGTGGCGAGCGGGTCGTGCCCGGGTCGCACCACGTCGTTACGAGCTAGCCTCCTTTCGACCATGGTGGATTGGTCGCTCGCCCGTCAGGTGGCGCGCCTCGCGGCGCGGGCCGGCGAGGTCCCACCGGGGCCGGACCCGCACATCGCTTCGGTGAGCGCCGAGATGGAGGAGCACGTGGCGGCCTACACGCGGCTGCGGCCGGCCACGCCGGTGCCGGGTCCGGAGCTGCTCTCGCGCGAGGAGTGGGCGTCGGCGAACCTCGACACGCTCGCGGGTCTGCTCGATCCGGTGGCGGAGCGGCTCGAGGGGCGCATGGAGTTCGCAGGGCCGCTGGCGGGCGTGCTGAAGGCCGGCGCCTCGGCGACGCTGGCGGCCGAGGCCGGGTTGGTGATGGGCTACCTGTCGCAGCGCGTGCTGGGCCAGTACGAGGTGTCGCTGCTCGGCGGGGAGGCACCGCCGCGGCTGCTGTTCGTGGGGCCCAACCTGCGCAAGGCGGTCCGGGAGCTGGAGGTGGAGGCGGACCCATTCCACCGCTGGGTCTGCGCGCACGAGCTCACGCACGTGTTCCAGTTCCAGGGCGTGCCGTGGCTGCGCGAGCACATGAGCACGCTGGTGCGCGAGTACCTGTCGACGGTCGACGTGCGGATCGAGCGCGGGGCCGCCGGGGGGATCCCCTCGATGCCGAACCTGTCGCTGCTTGTGGAGCGGTTCCGCGAGGGGGGTCTGGCTGCGCTCGTGCAGACGCGCGAGCAGCGCGAGCTGATGGCGCGCATCCAGGCGGCGATGGCCGTGCTGGAGGGGTACTCCGAGCACGTGATGGACGAGATCGCGCGCGAGGCGATCCCGGACCACGAGAAGCTGCGGAGCGCGATGGACAAGCGGCGAAGGAGCCGCTCGGCGCCTCAGCGCATCATCGAGCGGCTGCTGGGCTTCGACCTGAAGCTGCGCCAGTACGAGCTCGGAAAGCGCTTCAGCGACGCGGTGGTGGCGGCAGCGGGCGTCGAGGGCCTGAACCGGGTGTGGGAGTCCCCGGAAGCGCTGCCGACGACGGCGGAGCTCGAGGACCCCGAGGCATGGCTGGAGCGGGTCGGACCTGCTCCCGCCGCGGCCGCCTGAAGCACGGACGAGCTCGCGCGGCCCTGCGCTTCCCGCGCACGCGCCCCCGCATTCCGCTCTCTCCGATCCGCACCAGCCCCGGGAACCCGCATCTCACAGCGGTGTGTAACGAGTTCGCGATTGGGGTTTACGTACAGGTGTTCGTCGGTATACTTCTACCTAAGTTAGATTTAACAAGCTCATCGTCGATCCCCTCGCGCCCGTGCAGTCCGGCCCGGGCAATCGACGGGAAGGAGAGTACAAATGGCTGAACAGACCGCCACCCAGCGCAAGGCCACCGCCCAGAAGGCTGCTGCTACCCGGCGTCGCAACGCCGCCAAGCGCAGCCGCTCGGCCCGCAAGGCCGCGGAGACGCGTGCCCAGGCCGAGATGAACACGCTGCAGGCCGTGCAGGCCCAGGCCGAGCGCGCCGTGCTGATTCCGGTCGGCGCCACGCTCGTCGCGCGCGACAGCGTGATCGAGGTCGTCAAGCCCCTCGCTGACGGCACGACTCGCGAGCAGGAGCTGAACAAGCTCCAGAAGCGCGTGAGCACGAACCTCCGCAAGTTCGAGCGCCGCGGCGCCACCGCCCGCAACCGTGCGGTGCGCGAGGTCAAGCGCACCCGCACCCGCGTGGAGCGCGAGCTGCGCCAGCGCCGCAACCAGACCGTGCGCACGGTCAACCAGAACCGTCGCGAGGTCGAGAAGCAGCTGAAGTCGGCGCGCCAGCGCGTCGGATCGCTCGCGTAGAGCCTCGGCAGGCTTCCCCCCGGACCGGCCGCCGCCCAGCTCGGTGCGGCGGAATGGAGAGACCGTTCCGGGGTGAGGCTGGCGGCTCATATCTCGCCGCCAGTGCAGTATCTCTCCTCCCTCAGCCGGCGCCGTCCCTTCGGGGGCGGCGTCGGTGCTTTGGGGCGCCGTCTCCCTGGGGGCGGCTTTGCCACACTTACACCGAATGCCCAACCAGGACCAGATCAGGGACACGCTCCGCAACGTCATCGACCCCGAGCTCCGCAAGGACATCGTCTCGCTCGGGATGGTGCGCTCGATCGAGCAACCCGAAGAGGGTCGGGTGGACGTCGTGGTGTCGCTCACCACTCCCGGCTGCCCCATCCGCGCCCACTTCGAGAAGGCCGTGGTGCAGAACGTCGCCTCGCTGGAGGGCGTGGAGCGCGTGAACGTCGGCTTCGACGTCCTTTCCGACCAGGAGAAGCAGTCGCTCGCCCAGCGCCTCGGTCGTCAGGGCGGCCTCCCCGAGGGCGCGCTCGCCGCGGTGAAGAACGTCATCTGCATCGGCTCGGGCAAGGGCGGCGTCGGCAAGTCCACGATCACCGCCAATCTCGCCGCCGCCCTCCAGGCCGAGGGCAAGCAGGCGGCGGCGCTCGACGCGGACGTGTGGGGCTACTCGATCCCGCGCATGCTCGGCGTGCACGGGCGCCCGATGGTGTCGGCGCAGCGGAAGATCCTGCCGCTCGACGCCCACGGCGGGGTGAAAGTCATCTCGATCGAGTTCTTCCTGAACGAGCAGGACCAGGCGATCACCTGGCGCGGACCGATGCTCCACAAGGCGATCCGCCAGTTCCTCGAGGACGTGGACTGGGGCGAGCTCGACTACCTATTGATCGATCTGCCGCCGGGCACCGGCGATGTGTCGATGACGCTCGCCCAGCTGCTGCCGCAGGCGAAGTTCGTGATCGTGACCACGCCGCAGCCGGCCGCCCAGAAGGTGGCGAAGCGAGCGGCCGAGACCGCGCAGCGCTTCGACCTCGAGATCGCCGGCGTGATCGAGAACATGTCCGGCTTCACCACTCCCAGCGGGGAGCGCTTCACGATCTTCGGCGAGGGGGGCGGCCAGCTCCTCGCCGACGAGCTCGACGTGCCGCTGGTCGGCAAGATCCCGCTGCAGGAGGAGCTGCGCCGGGCGGCCGACGAGGGTCGCCCGCTGGTCCTCGACGAGCCCGACGCACCGGCCTCGCAGGCGATCTACCACGCCGCCCGCGGGGTGATCGCGGCGACGCCGCAGGAGCTGGCGGTCTTCCAGGCCCCCGCGGGTCCCCCGGTGCCCGAGGTCACGGGCACGGCGCTGCCGATGGCGCGGTAGGCGCCGGGCGCGGCGCGGCCTGCGCCCCCTTGCGCCCGCGGTCGGCCGCGGCTACCCTCCCGGCGGGGATCGCCGCTGCATCCGGAGGGATGCATGCTCCGTCGTACCTGCGCGGTCCTCTTTCTGGTCTTCATCTTCCTGGCGGGCGCCCCAGGCTTCGCGCACGCTGCGGCGCCTCTGGCCTAGCCGGCCTGCTTGAAGTAGTCCGCGTTGATCTGGATGTACTGCTGCCACTCGTCGGGCAGCTGGTCCTCGGCGAAGCATGCGTCGACGGGGCAGGCCTCGACGCAGGCGTCGCAGTCGATGCACTCCTCCGGGTCGATGTAGAGCTGGGTGACCTGGTCGTAGTCCGGCTCGTCGGGAGTCGGGTGGATGCAGTCGACCGGACAGACTTCGACGCAGGAGTTGTCCTTCGTGTCGATGCAGGGTTCGGCGATGACGTAGGCCATGGGACGCGCGATTCTACAGTTGGTCCCATGGCGATCACCTCCAAGATGCTGGGCGCGCGGGGCCGCAGGCAGGCCGAGAAGCTCGGCATCGATCCGGCCCGCGTGCCACCCGGCCAGTACCTCACGGAGAAGTTCCCGGTGCTCACCGTGGGCCGCAACCCGGCGTTCGACCTCGCCACCTGGGATCTCCGTATCGACGGCCAGGTCGAGCGCGAGCTCACCCTTTCCTGGGACGAGCTCATGGCGCTGCCACAGACCGAGGTGACCGTCGACATCCACTGCGTCACGCGCTGGTCGAAGCTCGACACGACCTGGCGCGGCGTCCGCGTGCGCGAACTGCTCGAGCGCGCAGGAGTCCGGCCCGACGGCACCCACCTCATGGCCCACAGCGACGGGGGCTACACGACCAACATCCCGCTGGAGGCCGCCATGGACGACGAGGTGCTCGTGGCCCACACCTACGCCGGCGAGCCGCTCGAGCCCGACCACGGCGCGCCGCTCCGCCTGCTCGTGCCGAAGCGCTACTTCTGGAAGTCGGCCAAGTTCCTACGCCGGCTCGAGGTGATGAGCGGCGACCGCATGGGTTTCTGGGAGCTCAACGGCTACCACAACGACGCGGACCCCTGGCAGGAGCAGCGGCACTGGTTCTAGGACGCGAGCCAGACCCGTTCGTGGACTCGTTCACGGGCCTCGTCGCCGCGCGGGCGCTCAGCACCGCGGCGATGCTGGGCGTGTTCGAGGCGCTGCACGAGCAGCCGGCCGCGCCCGCCGGGCTGAGCGAGCGGCTGTCGCTCGACCCGCTCGGCGCGGAGACGCTCCTCACCACCCTGCTGACGATGGGATACGTGGAGGCCGACGGGGACGGGCGCCTGCGCAACAGCGAAGTGACGGAACGGCTACTGGTGAGCTCGTCGCCGGAGTCGATCGCAACGTTCGTGGGCGCTCAGGGAGACCTCCACTGGCAGGTGCTCGCTCTCCTGCCGGAGGCGGTCCGCGACGGCGCCGCCTACTCGATGCACGAGCAGCGCCGCGACGACGCCGAGCGCTGGGAGGCCTACATCCGCGGCCTGTTCGAGATCTCGCGGCGCGAGCACGAGGCCAACGCGGCGGTCGTACCGCTGACCGAGCCGCGGCGGATGGTCGACGTGGCCGGCGGCCACGGCGCCTTCTCGATGGCGATGTGCCGCCGCCACCCGGGCCTGCGCGCCACCGTGCTCGACCTGCCGCCGAGCGCCGCCGTCGGGCGCCGGATCGTCGAGGAGCAGGGCTTCTCCGACCGCGTCACGTTCCGCGAAGGCGACGTGTTCGAGCTCGGACTGGGCGAGGACCTCGACGTGGTCTCGGTGTTCAACCTGGTCCACCACCTGCCCGAGGAGCGCGACCGCGAGCTGTGCCGGATGGCGCGCGAGGCGCTGCGCCCGGGCGGTTGCCTCGTGATCGGCGACTCCGCCCGCCCGGAGCCGGGCGAGGAGGTCTCGGAGCACGGCGCGATCTCCTCGCTCCTCTTCTACGCCTGGAGCCACTCGCGCAACTTCACGCCGTCCGAGATCCGGGGCTGGATGCAGGAGGCCGGGTTCGCCGACGTGCAGTCGCACCGCAACGAGCGCTCGCCGTGGCGTATCGTCGTCGTCGGTCGATGATCCTGCTGACGGGGGCCACGGGCACGATCGGATCGGCTCTGCTGCGCCGCCTCGTCGCGGCCGGGGAGCCGGTGCGCTGCATGGTGCGCGACCCGCGCAGGCTCGGCGACCAGCGGGTCAGGGTGCAGATCACCTTGGGCGACCTGACCGACCCGCCGTCGTTCCGCCACGCGCTGCGGGGAGTGAGCACCGTGGTGCACCTGGCCGCCGCGATCCGCGACGAGCCGCACGCCTCGATCGAGGAGCTGAACGCGGTGGCCACGCTGCGGCTGGTGCGGGCGGCCGAGCGGGCGGGCGCGCGGCGGTTCGTGTTCTTCTCGGCGATGGGTGCCCGTCACCACTCGCGTACGCGCTTCTTCCGGGCCAAGGCGCTGGCGCGCCAGGCGGTGGAGCGCTCGCCGCTCGAGACGATGGTCTTCAGCCCGTCGATCGTCTACGCGCCCGGGGACCCGTGGCTGACGCTGCTGGACCGCTTCTCGTACCTGCCCGCGGTACCGGTGTCCGGGTCGGGCAAGGCGCTGTACCAGCCGATCTGGGCGGAGGACGTGGCGGACTGCGTGGTGGCCGCGCTGATGGCCTCGGGGCCCCGCAAGCGGGCGTTCGAGCTGGCCGGGCCGGAGACGCTGTCGTACGAGGCGATCGTGCGGACGGCGGTGCCCCGCCGTCGGCTGGTGCACGTACCGCTGCCGCTGGTGAGAGCCTCGCTGCGCGTGCTGCGAAGGCTCGGCGGTCCGACGGTCTTCGCGACCTGGGAGGAGGCCGAGCTGATGGAGGAGCCGATGACGACGGCGCGCGGAACGGCGGACGCGGAGTCGCTCGGCGTGCGGCCGCTGCGGATGGCGAGCGTGCTCGGCCCGGGGTGAGATGAACCGGGGGCTCACGCCCCCGAGGCCTGAAGCAGCCGGCTCGGCCGGCTGCGCAAGGAGCGGTATCCGTCCGCTGATGTCTGGCTGCTCGCCGCCGCTTTCAGGCGAGGACTTCGAGCAGCTGCTCCCGGCTGACGTTGCCGCCGCTGGCGACTAGTGCGACGCGCCTGCCGCGGAGCTCGTCGGCGAGCCGCAGCGCAGCGGCAAGGGTGGCCGCCCCCGCGGCCTCAATGAGGTTGCGGGTGCGCTCGATCATCGCGCGCTGGGCGGAGCGGATCTCCTCCTCGCTCACGAGCACGAAGTCGTGCAGGTGCTCGCGCATGATCTGCTGCGGCAGCTCGAAGGGCGCGCCGGTGGCGAGCCCTTCCGCGTAGGTCTGGTCTGGCGCCTCGACGGGCCGCCCCTCCTTCCAGCTTCGGTAGGCGGCCGGAGCGGCCTCCGACTGGACCGCGATCACCTTGAGCTCGGGGTTGACGGCGGCGGCCACGACGCAGGCCCCGGCGGCTCCGCTGCCGCCGCCCACTGGGACGATGACCGCCTCTACGTCGGGCTCCTGCTCGACGATCTCGAGCGTCTCCGTCGCCACGCCGGCGATCAGGTCCGGCTCGTTCCCTGAGTGCACGTAGCGGTATCCATGCTCGGCGGCGAGACGCTCGGCGTTCTCGCGGGCGTCGTCGAACTTGGCGCCGGACACGACCAGCTCGGCGCCAAGGCCCTCCATGGCGGCCACCTTGACCGGATTCGCGCGCGCCGGAATGCAGATGCGCGCCTTCACGCCGAAGAGCCGAGCGGCGAAGGCGATCGACTGGCCGTGGTTGCCGGTCGACGAGGCGATGAGCCCCCGTTCGCGCTCGTCGTCCGAGAGCTGGGCGACGAGGTTCACACCTCCCCGAACCTTGAACGCGCCAACGGGCTGGTGGTTCTCGTGCTTGACGTAGACCCGCGCCCCGACAAGGTCGTCGAGCTGCGGATAGCTGAACAGCGGCGTGCGCGGCAGGTGTGGAGCGATCCGGCGCCGCGCCGCCAGGACGTCGGCGAGGCCGGGTGTCATGCAACGACCCTACTGCGGAAAGAGCGAGGGCCCCGCCGGAGCGGAGCCCTCGAAGACGGCGGAAGCTCTTCGAGCTTCCTACATCATTCCGTCCATGCCGCCCATGCCACCGCCCGGCATCCCGGCGGGCTCCTTCTCCGGCATCTCGGCGACGATCGCCTCGGTCGTCAGGATGTTCTTCCCGATCGACGCGGCGTTCTGGAGCGCGGAGCGCGTGACCATCGCGGGGTCGATCACGCCGGCGGACACCAGGTCCACGACCTCGCCGGTCTCGGCGTTCAGGCCGTCGTTCTTGCCCTTGGCGTTCCGCACCTCGTTGACCACGACGGAGCCCTCGAGGCCCGCGTTGTCCGCGATCTGGCGCAGCGGCTCCTCCAGCGCGCGGCGTACGATCTGCGCGCCGGTGCGCTCGTCGCCCTCGAACGCGTCGATCTGGATGGAGTCCTGCGCCCGCAGGAGCGCCACGCCGCCGCCCGCCACGATGCCCTCCTCGAGGGCGGCCCGGGTGGCCTGCAGCGCGTCCTCCACGCGGTGCTTCTTCTCCTTCATCTCGGTCTCGGTGGCCGCGCCGACCTTCACGACCGCCACGCCGCCGGCCAGCTTCGCCAGCCGCTCCTGCAGCTTCTCACGGTCGAAGTCCGAGTCGGTGTTCTCGATCTCGGTCTTGATCTGGTTGATGCGGCCCTTGATGGCCTCGCTGTCACCGGCACCGTCCACGAGCGTGGTGGTGTCCTTGGCGACGACCACGCGGCGCGCGCGGCCGAGCTGCGACAGCTGGGTGTTCTCCAGCTTGAGGCCCATCTCCTCGGTGATGACCTCGCCGCCCGTGAGGATGGCGATGTCCTCGAGCATGCGCTTGCGGCGGTCACCGAAGCCCGGCGCCTTGACCGCCACACCCGTGAAGGTGCCGCGCAGCTTGTTCACCACGAAAGTGGCGAGCGACTCGCCCTCCACGTCCTCGGCGATCACGAGGATCGGCTTGCCCGACTGGATGACCTGCTCGAGCACCGGCAGGACGTCCCGCACGGAGCCGATCTTCTGGTTGGCGATGAGGATGTAGGGATCCTCGAGGACGGCCTCCATGCGGTCCTGGTCGGTGACCATGTAGGGCGAGATGTAGCCCTTGTCGAACTGCATGCCCTCGGTGAACTCGAGGTCCATGCCGAAC
>DASZJZ010000130.1:0-23953 GCA_035947555.1 Thermoleophilaceae bacterium | reverse complement strand
GACCAGCTCGCGCAGGCCGTCCAGGAGGTGCGCGGCCCGCACCGCGTAACGGATCAGAACCCCGAGGAGAAGTACCAGGCGCTCGAGACCTACGGCCGCGACCTCACCACGGCGGCGGCCGAGGGCAAGCTCGACCCGGTGATCGGCCGCGACGACGAGGTCCGGCGCGTGATCCAGGTGCTCTCCCGCCGCACGAAGAACAACCCCGTCCTGATCGGCGAGCCCGGCGTGGGCAAGACCGCCATCGTCGAGGGGCTCGCCCAGCGGATCGTGTCGGGTGACATCCCGGATTCGCTGCGCGACCGGCGCGTGATCGCCCTCGACATCGGCGCGCTGATCGCCGGCTCGAAGTACCGCGGCGAGTTCGAGGACCGGCTCAAGGCCGTGCTGAAGGAGATCGCCGCGGCCGAGGGCCAGGTGATCCTCTTCATGGACGAGCTGCACACGATCGTGGGCGCCGGCGCCGCCGAGGGCGCCGTCGACGCAGCCAACCTGCTGAAGCCGATGCTGGCGCGCGGTGAGCTGCGCGCGGTGGGCGCCACGACGCTCGACGAGTACCGCAAGCACATCGAGAAGGACGCCGCGCTCGAGCGCCGCTTCCAGCCCGTGTACGTGGACGAGCCGAGCGTGAGCGACACGATCGCGATTCTGCGCGGGCTCAAGGAGCGTTACGAGGTGCACCACGGCGTGCGCATCCAGGACTCGGCGATCATCGCGGCGGCCACGCTGTCCCAGCGCTACATCGCCGACCGCTTCCTGCCCGACAAGGCGATCGACCTGATCGACGAGGCCGCCTCGCGGCTGCGCATCGAGATCGACTCGATGCCCACCGAGATCGACGAGGTCGAGCGCCGCATCATGCAGCTGGAAATCGAGCGCCAGGCGCTCGAGAAGGAGACCGACGAGGCCTCCGTCGCGCGCCGCGACGCGATCGAGCGGGACCTCGCGGACCTGCGCGAGCAGTCGAACGCGATGAAGGCCGAATGGCAGCGCGAGAAGGACGCGATCGCCCGGGTGCGCGAGCTGAAGGAGCGCCTCGAGCAGGCGCACCGCGATGCCGAGCGGGCCGAGCGCGAGGCCGACCTCCAGCGCGCCGCCGAGCTGCGCTACGGGGAGATCCCGGAGATCGAGCGCGAGCTGGCCGAGGCCGAGCAGCGCACCGACGGCAACGCCGGCTTCCTGAAGGAAGAGGTGGACGACGAGGACGTGGCCGAGGTCGTGGCGAAGTGGACCGGCATCCCCGTCTCCAAGCTGATGGAGGGCGAGGTCGAGAAGCTGATCCACATGGAGGAGCGGCTGCACGAGCGCGTAATCGGCCAGGACGAGGCGGTCGAGGCCGTGTCCAACGCTCTGCGCCGCTCACGCGCCGGGCTGCAGGACCCGAACCGCCCGATCGGCGCCTTCCTGTTCATCGGCCCGACCGGCGTCGGCAAGACCGAGCTGGCCCGGGCACTGGCGGAGTTCATGTTCGACTCCGAGCAGGCCATGGTGCGGATCGACATGTCCGAGTACATGGAGAAGCACTCGGTGTCCCGGCTGCTGGGCGCGCCGCCCGGCTACGTCGGCTACGAGGAGGGCGGCCAGCTCACCGAGGCGGTCCGCAGGCGGCCGTACTCGGTGCTGCTGCTCGACGAGATCGAGAAGGCGCACGCCGACGTGTTCAACGTGCTGCTCCAGCTGATGGACGACGGGCGCCTCACCGACGGCCACGGCCGTACGGTCGACTTCAAGAACACCGTGGTCATCATGACCTCGAACGTGCCCGGCGGTATGGCCGGTGTGCAGGCGACCTTCAAGCCCGAGTTCGTGAACCGCCTGGACGAGATCGTGGAGTTCCACCAGCTGTCGCGCGAGGAGATCGCCCAGATCGTGGACCTGCAGGTGGCCAAGCTGGTCGAGCGGGTGCGCGAGCGCGGCGTGGAGGTCGACCTGACGGACGACGCCCGCACGCTGCTCGGCAACCTCGGCTACGACCCCACCTACGGCGCCCGCCCGCTGAAGCGGGTGATCCAGAAGCAGCTCGTCGACAAGCTTGCGCTGCGCCTGCTGGAGGGGGAGTTCGCGCCCGGCGACCGCGTGCTGGTCGACGCCGCCGGCGGCGAGCTGACGTTCGCGAAGGCGGGCGCGGCGGTGCCCGAAGCGGCCGCAGTGTCCGGAGTGTCGTAACCCGCACGGGGGACAGAGCCCCTCCGGACGGGGATCGCCACCGGAACGTCGGTCCAGCCCCGGCCACAAGCCGCCGAGTCGGACATACGTTGGTTGAGTCGTGGCTCGCTTGCGCTGCTCCACCGCCATCGCCACGGCGGCCGGAGCGGCCGCCGTGCTGCTGGGCGCGCCACACGCGGCCACGGCCGGCGAGCGAGAGGTGCCCGACCCGAGCCGCCCGGTCTCGATGGCCCGCGTCGGTCACGTGGAGGACACGGTCTTCACCGGACCGGCGCCCCGCCCGGCCCGGATAGCCGCCGCCCGCGCTGCCACCCGCTCGTACTCCACGGAAGACGGCTACACCGTGAGGATCGAGACATCGCCCTCCTACCGCTTCGACCCGGCGGCCGACCAGGCCGTCGTCGACTTCCTCGGCTCGCGGCTGCACGGCCCCGAGCTCGCCAGCCTCAACGTCTACGTCGGGTCGCCCGGCGAGATCCGCGACCTCTGCGGCGGCGCCCCGCGTGTGGTCGCCTGCTACTCGATCGCCGAGAGCCGCATGTACGTGCCCGGCGAGTCGGTGCACGGCATCCCGGTGGAGTACCCGCTCACCCACGAGTACGGGCACCACATCGCGACCTGGCGCTTGAACAGCCCGTGGGACGCGGTGGACTGGGGCGCCAAGTACTGGGCCAGCGCGGTGCGCGTCTGCACTCACGTCGAGAAGGGTCGCCTGTTCCCAGGCAACCAGGGCCGCCACTACCGCGACGACCCCGGCGAGGGCTTCGCCGACGGCTACGCGCACCTGCACTATCCGGACGTGCCCTGGTACTACAACGACCTGATGCGGCCCGGACCGCTCGAGTTCGCGGCCCTGCGGCGGGATGTGCTCGACCCGTGGTCCGGACCGCGCTCCCGGACCTTCCGAGGCCGGCTCGGCCCGCGCCGCACCAAGCGGACCTTCCGCATCCGCCTCGAGCTGGACGGCAACGTCACCATGCGCCTGCGGGGTCCCGCCGGGGCCACCTATGAGGTCCAGGCCGAGACGGCCGGCTACGCCGCGGGCAGCAGGCTGCGCTCTGGCGGCGCGTTCGGCATCGAGTGGTGCCGCCGCCGGCCGGTCGACCGCGTGAAGCTCACGGTCACGCGCAGGACCGGCGCGGGGCCGTTCGCGCTCAGCGTGCGCTGGCCCGGCTGAGGGCGCTCACCGCTCAGCAGCCGCGCGTCCGGCTCAGGAGGCTCAGCCGCTCAGCGTTCGCGCGTCGGGCTGAGGATCGTCACCCAGAGGTCGTCGTACTCGACCTTGCGGCGCGGCTTGTAGCGGCGGAACGTGTCGAACTGGACGCGGTAGCGGCCCGGCGCAGTCGAGCGCCTGAACAGCCGCTTCCTGGCGCGGACCTGCCAGCAGGGACCGTTCACGTGGCCCAGCCTGACGCTGCGCACCCGCACCGGGCCGCCGCCGCGCCGCTTGACCCGCCGCACGTGTGCCCACAGGGTCCGCCCGCCCCGGAAGCCCCGGGCGCGGATGGTGAGCCGACGGTTCGGCGCGCCGGTCTTCGGCTTCACGCGCACGTCCGTGGCCGTGGTGAGGAGGCTGACCTGGGCGGTGATCCCGGGGTCCGTCACATCCGTGGCCACGTAGGTCAGGTTGCGCTGTCCCATGAGCACGCCGGGCAGCCGGAGGTTCCCCTGGATCGTGCCGGACGCGTCCGCCCGCAGCCGCCGGCTGAAGTCGTCCCCGCGCGTGAAGTCGACCTCGCCGTTCGGGGTGAAGCCCTGCGCGAGGAGGAAGACCCGCTGCTGCTCGCGGTAGCAGGACTGGACCGGGTCGACCGTGAGGGTGGCCGCGGCCGCGGCGGACGGGACGGCAAGCGCGATCGACACGATCGCCGCGGCGACGCGGAGAGCCCTCATGCGCCCCATCGTACCTGCGCTTGGCCGTACCGCCAGCAGGTTGCACGCCGGGGGCGCACGCGTCCAGCCGGCAGGCTAGATTCCGGGCAAGGACTGACCGCGAAAGGACGAACCGTGCCCACGTACGTGATGCTGAGCACCCTGACGCCCGAGGGAGTGCAGACGCTGAAGAGCAACCCGTCGCGGATCCGCGAGGTCAACAAGGAGATCGAGCAGCTGGGCGTAACCGTGAAGGCGCAGTGGGCGGTGCTCGGCCGCTACGACTTCGTGAACATCATCGAGGCGCCCGACGAGAAGTCGGTGGCGCGGGTGTCGATGGAGCTCGGCTCGCGCGGCACGATGCATCTCGAGACGCTCTCCGCGATCCCGGTCGACGACTTCATCGCGGCGCTGTAGGTGGCGAAGCGGGTTTCGGCAGCCAGCGGCGGAGGGCGCTGAGGTGACGAAGCGGGTTCCGGAAGCCGGCGGCGGCGGGCGCTGAGGTGGCGAAGCGCGTCCTCGTTGTCGGAAGCGGCGGGCGCGAGCACGCGCTCGTCCGCGCCCTGCTCCGCAGCCCGCAGCGGCCCGAGGTGCTCGCCGCGCCGGGCAACGTGGGGATCGCGCGGGACGGGGTGGAGTGCCTCCCGGACGGCGATCTGGTGGGGGCCGCCCGCGAGCGGGCCGTCGACCTGGTCGTGGTGGGCCCCGAGGCCCCGCTCGTCGCGGGGCTCGTGGACGAGCTGGCGGCGGCCGGGATCCGAGCCTTCGGGCCCGCGAAGGAAGCGGCCCGGATCGAGGGCTCGAAGGCCTACGCGAAGCGGCTGATGCGGAGCTGCGGCGTGCCGACCGCCTCCCACGTGCTGTTCCGCGACCGCGAGGAGGCCGCCGCCCACATGGCCTGCGCCTCGTACCCGGCCGTGCTGAAGGCCGACGTGCTGGCGGCCGGCAAGGGCGTGATCATCGCCGCCGACGAGCGCGAGGGGCGCGCCGCGCTCGACGTGTTCTTCGCCGAGCGCCGCTTCGGCGACACCGAGGTGGTGCTGGAGGAGTTCCTCGAGGGGGAGGAGCTGTCGCTGCTGGCCCTCTGCGACGGCGAGCGGGCCGTGCCGCTCGCGCCCGCGCAGGACTACAAGCGCATCTTCGACGGCGACGCGGGACCCAACACCGGCGGGATGGGGAGCTATTCGCCGGTGCCGGGGATCGACGCCGAGCGCGCCGAGGAGATCGCGAGCGTGGCGCACCAGCCGATCGTGGACGAGCTGCGCCGCCGCGGCACGCCGTTCCACGGGGTGCTCTACGCGGGCCTCATGATGACCGCCGCGGGCCCGAAGGTGCTCGAGTACAACTGCCGCTTCGGCGACCCGGAGACCCAGGCGGTGCTGCCGCGGCTCCAGTCGGACCTCCTCGAGCTGCTCGAGGCGGCGAGCGAGCGCGGGGGCCTCGCCGGGGTGGAGCCGGAGTGGTCGAGCGAGTGGGCCGTCACCGTGGTGATGGCGTCGCGCGGCTATCCCGAGTCCGCCTCGAAGGGCGACCCGATCTCCGGGCTCGACGAGGTGGAGGGCGCCGAGGTCTTCCATGCCGGCACGGAGGAGCGCAACGGGCGGATCGTGACCGCAGGTGGCCGCGTGCTCGGCGTGACCGCGCTGGGCGCGACCCCCGGCGAGGCGCGCGACCGCGCCTACGAGGCGGCCGAGCGGATCGAGTTCGACGGGCGACAGATGCGCACCGACATCGCGGCTCGCGCCGTCGAGAGGGTCGAGGCGTGAGGACGCCGGAGACCGGTGAGTTCACCGCCGTGCCCGAGACGGAGGTCGAGCACGAGTTCGACGACCTCGACGTGGACGACGCGCCCACGGTGGGCATCGTCATGGGCTCGAAGAGCGACATGCCTGTCATGGAGAAGGCTGCGCAGGAGCTCGACGAACGCGGGATCCGGCACGAGATGCGGGTGATGAGCGCCCACCGCGATCCCGAGACCGTGGCCGACTACGCGAAGAACGCCCGCATGCGCGGGCTGCGCGTGATCATCGCCGGGGCCGGGCTGTCCGCGGCCCTGCCCGGCGTGGTGGCGGCGCACACGGAGCTTCCGGTGATCGGCGTGCCGCTCAGCTCGCGGACCTCCGTGGCGGGCGGCCTCGACGCCCTGCTCGCCGTGACCCAGATGCCTCCGGGCGTGCCGGTGGCCTCCGTGGGCGTGGACAACGCGAAGAACGCGGCCGTCCTGGCGGCGCGGATCCTGTCGGCGTGACGGCGCGCGCGGGCGCGGGCGCGCCCCCGCTCCGCCGCCCCGCTGCGCCCGCCGGGAGCGCGGCTTGATCGAGCGCTACACCCGCCCCGAGATGGGCGCGGTGTGGTCGGAGCGGCGCAAGCTCGACACGTGGCTTCAGGTGGAGCTCGCCGTGGTGGACGCGCTCGCCGAGCAGGACGTCGTGCCCGCCGAGGACGCCGACGTGATCCGCGACCGGGCCTCCTTCACCGTGGAGGCCGTCAAGGAGCGCGAGAAGGTCACCGACCACGACGTGGCCGCGTTCGTCGATGTCGTGGCGGAGTCGGTGGGGGACGCCGGTCGCTGGGTGCACCACGGCCTCACCTCGTCCGACGTGCTGGACACAGCGCTCGCCCTCCAGCTCTCGCAGGCCGGGCTGATCCTCTGCGGCGGGGCGGCCGACTACCGCAACGCCCTCGTCAAGCGGGCCCGCGAGCATGCCGGCACGATCTGCGTGGGCCGCACCCACGGCATCCACGCCGAGCCCACCACCTTCGGCGTGAAGCTCGCCGGCTTCGCCTTCGAGGCGCACCGCAACCTGCGCCGGCTCGAGCGGGCGGTGGAGGGGGTGTCTGTCGGGGCGCTCTCGGGCGCGGTCGGCACCTACTCGGCCAACGGCCCGGAGGTGGAGGCAGCCGTGCTGTCCCGGCTCGGTCTCGGCCGCGAGGACGTCTCGACGCAGGTCGTGCCGCGCGACCGGCACGCCGAGCTGCTGGAGGCGATCGCGCTGGCGGGGGCCGGACTAGAGCGCTTCGCCACCGAGGTCCGCCACCTCCAGCGCACCGAGGTGCGGGAGGCGGAGGAGCCGTTCCGGGCCGGCGCGCAGAAGGGCTCCTCCGCGATGCCGCACAAGCGCAACCCGATCGTGAGCGAGCGGATCACCGGCATCGCCCGCCTGCTGCGCGGCTACGCGCAGGCCGGCCTCGAGAACGTGGCGCTGTGGCACGAGCGCGACATCTCGCACTCGTCGGTCGAGCGGGTGACGCTGCCCGACGCCACGATCCTGCTCGACTACGCGCAGCACCTGGCGGTGCGCGTCGTCGACGGCATGGTGGTGCACGAGGACCGGATGCGCGCCAACCTCGAGGCCACGCACGGCGCCCTCTTCTCGCAGCGCGCGCTGCTGGGGCTGGTAGAGGCGGGGAGGACGCGCGACGAGGCCTACCGGATCGTGCAGGAGAACGCCCAGCGCGCCTGGGACACCGGCACGCACTTCCGCGAGCTGCTGGCCGCGGCGGCGCCGGACCTTGACCTCGACGCGGTCTTCGACGCCGAGCCGTTCGTGCGCCACGCGCGGGCGATCGTCGCGCGGCTGGATCGCATCGGGTAGCGCCTCAAGCGGTCCGCGGGTGCCAGGAAGGTCGGAGCGCTGGCGCGCTTGCCCCGCCATGCACGACACTTGACCTCGTGGCGGACACGCAGGCGACACACGGCCGCTCCCCGCGGCGGCTCCGCCTGCTGATGTTCGCCGGCACCGCCGCCGTCCTCACCGGCTTCGTCATGGCCGCGTATGCCGCCGACGTTCTCAAGGACTCTGAGCTCGACACGGTCGACGCCCGCTTCGCCGTGCGCGGCGACCTCGATCCGCCGGCGGACATCGCCATCGTCGGGATCGGCGAGCAGAGCTTCACCGAGCTCGGCGAGCAGTGGCCGTTCCCGCGCGCCCTCCACGCCGAGGCGATCACCCGCCTGGCGCGCGACGGCGCGCGGGTGATCGCATACGACGTCCAGTTCACCGAGCCCTCGAACCCCTCCGACGACCAGGCGCTGGCCGACGCGGTCGCGCGGGCGGGCAACCTGGTGCTCGCCACCACTGCCGTCGACGACCGGGGCCGCACGAACGTGCTGGGCGGCGATCGAGTGCTCCGCACCCTGCGGGCGAGGGCGGCCCACGCCGGTCTGACGACCGACTCGGGTCGCGTCGTGCGGCGCACGTCACGGGAGCTGGAGCGCCTCGAGACCTTCTCGGTGGCGGCGGTGGAGCGCTACCAGCGGCGTCAGATGGCCGCCGACGACTTCCCGGATCCCGCCTGGATCGACTACCACGGCCGCACGAACGTCGAGAGGGTGCCGTTCCACCGGGTCGTGAGGGGCGACTTCCGTCCCGGGACCTTCGAAGACAGGATCGTCCTGGTGGGTGCGACCGCTCCCTCGCTGCAGGACGTCCACCCGACCTCGGTGAGCGGCGACCAGTTCATGTACGGCGTGGAGATCCACGCCAACGCGATCTCGACCGTGCTGCGGGACTTCCCGCTGCGCGAGGTGCCCGGATGGGTGACCGGGGCGCTGATCCTGCTGTTCGGGGCCGTGGGCCCGCTGATAGCGATCCGCTTCGGGCCGCTGCGCGCCGCGTTCATCGGCCTCGCGCTGGCCGGGCTCTACGCCGCCTTCGTCCAGTTGGTCTTCAACAACGGCGTGATCGTCGGCTTCCTGTACCCGGAGGCTTCGCTGGCGCTGGGAGTGGTGGGCGCGCTGGGCGTGGCGCTGGTGCTCAACGCCTTCGAGCGTGAACGAGTGCGCGACATCTTCTCCCGTTTCGTGCCCGAGCCGGTGGTGGACGAGGTGCTGAAGAACGTGGACGAGGACCTGCGGCTGGGCGGCGAGCTGCAGGTCGTGACCGTGCTCTTCAGCGACATCCGCGGCTTCACCACGTTCTCGGAGACGCGCGAGCCCGACGAGGTGATCGAGGTGCTGAACCGCTACCTCACCTCGATGACCGACGTGATCCTCCGCCACGGCGGCACCCTCGTGGCGTTCATGGGCGACGGGATCATGGCGGTGTTCGGGGCGCCGATCCCGACGGACGACCACGCCGACCGGGCCTACGCCGCGGCCCGCGAGATGGCCGGCCCCGCGCTCGAGCAGTTCAACGAGTGGCTGCGCTCCTCGGGCCAGGGCGACGGCTTCCGCATCGGCGTCGGGCTGAACAGCGGCGCGGTGATGGCCGGCAACGTGGGTTCACAGCAGCGGCTCGAGTACACGGTGATCGGCGACACCACGAACACCGCCTCGCGGATCGAGGGGATGACGAAGGGGACGCCCCACATGATCCTGCTGTCGGAGTCGACGCGGGCGATGATGATCCACGAGCACCCGGACCTCGTCGAGATGGACGCGATGGAGGTGCGGGGGCGTCAGGCCAAGGTGGTGATCTGGGCGCCGGCGCGGGGGGACGGCGCGGAGCCGCGGCGCCTGGCCGGCTAGCGGTCAGACCGCTCGAGTCGTGCGCGCTTAGGTCCTTACGGCGCCTGGGCCAGGTAGCGCTCGCCCGCGTCGACCAGCACGGTCCGGTCGAGCGTGAAGTCGCGCACCGCCACCGTGCCCTCGCGTACGACCGTCAGCGTGCCGTCGCAGCGGTCGACGGTCAGCCAGCGCGTGCCGCGTACGGCTCCCGACGAGTGTCGGCCGCGCGTGCGGAAGCGCCCGTTCGCGTTGCCCCACAGCTTGCGGGCCCGGCGCGCGGCGGACGCCGAGCCGTCCGGGCAGCTGGTGAGCCGCCCGCGCAGGACGAGGTCGGTCACGTATCCCGTGGCGGCGCGCTGGCGAACCTTGAAGAGCCCGCCGTAGAACACGCCGCGCTGCACGCGCCCGGGGCGGCGGCGGCGCTCGGTGGCCACCTCCACCCGGCCGCGGCGGGTGTCGAGCGTCGAGCCGAGCGGCAGCTCGCGGATCTCCTCGAGCTCCACGAAGCGCCCGCGCCCGGCCAGCCGGACGCGGACCGTGCCGGACACGGGCTCCGCCACCAGCGTCTCGCCCAGATTGGGGAGCGGCTGCTGCGCGGGGGCGGTCACGGTGGGGGGCGGCTGCTCGACAGTCGGGGCCGTGGCGGCGGGCGCCACCTCGATCTGGCGGCTCGCCTGCGCGGTCGGGCCGCCGCCCGCGAGCACAGTCCCGCCCGTGAAGATCGTCGTGGTCGAGGCCCCCTCGTTGTCGGTGACGACGAGCGTGACCGTGTAGGTGCCGGACCGGCTGTACACGTGCGTGGGCGAGGGGCCGCCGTCGCGCAGCAGCGTCCCGTCGCCGAAGTCCCAGTCGTAGCGGACGATGCTGCCGTCGGAGTCGGCGGCGCTCGATGCGTCGAAGCGCGTGGCCGAGCCGGCGCTGCCCGGCACCGCGGCGAAGCTGGCCACGGGCGCCTGGTTCGGGCTCACCACCACGCCGAGCGGGGCGCGCAGGTCGACTCGCGGCGCGACCTTCGGAGTGAGCGCGGCGCCGGCGCCTACGTCGAACAGGTGGCCGTCCCCGGCCGCCGCGAACAGGCTCCGGCCGTCGGGGCTCACGCCGAGGTAGCCGAGCGGCTTCCATGGCGTGCCGGCGATTTCCACGGCGCCGGCCGCCGCGAGGGCGCCCCCAGCCCCGACCGTGAACGAGAGGACGCGCCGGGCGCCGTGGCCGTGCTCGTCGTCGTCATCGTCACCGTGCGAATGACCGGCGGTCACGTGGACGGCCGACCCGTCCGGCGCCACCGCGATCCCGAGCGGCCGTCCGCCGGTGGCGAGCGCCGGCGGCGACTTGGCGACCGGCCTGCCGTCAGCGACCACGGAGAACTGGAACACCCGCCCGTCGCCGGAGGTGGCGTAGAGGTGCCTGCCGTCCGGGGTGAGCGCGAGGTCCTCGAGCTCGCAGCTCGGCACCTCGACGCCGCTGGCGCGTCTGGTCAGCGCGCCGCCGGGGCCCACGTCGAAGACCACGATGCCCCCGACCGCCAGGACGTAGGCGGTGTCGCCGCTCGGGCTGACCGCGACCCCGCGAGGCCGCGAGCCGGCCTTCACCCAGCGCGGGTCCTTGGCGACGAGCTCCCCATCGGGGCCCACGTCGTACTGGCGCACCTTCCCGTGATCCTCGTCGGTCACGTACACGCTCCTGCCGTCGGGGTGCACCGCGATCGAGTGCGGCTCCTCGCCCCCGTAGACGAGCGCCGGCTGCTTCGGGGAGAGACGGCCGTCGGCGGCCACGTCGAACTGAAGGACGCCGTGGCCGGCGGTGGCGTACAGGTCGGTGCCGGCGGGTGTCATGGCGAGGCGGCGCGGCTTGTGGGCGGGCACGGCGGCGGGGTCAAGCGCCGACAGGCTGCCGCCGGCCCCGACCGCGAACTGGGCAATCTCACCGGCGCCGGGGTCGGCGAAGTAAACGGTGCGCGCCGCGCTGGCGACGCCCGGGAGCGCGAGCGCCATGGCGCAGGCGGCGAGGATGGGGCGGAGGCCGAACAAAGGGGAAAAGGTCTGCGGTCCAAACCAACCCTCTCATGGATCGGCCGCGGGCGAAAGACCTGCTGCTCAGCCCCGCGCCGGGCGGTTCAGCGTGCGCCGCCTCGGCACACCCTCGGCCAGCTCCTTCTCGCGCTCGATCTCGGCGTTCAGTTCGGCCCCGAACAGCAGCGCCACGTTGGTCAGCCACAGCCAGGCCACGAGGAGGATGGCGCCGGCGAACGTGCCGTACACCGCCCCCACGTCGACCACCCATGACACGTAGGCGGAAAGGGCCAGCGAGGCCGCCGTCCAGACGAGGACGGCGACGGCCGCGCCGGGCGTGAGCCAGTGGAAGGCGCGGTGCCGCACATCGGGCGTCACGTAGTAGACGAAGGCGAACGCCAGCATCGCCACCACGACCGCGCCCGGCCAGCGGGCCACGCTCCAGATCTCGGCCGCCGTCTCCCCGAGGCCGATGAAGCCGAGCATGTCCTCGGCGAAGGAGCCCCCGACGAAGACCATCACGAGGCTGGCGAGCACGAGCGTCATGAGCACGACGGTCGAGGCGACGTCGACCGCCTTGCGCCGCAGGAAGCTGCGCCCGTCGCCGTCGAGCTCGAAGACGACGTTGAGGGCCCGGCGCGCCGCCTCGAGCGCCCCGGTCGTGCCGTAGAGGGCCAGCACGACGCTCACCGCGAGCGCCGTGGCGGCGGTGCCCTTGCTCTCGAGCGCCGCCCGCAGCGAGCGGTCGAAGGGTTCGACGACCGAGGGCGGCGCCACCTCGGCGATGTAGTCGGTGATGGCCTCGTAGGTGTCCGGATACTGGCCGAGCAACCCGAGCAGCGAGAGCGCCAGCAGGGCGGTCGGAAACAGCGACATCAGGGCGTAGTAGGTGAGCGCCGCGGCGTGGTGGGTCATCTGGTCGTCATAAAACGCCCGGAAAGTGCGCTTTGCGACCGTGCCGGACCGGCTCACTCCATGCCGTTACCCGACTGCCGCCGCTGATAGCCTCGCCCTCGTGAGCGAAGCCGCCGCGCTCATCGCCCAGGGGAAGGTCCGGGACATCTACGAGGCAGGGGAGGATCGCCTGCTGCTCGTGGCGTCCGACCGCATCTCCACCTACGACGTGGTGCACCCCACGCCGATCCCGGACAAGGGCAAGGTGCTCACCGGCCTGACCGCCTTCTGGCTCGACCGGACCGAGGACATCTGCCGCAACCACCTCGTCTCGATCACGGACGTGCCCGCCGAGCACCGCGGCCGCGCGATGCTCGTCGAGCGGCTCGACATGGTGCCGGTGGAGTGCGTGGTGCGCGGCTACATCACCGGCTCGGGCTGGAAGGACTACCTGGCGACCGGGGCCGTGTGCGGGATCGAGCTGCCGGCCGGGCTGCGGGAGTCCGAGCGCCTGCCGGAGCCGATTTTCACGCCCGCCACCAAGGCCGAGATCGGGGACCACGACGAGAACGTCGACTTCGACCGCGCCGCCGAGATCGTGGGCGACCGGCCGCTGCTCGAGGAGCTGCGGCGGCTGTCGATCGCGATCTACGAGCGGGCGGCGGAGCACGCCCGGCAGCGCGGGATCATCCTGGCGGACACGAAGTTCGAGTTCGGGCGCCGTGCCGACGGCACGATCGTCCTGGGCGACGAGGTGCTCACGCCGGACTCCTCGCGCTTCTGGCCGGCCGACGGCTACGAGCCAGGGCGCGGGCAGCCGAGCTTCGACAAGCAGTACGTGCGCGACTGGGCGAGCGGGTCTGGCTGGGACAAGACTCCTCCCGCCCCTCCGCTGCCAGACGGCGTTGTCCAGGGCACGCGCATGCGCTATCTCGAGGCTTACGAACGGATCACGGGTGAGACGTTCGACCGCTGGTTGGAGCGTGCCTCGTGAGGGTGCGGATCCTCATCCGGCCCAAGCAGGGCATCCTCGACCCGCAGGGCCAGGCCGTGGAGCAGGCGCTGCACGCGCTCGGCTTCGAGGGCGTGCACGAGGTCCACGTGGGCCGGTTGATCGAGCTCGACGCGGACGACGCGTCGCGTGTGCCCGAGATGTGCGAACGGCTGCTGGCGAACCCGCTGATCGAGGACTACGAGGTGCTGCCCGGAGAGGGGGCCGCCCCGGAGGAGGCCCGGGCGCGGGCCGCCCTGCCCGAGGCGGAGGCGCGGAGGGCGGCATGAGGTTCGGCGTGGTCCGCTTCCCCGGCTCCTGCGACGAGGTCGACGCCCTGCTCGCCTGCCGCCGCTTCGGCGACGCCCAGCTGCTCTGGCACAAGGAGCGCGACCTCGCGGACGTGGACGCCGTGGTGGTGCCGGGCGGGTTCTCGTACGGCGACTATCTGCGCGCGGGCGCCATCGCCCGCTTCTCGCCGTTGATGGAGTCGGTGATCGAGTTCGCGCGCGAGGGCGGTCCGGTGCTCGGCATCTGCAACGGCTTCCAGGTGCTGTGCGAGGCGGGCCTGCTCCCCGGCGCGCTGCTGCCGAACCGCTCGCTGCGCTTCGTGTGCCGGCAGGTGGACCTGGTGGTCGAGAACCCCGACACCGCCTTCACGCGGGCCTGCGCGGAGGGTGACGTGCTGTCGGTGCCGGTCAAGCACACCACCGGCCGCTATCACGCGCCCGGCATCCCCGAGGAGCAGGTGGTGCTGCGCTACGCGCCCGGCCAGAACCCCAACGGGGCGCAGGACGACATCGCCGGCGTGTGCAGCGCGGAGGGCAACGTGGTGGGGCTGATGCCGCATCCCGAGCACGCCGTCGACCCGCTGACGGGCTCGGCCGACGGGGCCCGCCTGTTCGAGTCGGTGGCGGTCGCGCCGGTCGCGTGAGCTCGCCGGCCCTGGCTCCTCATCGCGAGCTCGGGCTGACCGACTCGGAGTACGAAGGCATCTGCGCCCGGCTCGGCCGCGACCCGAACGCGCTCGAGCTGGCCGTGTTCTCGCTGATGTGGTCCGAGCACTGCGGCTACAAGCACTCGAAGAAGCTCCTGCGCCGGTTGCCGACTTCCGGCCCGTTCGTGCTGATGGGGCCGGGCGAGAACGCCGGCGTGGTGGACGTGGGCGACGGGCTCGCCGTGGCGTTCAAGGTGGAGTCGCACAACCATCCCAGCGCCGTGGAGCCGTTCCAGGGCGCGGCCACGGGGGTTGGGGGCATCCTGCGCGACATCTTTGCGGTGGGCGCCCGGCCGATCGCGGTGCTCGACTCGCTGCGCTTCGGCGAGCTGTCGTCGCCGCGGTCGCGCTACCTGTTCGACTGGGCCGTGAAGGGCATCGGCCACTACGGGAACTCGATCGGCGTGCCCACGGTCGGCGGCGAGGTGTACTTCGAGCCCGCGTACGAGCACAACTGCCTGGTGAACGCGATGTGCGTGGGGCTGGCGCGGCGGGAGCGGCTGATCCGCAGCGCGGCGGCGGGTGTGGGCAACCAGGTGGTGCTGCTCGGTGCGCGGACCGGACGGGACGGGATCGGCGGGGCGTCCGTGCTCGCCAGCGCCGAGCTGTCGGACGAGGACGCGTCGAAGCGGCCGACCGTGCAGATCGGCGACCCGTTCGAGGAGTCGAAGCTGGTGGAGTGCTGCCTGGAGCTGCTCGACCGCTCGCTGCTTCGGTCGCTGCAGGACCTGGGCGCGGCGGGGCTGTCGTCCTCGTCCTCGGAGATGGCCTCGAAGGGCGACGTGGGGATCGACATCGACGTCTCGCGCGTACCGCTCCGGGAGGCGGACATGGAGCCGTTCGAGATCATGATCTCGGAGTCGCAGGAGCGGATGCTGTGCGTGGTGGAGCCTGGTCTGCTCGATGCGGTGCTCTCCGTGTGCGGGCGGTGGGACGTGCGGGCCACGCCGATCGGGTCGGTCACGGACACGCGCCATCTGCGCGTGTTCGACGGCGACGAGCTGGTGGGCGACATGCCGGTCGAGGCGCTGGTGGACGACTGCCCGCTGTACGACCTGGCGCCAGAGCCGCCACCCCATCCGCTGTACGCGCCACCCTCCCCAGCGCTTCCCGCTTCCGCCGGCCACGACGAGACCCTTCTCGCGCTGCTGCGCTCGCCCAACGTCGCCTCGAAGCGCTTCGTGTTCGAGCAGTACGACCCGATCGTCCAGTCGCGCACGGCGCGCCGTCCGGCGACCGCGGACGCGGCGGTGCTGTCGCTGGCGAACGACGGCGGCCAGGGGGCGATCGCCGTCTCGATCGACGGCAACGGGCGCCGGGTGGCGTGCGACCCGTATGCGGGCGCCGTCGAGGCGGTGCTCGAGTGCGCCCGCAACCTGGCATGCGTGGGCGCGGAGCCGCTCGGGCTGACGAACTGCCTGAACTTCGGGAACCCGGAGAAGCCGCACATCGCGTGGCAGTTGACGAGGGCTGTGGAGGGGCTGCGCGACGCCTGTTTGGCGCTGGGCGTGCCGGTGGTGGGCGGGAACGTGTCGCTGTACAACGAGGGTGGCGGAGGTCCGATCTACCCGACGCCGATCGTGGGCATGGTGGGGAAGCTGGCGGATCCCGGCGCGGCGCCTCGAACGGGCTTCGCCGAGGCCGGGCACGCGGTGGCGCTGGTTGGACCGTTCCGGCCGGCGCTGGAAGGGTCGGAGCTCGAGAAGCTGCGCGGCCGTCTGGCGGACGGGCTGCCGGAGGCCGACCTGGCGGAGCAAGCGGCGGCCCTGGAGACGCTCCGCGCGGCCGCCGCAAGCGGGACGCTGCCGACGGTGCACGACATCTCGGACGGCGGTCTGGCGGTGGCGCTAGCGGAGTGCTGTGTCGCGGGCGGCATCGGTGCGCGGATCACGCTTGCCTCTCACGATGATGCGACGCTCTTCGGCGAGGGCCCCGGCGGGGCCGTGATCGCAGGACCGGCCGAAGCCGTGGCGGCCGTGCCCGGCGCTCGGATGATCGGCGAGGTCGGCGGCGACATGCTCGACATCAGCAGCGCCCTCCGGCTCCCGGTTTCGGAGCTCAGGGACGCCTACGAGGGGGCCATCCCTGCCTTCTTCGGCTCCTGACCGGGCCCCGGTCCTCCGCCGCCCACCCCGCCTTCTGCGCTTCCTCACCGCCCCTCCGCTCCTGCCGCCCCGGGGCGTCCGCCACCCCCGCTGGTACGCTCAACCGAGCGGACCCGCTCGCCCTGCGGCACCGCCCCGAGCGCCCGTCACCCACGTGCATGAACCACGAGCTCGACCATCGCGACGGACCTCGCGACGAGTGCGGCGTCTTCGGCGTGTACGCGCCGGAGTCGGACGTCGCCCGCCTCGCGTACTTCGCGCTGTACGCCCTTCAGCACCGGGGCCAGGAGTCCGCCGGCATCGCCACGAGCGACTCCGGCCACATCATGACCATCCGCGACCTCGGCCTCGTCTCGCAGGTCTTCGACGAGGAGAAGCTGCGGGCGCTGCGGGGCGAGATGGCGGTGGGGCACGTCCGCTACTCGACCACCGGGTCGTCCGCCTGGGAGAACGCCCAGCCCGTCTGGCGCTCGGACGGCCGCCAGGTGGCCCTCGCCCACAACGGCAACCTCATCAACGCCGTCGAGCTCCACGGCGAGCTGAGCGACCGCGGCGTTCGGTTCCGCGGAACGTCGGACTCGGAGATCATCGCGGCGCTGCTGTCGAACCATCCGGCCGAGCGGATCGAGGACGCCTTGGCGGAGGTCGTGCCGCGGCTCGAGGGGGCTTTCTCCACGGTCGTGATGACCAAGGACGCGGTGGTCGGCTTCCGAGACGCCGCCGGGCTGCGCCCGCTCGCCCTCGGCATGCTCGGTGAACGCTACGTCCTCGCGTCAGAGAGCTGCGCCTTCGACATCATCGGCGCCAGGTTGCTGCGCGAGGTCCAGCCGGGCGAGATGGTGTCGCTGGGGGAGCGCGGGATCGAGACGCGGCAGCTGGTGGAGTCGGAACGGCGCGCCTTCTGCGTCTTCGAGCACATCTACTTTGCGCGGCCCGACTCGATCCTCGAGGGCAACCGCACCCAGGTGTCGCGCCGCAAGATGGGCGAGATCCTCTGGCGCGAGTCGCCGGTGGAGGCGGACGTCGTGATAGCGGTGCCCGATTCCGGCAATGCCGCGGCGGCGGGCTACTCGAAGGCGTCGGGCATCCCGCGCGACGACGGGCTCATCAAGAACCGCTACGTGGCGCGGACGTTCATCCAGCCCGGGCAGGAGCTGCGCAAGCACGGTCTGCGGATGAAGTTCAACCCGCTGCGCGAGGTGGTTGCCGGCAAGCGGCTCGTGGTCGTGGACGACTCGATCGTGCGCGGCAACACCACCCGCCAGATCGTCCGGATGCTGCGCGACGCGGGGGCGGCCGAGATACACATGCGGATCTCCGCCCCGGCGATCCGCCACCCCTGCCACTACGGGATCGACATGTCGACGACGCAGGAGATGGTGGCCCACGGACGGAGCGAGGAGGAGGTGGCTCGCGAGCTTGACTGCGACTCGCTCGCCTACCTGTCCCTCGAGGGCGTGTACGAGGCGATCCGCTCCACGCGCGAGACCCACTGCGACGCCTGCTTCTCGGGCGACTACCCGCTCGCCCGTACCGGCACGGCGAACGGCAAGTTCGCGCTCGAGGAGCTCGCCGTCGTGCGTTCGTAACAACTCTGCGACGACGCTGCCCTGACGGCCGGAGGCGGCGCTAGGGTGGCCTTCCTTCGCATGGACCTCATCGCCTCGCTCCAGAAATTGTTCGGCTTCCGGGACTTCCGCCCCGGTCAGCGCGAGGCATGCGAGGCCGCGCTCGCCGGGCGCGACGTCATGGTCGTCATGCCCACCGGCTCGGGCAAGTCGCTCTGCTACCAGCTGCCGGCCCTCCTCCGCGAGGACCTGACGGTCGTGGTCTCGCCGCTCGTGGCGCTGATGCAGGACCAGGTGGAGGCGCTCGCGGACCGCGGGCTGGGCGACCGCGTGGCGCTGATCAACGCCCAGCGGGACGGCTCGGCCAACATGGCCACCCTGCGTCGCGCCGCCGCCCGTGAGCTGAGCCTGCTGTACGTGGCGCCGGAGCGCTTCGCTGCACCGCGCTTCCTCGAGGCGATGGGCGACGTCGAAGTAGGGCTGTTCGTGGTCGACGAGGCGCACTGCGTCTCGCAGTGGGGCCACGACTTCCGGCCCGACTACTTCCGGCTCGCCGACGCCGCCCGGGCGCTCGGCGCGAAGACCCTCGTGGCATCCACGGCCACGGCCACTCCGAGGGTGGCCCAGGACGTGGTGCAGCGGCTCGGCCTCGACGACCCCTTGCGAGTGGCGACCGGCTTCGACCGGCCCAACATCGCCTTCGCGGTGGCCCGCCCGGGGCCGGGGGAGAAGCGCGCGCTCCTGACGGAGGCGCTTCGGGAGCCCGACGCCCTGCCGGCGATCGTGTACGCCGGCACGCGCGCCGGATCTGAGGAGCTCGCCCGCGAGCTGGGCGCCGCCCTGGGCGTGGAGGCCGAGGCCTATCACGCGGGACTCGACCGGGAGCGGCGGGCGTCCGTGCAACGCCGCTTCCTGGTGGACGAGCTCCAGGTGATCTGCGCCACCAACGCGTTCGGCATGGGGGTGGACAAGCCGAACGTGAGGACCGTGGTGCACGCGAGCGTGCCGGCGTCGCTCGAGGCGTACTACCAGGAGGCCGGCCGCGCGGGGCGCGACGGCCGCCCGGCCCGGGCGCTGCTGCTCGCCGAGAACCGCGACAAGGCGCTGCACGTGCACTTCATCAAGCGCGACGAGATCGACCAGCAGCTGCCCGGCTGGCTGGCGGACCGGCTGTGGGCGGCCGCGGACGGTGAGGGCCGCTACTCGGTCGAGGCCGCGGAGCTGGTCGGCGGCCTGGGCGGGGACGGCGACCGGCTGCGCGCGCTGCTGGGCCACCTCACGCGGGCCCGCGTGATCTCGCCGTCGCCGTCGCCCCCGGACCGGGTGGTGGGTAGAGCCCTCTCGCCGTTCGACCGGAGAGCGGCGGCGCTGTGCCGGTCGTCCGTGGAGGAGGGCGCCCGCGCACGCTGGCGCCAGTACCGGGAGATCTGGGCGTACGTGGAGCAGGAGAGATGCCGTCGCGAGGCGATCCTGCGGCACTTCGGCGATTCGTCTCGGCTACTCCCCCAAGAAAGGTGCTGCGATGTCTGCACCCCGGGTCTGGTGCCGGTTCCTCCCCCACCGGACCCGGTGGCGATCGAGACCCTCGACGACGCAATCATCTCGGTGGCGACAGGTGCCCGCCCGGCGGTGGGGCGCACCACCTGCGCGGAGATCCTTCACGGAGGACGGAGCAAGAAGCTGCTCCGCAACGCCTACGACGGCCTCCCCGCCTACGGCGTCTCCTCCCACATGCGTCGCGCGGACATCCTCGCGCGTGTGGACGAGCTGATCGAGGCCGGACGTCTCGAGACCAGCGAGGGTCCCTACCCGGTGCTCCGGCTGCCGCTCAGCGCCACTGCCTGACGGTGGCCGCGTTCCGCGTCGCCGTCCTCATCTCTGGCACCGGCACCAACCTGCAGGCTCTGCTCGACACCGTGCACCGTGTGTCCGACGACTCCCCCATGATCGAGATCGCCTGCGTAGCCTCCTCCCGCTCCGAAGCTGCCGGCCTCCGGCGCGCCGAGCAGGCCGGCGTCGAGACCGCCGTCTTCGCGATCGCCGACCACCCCGACCGCTCCGCCCGCGACCAAGCCCTCGCCGGCTGGCTCGAGGAGCGCCAGGTCGACCTCGTCGTCCTCGCCGGCTTCATGGAGCTCCTCGGCCCCGAGTTCGTCCGCCGCTTCCGCAACCGCATCGTGAACGTGCACCCCTCTCTGCTCCCCGCCTTCCCCGGCGTCGGAGCGATCGAACGGGCGGTGGAGCAGGGGGTCAGGGTCACCGGCGTGACGGTCCACTACGTCGACGAGCAACTGGACAATGGTCCAATCGTTCTTCAAGAGGCCGTGGAGCTTTCGTATCCTGCCCGCATCGAGGAGATCGAGCAGCGCGTGCATGACGTGGAGCACCGGCTGCTGCCGCGTGCCGTGAGGCTGATCGCGGCCGGTCGCGTCCGACGCGATCCCGCAAACCCCCGCGTGGTGCTGGTGGACGATGTCGATTGAGCCGCGCGGCACGGAGGTCACGGCGCCCGGCGAGGTGCGGATCCGGCGGGCGCTGCTGAGCGTGTCGGACAAGCGGGGGCTGGTGGAATTCGCACGCGGGCTCGCCGAGCTGGACGTGGAGATCGTGTCCACGGGCGGCACCGCCGCCGAGCTGGTCGCGGAAGGTCTCCCGGTGCGCACGATCGAGGACTACACCGGCTTCCCCGAGATCCTCGACGGGCGCGTCAAGACGCTCAACCCGCGCGTGCACGCCGGGCTGCTGGCGGTGCGGTCGGAGCGCGCCCACGTGGACACGCTGAACGAGCACGAGATCGAGCCGATCGACCTGGTGTGCGTGAACCTCTATCCGTTCGAGCGGGTGTCGGGTCGCCGCGGCGTCGACGAGCAAGAGGTGATCGAGAACATCGACATCGGCGGGCCCACGCTGATCCGCGCGGCCGCGAAGAACCACGCGTTTGCCGCCGTGGTCGTCTCCCCGGAGAGCTACGACGCCGTGCTCGCGGAGATGGACGAGAACGGCGGCAGGCTGTCGGCCCGCACCCGCGAGAGCCTCGCCACCGAGGCGTTCGCCTACACCGCGCGCTACGACGCCGCGATCTCCCGCTGGTTCGCCGAGCGCGAGGACGACATGCCCAACCAGTACACCCGCTCGTTCGAGAAGGTCATCGACCTCACCTACGGCGAGAACCCGCACCAGCGCGCGGCCTACTACGCCGAGGTCGGCACGCGCACGCACCTGATGTCGATGGTGTCGAAGCTGCACGGCAGGGAGCTGTCGTTCAACAATCTGCTGGACATGGACGCCGGCCGGGCGCTGATCGAGGACTTCGAGCTGCCGGCTGCGGCGATCGTCAAGCACAACAACCCGTGCGGTGCGGCGGTGGGCACCGACGTCAGCTCGGCCTTCGACCACGCTCTCGCCAGCGATCCGAAGAGCGCCTACGGGGGCGTCGTCTGCTTCAACCGGCGCGTCGACCGTTCCCTCGCAGAGAAGCTGCACGCAATCTTCGTCGAGCTCGTGTTCGCGCCCGGCTACGACGACGACGCGCTCGAGATCCTCACCCAGAAGCCAAACGTACGGCTGCTCGACAACCGGGAGCGCCGGCGCGTGCCGGTGACCGAGAAGGATGCGAAGCGGGTGCGCGGCGGGCTGCTCGTACAGGACTTCGACACGGGGCTCGAGCTGCGCGAGGAGATGCAGGTGACGACGCGCCGCAAGCCGAGCGAGAACGAGTGGGGCGAGCTGCTGTTCGCGATGCGGGTGTGCAAGCACGTGCGCTCGAACGCGATCGTGCTGGCATCCGGCGTGGGGACGGTGGGGATCGGCGCCGGGCAGATGAGTCGGGTGGACTCGGTGCGGCTTGCCGTCGACAAGGCCGCGGCGGCCTCGAACTCGCTGGAAGGGGCGGTTCTGGCCTCGGATGCCTTCTTCCCGTTCGCGGACGGCCCGCAGCTCGCCATCGACGCGGGCGTGCGCGCAATAATCCAGCCCGGCGGGTCGCAGCGCGACGGCGAGGTGATCGACGCCTGCGACGCAGCGGGCGTGGCGATGGTCTTCACGGCGCGCCGCCACTTCCGCCATTAGACATCCATCGAACCATCGCTAGACTCGGGGGTGGCTTCGAATGAGAGAGCCCCACCACCCATCACGTCAGGAGATCGAGCTGTCCGCCGTGCTGCACGCACTGAGCGACCCGGCTCGACTGGAGATCGTCCGCCGCCTCGCGGACGGAGACGAGCCGTCGTGCGGAATATTCGAGCTGGGGCTGTCGAAGGCAACGCTGTCGCACCACTTCCGCGTGCTGCGAGAGTCGGGCGTGGTGCTGGTGCGCCCAGAGGGCCGAAGGCGCCTGCTCTCCCTCCGAACGGAAGACCTGAACGCCCGCTTCCCAGGCCTGATCGAGGCCATCCTGGCGGTGAAGCACCGCCGCCAGCGGGCGAAGACGGCGGCGTAGGCAGCCCGCTGCGCTCTAGGATCGTGCTGGGCCGCTAGCTCAACTGGTCAGAGCGACGGGCTTTTAACCCGGAGGTTCTGGGTTCGAGTCCCAGGCGGCCCACTCCTCCGCATGGACACGCTCGCTCGCTACCTCCACGACGCGTATGGGCGAGGCTGGGTGAGCGATGCAAGCGGCGCCCGAGTGGACCTAGCGCCGCACAGCGTCGAGCGGGCGCAGGGCGAGGCGCTTCGGGACCTCGCGATCGCCGAGCGTGCTCAGCGGACGGTCGAGGTCGGGCTCGCGCTCGGCATGTCCGCGCTGTTCCTGTGCCAGGCAGTTCTGCGGCACGGCGGGCGGCACGTGGCCATCGATCCCTTCCAGCGGGAGTCATGGAACGGGGCCGGTCTGAGGACGTTGCGCGAGGCCGGCGTCGAGGGCCTGGTGGAGGTGATCGAGGATGAGAGCCAGCTCGCGTTGCCGCGGTTCGTGGGCGAGGGTCGCGCGTTCGACTTCGCCTTCGTCGACGGCGACCACCGCTTCGAGGGCGTGTTCCTCGACCTCTACTTCATGACCCGTCTGGTGAAGCCCGGCGCGCTCGTGGTCGTGGACGACATGTGGATGCCGGCGGTCCGCATGGCCGTCGCCTACGTGGAGAGGAACCTCGGCGTGACGCTCGAGCCCGGTGCACTCCCCAACGCCTTCCGATGGCGCCGCCGGCCCCTGAGCCGCGGAGTACCGACCGGCACGGGCGACACCGCGGTGCTGCGCCTCCCGAGCGAGCGTCCCACTCCGCGCTGGGACGAATTCGTGCCGCCCTACTGACCTGATGGAGCGCGGACGGCCCGGCTCTAGAATCGCCCTTGCACGGGGGCGTGGTCCAGTGGTCTAGGACGTTGGCCTTTCAAGCCAAAGATCGCGGGTTCAAATCCCGTCGCCCCTACTAGCCCCCGGCGTGAGTCTGCCGGGCCTCGCCGCGGCGCATCAGCCGGCCCACCGCCGCCATCAGCTCGTCTGTGAGCCATGGGACAACGCTACAAGATACCCCTCCGGGGTATGGTAAGGTTGCGGGTAATACCCCTCCCCGGTATTGCGGACAACACCGACCTATGGACGCGACCGCTCCTCACCACCATCACCGCGAGCTCCCCGCCTCCGGTGGCGCGCTCAGCGCCGTCGCGCTCAGCGCGACCCTTCACTGCCTCACCGGCTGCGCCATCGGCGAGATCCTCGGCATGGTCATCGGCACCGCCCTGATGTGGGGCAACGTGCCGACCATGGTTCTCGCGATCACGCTCGCGTTCCTCTTCGGCTACTCGTTCACGCTGTTCGCCGTGCGCCGGGCCGGTCTGGACTTCAAGACCGCGATCAAGGTGGCGCTCGCCGCCGACACCGTGTCCATCGCCGTGATGGAGTTCGTCGACAACGGCATCATCGCCCTCACCCCGGGCGCGATGGCCGCTCACCTTTCCGACGGGCTGTTCT
>DASZJZ010000129.1:0-5121 GCA_035947555.1 Thermoleophilaceae bacterium | reverse complement strand
GGCACGACGTCGAGAACGAGGAGGCGCTTCGCTACGTGGAGGAGCGGCTCCGCGCCCTCGGCGCCATCAAGGCGCTCGAGGCCGCCGGCTTCGAGCCGGGGGACGACGTGGAGATCGCCGGGATCGTCTTCGAGCTCGATCCCGGCGCGCCGCACGGTTGAGGCAGAATCCGGGCGTGGTCCGAGTCCTGCCCCTCCTGCTGCTCGCGCTCGCCGGCTGTGGTGGCAACGGCGGCGACGACGACGACGCCGACGAGGTTCGGCAGACGGTGCGCGACTTCGTCGAGGCCACCAACGAGCGCGACGCCGACACCCTGTGCGGCGAGCTGCTCACCCAGGAGTACCTGGAGAAGTCGACGCTGGCGACCGGCGACCAGGCGGGAAAGGCCTGCCGCCAGCAGCTCGAGGTGACCGCCGACCTGCGCCTGCGGCTGATCTCGGTCGGCGAGCCGAGGGTGGACGGCGACGAAGCCACGGTCCGCGCCGTGATCGACACCGACGGCGTGCAGGCCCCCCGGCTCTTCCAGCTCGAGCAGGAGGACGGCCGATGGAAGCTGGCCGATGGGACCGAGGGCTAGCGGCGTGGCGACCATCGTCGTGAAGCTCGGCTCTAGCGTCGTCGCGGACGACGCCGGCGAGGTCCGGACGGAGCTGCTCGAGGCGCTATGCGACGCCGTCGCCGAGCGCCACCACGCGGGGGACGAGGTGATCGTGGTCACCTCCGGGGCGATCGCGCGCGGCATGCGGCTGATGGAGCTTTCCATGAGGCCGCGGGCGATGGAGGAGCTGCAGGCGGCGTCGGCGGTGGGGCAGGGGAAGCTCTACCGCCACTACGACGAGCTGCTGCAGGCGCGGGGGGTGAGGTCGGCGCAGGTGCTGCTCACGTTCTTCGACATCTCCGCCCGGACGCACTACCTGAACGCCCGGCACACGCTGCGCAAGCTGCTCGACTGGAGCGTGGTGCCGGTCATCAACGAGAACGACACCACCACCACGGACGAGATCTCGTTCGGCGACAACGACTTCCTCGCCGCCCAGGTGGCGATCCTGATCGGCGCCGACCGGCTCGTGCTGCTCACCGACGCCGGCGGTCTCTACACGGCCGACCCACGCTCCGACCCCGCGGCGCGGCTGGTTGAGGAGGTGCGCGACGTCGAGGAGCTCGACGGGTACGACATCGGCCTGTCGAGCTCGCCGCTCGGGTCGGGCGGGATGCGCTCGAAGGTGGTGGCCGCCGAGATGGCCACGGCGGCGGGCATCCCGGTGACGATCGCCAGCGGCGTCGACCACGGCGAGGCGGCGCGGGCGCTCGCCGGCGAGCCCGCCGGCACGCGCTTCCTGCCGCAGCGCGGGCGGGTGTCGAGCTTCAAGCTGTGGCTGCGCTATGCCAAGCCGGCCCGGGGGCGCCTGGCGGTGGACGCCGGCGCCGAGCGGGCGCTGCGCGAGCGGGGGACGAGCCTGCTCCCGGTCGGCGTGGTCGACGTGGAGGGGACCTTTGAGGCCGGCGACGCCGTGGAGGTGCGCTGCGAGGGCCGCCCGGTGGGGAAGGGGATCGCCGGCTACTCGGCCGACGAGCTGCGGCGGGTGAAGGGCCTCAAGACGGACCAGGTGCGCGAGCTGCTGCCTCGGGCGACGGAGGAGGCCGTTCACCGGGACTACTTCGTGCTCGAATGAGCGGCCGCCTGGCGGCGGCGCTGCGCTCGCCCTACGACAAGGAATTACGGCACAACGGCGCAGGTGGCGCGCCTCTCGGGCGCCGCCGAGCACGATCAGGCCGGGCGCCTCGCCGCACAGGCTCTCTGGCTGGCCACCGGCATTGGCGTGGCGCTCACCGCGCGGCTCGCCGGGTTTGCCGTGCCGCTGGTCGATCTGATGGGCGGCGACGGGAGGACCGGCCATTTGGCTGTCATGTACCTCCGGATCGGCTCGCTGGGCCTGCCGTTCGCCCTGATCGCGCTCGCGGGCCAGGGCTTTCTGCGCGGCGTGTCCGACCTGCGCACGCCGCGCGTGATCGTCGTGGTGGCGAACGCCGTCAACGTCGTGCTGAACGCGGTGTTCATCTACGGGCTTGGCTGGGGACTGGCCGGCTCGGCGTGGGCTACGGTCGTGGCGAAGGCCGGGATGGGAGCCGCGTTCGTGACGATCCTGCTGCGGCGGCCCGCCACCTCGCGCCGCCCGTCGCTCGCCGCGATGCGTCCGCTCGCCCGCACCGGCGGAGAGATCTTCGTGCGCACCACGGCGCTGTACGGCTCGTTCCTGGTGGCGAGGGCCGTGCTGGCGCGGGTGGGTGAGGACGCGCTCGGCGCGCACCAGATCGCCTTCCAGTTGTTCGTGTTCCTGGCGCTGGTGCTGGACGCCATCGCCATCGCGGGCCAGGTGATCGTGGGGCGCTCGCTGGGGGCGGGCGAAGCGGACGACGCCTACCGCGCCGCCCGCCGCATGATCGAGTGGGCGGTGGCGGCCGGGGCGCTGTTCGGGCTCGTGATGCTGGCACTGATCGACGTGCTCCCGCGCGCCTTCACCTCAGACCCCGCCGTGATCGAGGAGGCGCAGAAGATCTGGCCGCTGTTCGCGCTGATGCAACCGGCGAACGGGGCGGTGTTCGCGCTCGACGGCATCCTGATCGGAGCCGGCGACACCCGCTTCCTGATGTGGGGGATGCTGGCCGCGTCGTTCGGCGTGTACGTGCCGGTGGCGCTCGGCTCGCTCGCCTCGGGCTCGGCATCGTGGGCGTCTGGGCGGGACTGCTCGGCCTGATCGCCGTGCGGCTTGCCACCTGCGGCTGGCGCTTCAGAGGATGGCGGTGGGCCATCGTCGGGGCGCGGCGCGCCACGGCCTGACCCGCCCGGTACCCTTGCCCCGATGGCCACCACCGCGCAGTCGGTCGCCGAGATCTGTGCGGGCGCCAAGCGCGCCTCGCGGACGCTCGCCCGGCTCGACACCGAGACCAAGAACGCCGCGCTGCACGCGATGGCCAACGCGCTCGAGCTGCGCACGGACGAGATCCTCGACGCCAACGAGCGCGACATGGAGGCGGGACGCGAGGCCGGGCTCCACTCCGGCCTGCTCGACCGTCTCAAGCTGACGAAGGAGCGGCTGGCGGGGATCGCCGCCGACGTGCGGTCGATCGCTGCGTTGCCCGACCCGGTGGGCGAGACGATCGAGGGCTTCCGGCTTCCCAACGGGCTCGACGTGCGCCGCGTGCGCACGCCGCTCGGGGTTGTCGCCGTGGTGTACGAGGCGCGGCCCAACGTCACGATCGACTGCTCGGCGCTCTGCCTCAAGTCCGGCAACGCGATCGTGCTGCGGGGGTCCTCGACCGCCGCGCACTCGAACGCGGTGCTCGCCCAGGTGGCCTCTACCGCCGCGGTGACCGGCGCCGGCCTGCCGGAGGGCTCGATTTCCATCGTGAGCGGCGGCGACCGCGACGAGCTGCGCCAGATCTCGACCCAGGACGGCGTGGTGGACCTGATCATCCCGCGCGGGGGAGAGGGCCTGAAGGCGGCGCTGAAGGAGCACGCCACCGTCCCGGTCATGTACGCCGCCGCCGGCAACTGCCACGTGTTCGTGGACGCGAGCGCGGACCTCGACCACGCGCTGGCGATCGCGGTGAACGCCAAGGTGCAGCGGCCGTCGGTGTGCAACGCGGCCGAGACGCTCCTGGTCCACGGCGACGTGGCTGCCGAGTTCCTGCCGGTCGCACTGCGCGAGTTGCGCGAGCGCGGGGTGGAGCTGCGGGTGGACGCCCGCACGCGGGCCGTGTCCGGCGAGCTGGCCGACTCGCTCGCGGACGCGACCGAGGAGGACTGGCGCACCGAGTACCACGCGCTGATCCTCGCCGTGAAGGTGGTGGACTCGGCAGAGGAGGCGATCGAGCACATCGGCCGCTACGGGTCAGGGCATTCGGAGGCGATCGTGACCGGGTCCACCTCCGCCGCGAAAGCCTTCACCGAGGGCGTGGACGCCGCCGCCGTGTACGTGAACGCCTCGACCCGCTTCACCGACGGCGCGGTGTTCGGCATGGGCGCCGAGATCGGCAACTCGACCCAGAAGCTCCACGCCCGCGGACCGATCGCCCTGCGCGAGCTCACCACCTACAAGTTCGTGATCGAGGGATCCGGCCAGGTCCGCGAGTAGCTCGGTTTGCGCGTAGGCATCCTCGGAGGCGTCTTCAACCCGCCGCACGTCGGCCACCTGGTCTGCGCCCAGGAGGCGCTGGTGCAGCTGGAGCTGGAGAAGGTGGTGTTCATGCCGGTGGGACAGGCGCCGCACCGGGAGCACGAGGACGACCCGGGGGCGGAGGCGCGGCTGGAGATGGTTCAGCTGGCGGCGGGCGACGACGAGCGCTTCGAGATCTCACGCTTGGAGGTAGACCGCGAGGGGCCGTCGTACACGGCGGACACGCTGCGCGACATCCGCGCCAAGGCCCCCGACGACGACCTCTTCCTGATCCTGGGGGGAGACCAGGCGGCGGCGCTACCGGACTGGCACCAGCCCGAGACGGTGCTGTCGCTCGCGACCGTCGCCGTGGTGGAGCGCACGAACTGGTCGCGCAACGCGATCGGCATCAAGATCGGACGGCTGCGCGGAGCCGAGCGGATCCGCTACCTCGACATGCCGATCATCCAGATCTCGTCGAGCGCGATCCGCCGCCGCGTGCGCCAGCGCAAGCCGATTCGCTACTTCGTGCCCGACAAGGTGGCGAGCTACATCGGGGCGAAGGGGCTGTACGGGGCGGCCGCGACCGGTCCGGCTCCGGAAGCGGCTCCGACGGCGGCGTCAACCGCATGACCCCACCCCAGACCGACTCCGCAAAGCTGGCCGAACGGATCGCGGCGATCGCCGCCGACCGGAAGGCGATCGACATCCGAGTGATCGACCTGCGCGGAATCGTGTCCTACACGGACTTCTTCGTGATCTGCTCGGGCAACACCGAGCGCCAGACGAAGGCGATCCACGACGCGATCCACGACGAGCTGAAGCACGCGGACGAGCGACTGCTGCCGCGCCGAACCGAAGGCGAACGCGAAGCCCGCTGGATCCTCCTGGACTACCTGGACGTGGTGGCCCACATCTTCACGCCCGACGCCCGGGAGTACTACCGCCTGGAGCAGCTCTGGGG
>DASZJZ010000128.1:0-2296 GCA_035947555.1 Thermoleophilaceae bacterium | reverse complement strand
GAGCGCCAGGCCGAGTACGGCTACGACACCGTCGAGGTGGAGCTGCCCGCCGTGATCTCGGTCGGCGACGCCATCAACGAGCCGCGCTACCCGTCGCTCAAGGCGATCATGGGCGCCAAGAAGAAGCAGCTCGACACGAAGGCGGTCGGGGACGTGGGGATCGAGCCGGATCGCGTCGGTGAGCAGGGCTCCCGCACGGAGGTCCTCGCGGTGAACCCGCCGGCCGAGAAGGAGCCCGGCGAGATCATCGAGGACGAGGACACCAACGAGACGGTCGAGAAGATCGTCAGCTGGCTAGAGGAAAGGAAGCTGCTGGCATGAGCATCCTCGTCTACGCGCTGCACTACCAGGGCGAGTTCAACAAGAACTCGCTGGGCGCCGTCTCCGAGGGCGCGAAGCTGGCCAAGGAGCTGGGCGGCGAGTGCGCCGCCGTCGTGGTCGGCGAGGGCGACGACCTGACCGACGACCTCTGCGCCTCGCTCGGCAAGTACGGCGCCGGCAAGGTGTTCCGCGCGAAGGCGCCGGAGGGTCTCGCCCAGCCGGTCGTCGACGTCATGGCCAAGGTCATCCAGGACAACGGCTTCAAGTACGCCCTGTTCGGCGGCGGCCTGCTCGGCTTCGAGATCGGCGCCGGCCTGACGGCGCGGCTGAACGCCGGCGTGACGATGGAGGTCACGGCGGTGAAGGCGCAGGACGGGAAGCTGGTGGCCGAGCGGCCGATCCTCCAGGACTCCGCGATCGTGGACGTGGGCTACGTGAGCGAGCCGGGCATCATCATCGGCCGCCTGAACGCCTTCGACGCCACGGAGGGCGGCGAGGGCGCCGCCGAGGTGGTCGACGTGGACGTCCAGCTCGAGGAGCACTCGACCAGGGCCGTGATGGTCCAGCGCGGCGAACAGCGCGGCGCGGACGTGAACATCGAGGACGCCGACATCCTGGTGGCCGGTGGGCGCGGCCTCGGCAAGGCGGAGGGCTTCGAGCTCGCCGAGGCGCTCGCCGACGCGCTCGGCGGAGCGGTGGCCGCCACCCGTGCCGTGGTGGACGCCGGCTGGTACCCCTACGCGGCCCAGATCGGCCAGACCGGCAAGACGGTCGCGCCGAAGCTCTACCTGGCGGCCGGCATCTCCGGGGCGATCCAGCACAAGGTCGGCATGCAGAACTCCGAGAACATCGTCGCGATCAACAAGGACCCGAACGCGCCGATCTTCGAGTTCTCCGACCTCGGCGTGGTGGGCGACCTGAACAAGATCCTGCCCAAGCTCACCGACGCGGTGAAGGCGAAGAAGGATGGATAGACGCGCGTTCCCGCGCGGAGATCGGGGATAACTGCATGAGCACGGCGCCGGTCGAGTTCCCACCCCCCGTCGACTCCGCGAAGGAGTTCGTGGGGCCCCCCACGGATCCCGAGGACGAGCGGATCGAGGTCGGCGTCGTGATCGTCGGCGGCGGGCCCGCCGGGCTCGCCTGCGCGATCCGCCTGACCCAGCTGCTGGCAGAGGACGAGGCGCTGATGGAGTCGCTCGGCGAGGTGCCGATTGCCCTCGTCGAGAAGGGCAAGACGACCGGTTCGCACCTGCTGTCGGGAGCCATGATGAAGCCGTCGGCGATGCGGAAGCTGTTCCCGGACCTGCCCGAGGAGGAGTGGCCGACCTTCGGTACCGTCGACAGGGACGCGGTCTACCTGCTGCCGAACCGCAAGCGCGCGATCCCGCTCAAGCCAACGCCGCCCCCCTTCCGCAACCACGGGAACCACGTGACCGCGGTCGCCCAGCTGGGCCGCTGGCTGGGCGAGAGGGCCGAGGAGGCGGGCGTATACATCCTCGGCGAGACGGCCGCCGCGAAGCTGCTCGTGGAGGACGGCCGCGTGGTCGGGGTGAGGTCGGGCGACAAGGGTCGCGGCCGGGACGGCGAGGAGCTCTCGAACTTCGAGCCCGGCTCGGACCTGATCGCCAAGGCCACGGTCCTCTGCGAGGGCACGCAGGGCCACCTGACCGGCGCCGCGATCCGCCACTTCGACCTTGGCTCCGAGGACCCGCAGCAGTGGGAGCTCGGTGTGAAGGAGGTGTGGGAGGTCCAGAAGCCGCTCGACCGGGTGATCCACACGATGGGCTGGCCGCTGCGTTTCGCGGCCAAGTACCGCGAGTTCGGCGGCTCGTTCATCTACCCGATGGGCGAGGACCGCATCTCGATGGGGCTCGTCGTTGGGCTCGACTACCGCGACGCGCGCTTCTCGGTGCACGACGCGCTCCAGCAGCTCAAGGCCCACCCGCTCGTGGCGGACCTGATCGAGGGCGGC
>DASZJZ010000127.1:0-7330 GCA_035947555.1 Thermoleophilaceae bacterium | reverse complement strand
TCCTGCGCTCCCAGCGGATGCCGGCCAGGCCGGGGCCGACCACGCGGCCCGGTCGCGCGCGCGTCGCGCCCGCATCGCAGCGATCGAGTCGCGCCTCGGCGAGGTCGAGCGGGACGTTCGCATGCGCATCCTTCGAGCGCGACGCGACCTACTCGTCGACGGCGTTCCAGTCGAGACCTACCGCCGCATCGACCTCGAGGAGGCGCTCGGCCTGCTCGCCCCGCGGACCCCCGCTTTGGCGGGTTGACCCCTCGGCTCGGGAACTGATATATCAGCGTGGTGCTCGTCGCAGCGTCGCAGCGCGCGCCCGCCTCGCGAAGCGCGTCCGCGGGCGCGCCAGGTCCCCGGGGGGCGCTCCTCGCCGCCCTCCGGCGCCCCCGCTACGAGATCCTCCCGCTCGACGGTGTCGCCGACGATGTGGCGGCGAACCTCCCCAAGGGCAGCAAGGTCACCCTCACAGCCTCTCCCACCAAGGGCCTCGAGGCCACCCTCGAGCTCGCCGAGCAGCTTGCCCCGCGCGGGTACAGCGTGGTTCCCCACCTCTCCGCCCGCCTCGTCCGTGACCGGAGCCACCTCGAGGAGATCGTCGCCCGCCTGAAGGCGGCGAACGTGACCGACGTCTTCGTCATCGCCGGCGACGCCCGTCACCCGGCCGGCGAGTTCGAGGGCGCCGCCGAGCTCCTCGCCGCCATGGGCGAGCTGCGCCACCAGTTCGACGAGATCGGCATCTCCGGCTACCCCGAGAGCCACCACTTCATCAGCGACGAGACCACCATCGAGGCGATGTTCGCCAAGGAGCCGATGGCGACCTACATCGTCAGCCAGATCTGTTTCGACGCCGACACGATCGCCACCTGGGTGAAGCGCGTCCGAGATCGCGGCACCCACCTGCCCATCTGGATCGGCGTGCCCGGCGCCGTCGACAGCCGCAAGCTCCTCAAGACCTCCGTGCGCATCGGCCTCGGCGACTCCGTCCGCTTCCTGCGCTCCCAGCGCGGCCTCGTCCGCCGCTTCCTCTCCCCAAAGCACTACACCCCCACGGACCTACTCGAGCAGCTCGCCCCCACCTTCGCCGACCCCGCAGCCCGCCTCGGCGGCATCCACGTGTACACCTTCAACGAGCTCAAGCAGACCGAGACCTGGCGACGACAGCTCGTCGACCGCTTGCAGAACTAGGAGGAGAGAGCCCTTGTCACAGGTGAACGAGAACCCCGGAATCCTGCTGTACCCGCGCATCCGCAAGTCGCCGTACTTCTATGCCTCGCGCCGCCATGGCATCCAGCTGTACAGCGTCTACAACCACACCTACCACCCGCGCCACTACGGCGACCCGGTCGAGGAGTACTGGCATCTCCTCAACGGCGTGACCCTCTGGGACGTGGGCGTGGAGCGCCAGATCGAGATCAGCGGCCCGGACGCCTTCGAGTTCACCAACCTGCTCGTCGCCCGCGACCTCAACAAGTGCGCCGTCGAGCAGTGCAAGTACGTGTTCCTCTGCCTCCCGGACGGCGGCATCATCAACGACCCGGTCCTCCTCAGGGTCGAGGAGAACCGCTTCTGGCTCTCGCTGGCGGACAGCGACGTCGAGCTGTGGGCCCGCGGCGTGGCCTACAACTCGGGCCACGACGTGACGATCAGGGAGATCGACGTCGGCCCGGTGCAGGTGCAGGGGCCGAAGTCGAAGGACGTGATGGTCGACCTGTTCGGCGACAGCATCCTCGAGATCCCCTACTACTTCCTGCGCGCGTACGAGCTGGACGGCATGAACGTTCTCGTGTCGCGGACCGGCTACACGGCCGAGCTCGGCTACGAGATCTACCTCTACGAGGCGAGCAAGAACGGCGTCAGGCTCTGGGACGCGGTTCTCGAGGCCGGCAAGCCGCACGGGCTCGAGGTGATCGGCCCCTGCCACATCCGCCGGATCGAGGGCGGCATCCTCGCCCTCGGCCCCGGCTGCGACATGTGGTACGACACGAACCCCTACGAGGTCGGCATGGGCTACGACTGGATGGTCGACCTCGAGGCCGGCGGCGACTTCATCGGTAAGGAGGCCCTCGCCAAGATCAAGGCCGAGGGGCCGAAGCGGAAGCTCGTGGGCGTGGAGATCGGCGGCGAGAACGTCGGCTCCTACAACGACGGCTCGATGATCGACACCTTCCCCGTCCACAAGGACGGCGGCGTGGTGGGGCGGATCACGTCGGCGTGCTGGTCGCCGCGGCTCGAGAAGAACATCGGGTACGCGATGGTGCCGACCGAGCACTCGGACCTCGGCACGGAGCTCGAGGTGGAGCGGCCCGAGGGGATGGTCGAGGCCACGGTGGTGCAGAAGCCCTTCATCGACCCGAAGAAGGAGACGCCGAAGCAGGAGCTCGCGGCGAGCGGGTGACGCCGTGACCGAGCGGCGTTACGACTTCGTCATCGTCGGCGGCGGGTCGGCGGGGAGCGCGCTCGCCGCCCGCCTCTCGGAGGACCCGTCGAACAGCGTCCTGGTGCTGGAGGCGGGCCGGCCCGACTGGTGGTTCGATGTCTTCATCCACATGCCCGCCGCGCTCGCCTTCCCGATCGGCAGCCGCTTCTACGACTGGAAGTACGAGTCCGAGCCCGAGCCCTACATGGGCGGCCGGCGCGTGTACCACGCGCGCGGCAAGGTGCTGGGCGGCTCGAGCAGCATCAACGGGATGATCTTCCAGCGCGGCAACCCGATGGACTACGACCGCTGGGCGGCGGGCGACGGCATGGAGACGTGGGACTACGCCCACTGCCTGCCCTACTTCAAGAAGATGGAGAACTGCCTCGCGGCCCGGCCGGACGACCCCTTCCGCGGCCACGACGGCCCGCTCGTCCTCGAGCGCGGCCCCGCCAGGGGCCCGCTGTTCGACGCCTTCTTCGCCGCCGTGCAGGAGGTCGGCTACGAGCTGACCGAGGACGTGAACGGCTACAAGCAGGAGGGCTTCGCGAAGTTCGACCGCAACGTGCACAACGGCCGGCGCCTGTCCGCCTCGCGCGCGTACCTGCACCCTGTCATGGACCGCCCCAACCTCGACGTGGAGACGTTCGCCTTCGTCACCAAGGTCGTCGTCGAGGGCAAGCGCGCCGTGGGGGTCGAGTACGCCCGGCGTAGCCGGGGCAGCCGCCGGGCCCACGGAGGCGAGGTGATCCTCTGCGGCGGCGCGATCAATTCGCCGCAGCTGCTGCAGATCTCGGGCGTCGGGGCGGCCGACCACCTGCGCGGCATCGGCGTGGACGTGGTGGCCGACCTCCCGGGCGTGGGGGAGAACCTGCAGGACCACCTCGAGGTCTACATCCAGCACAGCGCCACGCAGCCGGTGTCGATGGCGCCGTACTTCAAGATGCACAACCGCCCGAAGGTGGGGCTCGAGTGGCTGCTGCGGAAGTCGGGCCCGGGCGCGACCAACCACTTCGAGGCCGGCGGCTTCGTGCGCAGCAACGACGACGTGAAGTGGCCCAACCTGATGTACCACTTCCTGCCGATCGCGGTCCGGTACGACGGCACGGTCCCCGAAAGCGGCGGCGGCCACGGCTACCAGGTCCACGTCGGGCCGATGTACTCGGACGTGCGGGGCACCTGCAAGGCGGTGTCGAGCGATCCGCGCAAACACCCGGCGCTGCTGTTCAACTACCTCTCGACCGGGAACGACCGGCGCGAGTGGATCGAGGCCGTGCGCGTCACCCGCAGGATCCTCGGCGCACCCGCCTTCGAGCCGTACAGCGGCGGCGAGCTGTCACCGGGCCCGGAGGTGGACACCGACGAGCAGATCCTCGACTGGGTGGCGAAGGACGCAGAGACCGCGCTGCACCCGTCCTGCACGTGCCGGATGGGGACCGACGACATGTCCGTGGTCGATCCGCTGAGCATGAAGGTGCATGGGCTGGAGGGGCTCCGCGTGGCCGACGCGTCGGTGTTCCCGTTCGTCACGAACGGGAACATCTACGCGCCGGTGATGATGGTCGCCGAGAAGGCCGCCGATCTCATCCTCGAGAAGACGCCGCTCCCGGCCGAGCCGGTCGAGTACTACCGGCACGAGCCGCAGGCGTCCGAGGCGGCGTCGGCGCCGCCGTCCTGAGCGCGGCTCAGAAGTCCGCCGGCACGATGGCGTCGGCGTGCAGCGCCGACGTGAAGCGCGCCGCGTACTCGCGCATGTTCATGTCGGTGGCCTGCCGCATCGCCACGATCAGCTGCTGGGTACCGCGCTCGAGCTCCTCGTCGAGGCGCTTGAGCGCCAGCTCGTCGAGCAGCTCCTCGGCGGTCCACTCGCAGCTGGGGCAGCGGAGGAAGACGCGCCAGCGCGATCGCTCGGCCACCACGCGCTGAGGTTGCACGAGCGGCAGGCGGCAGCTGCGGCAGATGTGGGGCGCGGGGACGCTGGTGCGACCCCCCGAGGTCATCGCGTCCTCCGCGGCCGCAGCAGCGAGGCCATGCGCGCCTTTAGTCCCGACGGAGCCGCCGGACGGCGCGACGCTGCGTACTCCGCGAGCGTCAGGCCCGCCGGGATGTCGCTCTCGACGTCCGAGAGGCTTCCCTCCCTGAGCTGGTGCGAGATGACCGTCGGGGTCATTCATCCATTAGCTCACCAAGGCCGAAAACCGGCAAGAGGTCGCCCGGCCCATCTTGCGTTCATCTTTCTGAACGTCACCTGTACCGTTGTGTCCATGAGCGGCGACCTCACACGGCGTTCCGGCGGGCCTCCCTCGAGGCGGTCACGCGAGAAGCGGGCGTACCAGCTGGCGGTCGGAGGCGGAGTGGCCGGGACCGTCGCCGTGATCGGCGGCATCCTCGCGCTCGTCGGCGTGATCGGCTGGGGCCTGCCGTTCATCGCGGTGGTGATCGCGGTGGTGTGCTGGCTTCTCTTCCGCCGCACGGTGTCCTGAGCGTCCAGCCAGCTCTTCCGATCCGCCGTAACACAGCGCTGCTGTCCGGCGCGCTGGCGGCGAACTCGGCGATGCTCCAGCTGTCGGCGGCGGTCGCCTCGATCACGCTGGTGCTCGTGCTCGACGTGGAGGGGCTGCTCGGCCTGGGGCCGGCGATCGTGCTGGCGTCCGGTGCGCTCGCCGCACTGCCGGCGGGACGGGCGATGGACCGGGTGGGGCGGGTGCCGGTTCTGGTCGCCGGCTACCTGGTGGGGGCGGCCGGCTGCGCGCTGTCCGCGCTCGGTAGCGCCATGGAATCCGCGCCCGTGGTCCTGGCCGGACTCGCGGGCGTCGGGGCCGCGAGCGGCGTGGCGCTGCTGGCCCGCACCGCGGCGGGCGACATGTACCCGCCCGAGCGCCGGGCCCGAGGCATCGCGCTCGTCCTCTTCGGGGCCGTGTTCGGCGCGCTCCTCGGCCCCGCGGTGTTCAGCCCGCTGCTGGCCGGACGCGACCTCGACGGGGACGCGCTCGTGCCGCTCTGGCTCGCCGCCGGGGCGATCATGCTGGTGGGGATGGGGCTGGTGGCGTCGGTGCGGCCAGACCCGCAGCGCATCGCGGCGCTGATCGCCCCGTCGCAGGACGGGGATGTGGCGCCCCCGGCCCCGCTCTCGGAGCTGCTGCGCCGCCCGGGCGTGATCCCGTCGCTCCTCGCCGCACAGGCGAGCTTCGCGGTCATGGTGGCGCTGATGACGCTCACCGGCGCCGTCGTGGTGGACCACCACGGGCACGCGGGCCACAACGTCTTCCCGATCATCGGCGCGCACGTGATCGGCATGTACGCGCTGGTGATCGTGGTCGGGGACATCATCGACCGCATCGGTCGCACGCCGGCGCTCGGGGGCGGCCTGCTGATCATGATGCTGTCGGCGATCAGCTTGATCTGGATCGAGAGCGTGCCCGCCATCTCGATCGCGCTGTTCGGGCTGGGGCTCGGATGGAACTTCTCCTTCGTGGCCGCCACCGCCGAGCTCGCCGACCGCAGCCGGCCGGCCGAGCGCGGCAAGCTGCTCGGCTTCAACGACCTGCTGTCGGGGGGCACCGGCGCCGGGCTCGCGCTGATGGGCGGCCTCGCGCTGTCCGAGATCGGCGTGGCGGCGCTCGCCATCGGGGGCGCGGTGCTGGTTGCGACGCCCGCGCTGTGGATCCTGCGCGGCTGGCGGCGCGTGGTGGTCGAATCCCCCTCGTGAGGGGGGCGGCAGCGGCACTGACAGCCGCCGCGTCGGCGATCGGCTTCCCGGCTGTGCCTTCGCGTACGGCGTGCGTCGCAATCGCGTCACGTACGTCGCGGTCGCGTCACGCCGCGTAAGCCAGGTGGGGTCACTCGTGGCTGTCAGCGAGGGGCGCGCATGAGATGGCCCCCAGGGCCACGGCCGAGGATGGCACCGGGTGTGACGTGCAGCGAGACCGGGTACGCAGTCGGCATGCTGCGCAGGGGGATGGCGCTGATCGTGGCGCTGATCGCGCTGGTCGTGCCGGCGTCCGCGTCGGCCGACTACGTCGCGCTGGGCGACTCCTACGCCGCCGGCCCGCTCATCCCGCTGCAGATCCAGCCGTTCGGCTGCCTCAAGTCGAACAACAACTACGCCCACATCGCGCAGCGCACGCTCGCCTTCGCCGAGTTCCGCGATCCGAGCTGCAGCGGCGCCGAGACCGAGGACATGACGCAGCCGCAGAACGTCACCCCCGGGCCCAACCCGCCGCAGTTCGACAGCCTTCAGCTCGACACCGAGCTGGTCACCATCAACATCGGCGGCAACGACATCGGCTTCTCGAGCATCGCCGAGGATTGCTTCACCTTCCAGCGCCGCGGGTCGCCGTGCCGCGACCAGTACGTGCAGAACGGCCGTGACGAGATCAGCGAGCGGATCAAGGCCACGGCGCCGCTCGTGGCGGAGGTGTTCCAGGGCATCAAGGAGCGTTCGCCGCAGGCCGACGTGTACGTGCTCACCTACGCCGCGATCTTCCCGGAGCGCGGCACCTTCGGCTGCTGGCCCCAGATGCCCGTGGCCGACGGCGACATCGCCTACCTGCGCGAGAAGCAGAAGGAGCTGAACTCGATGCTGGTCGAGCAGGCGGGGCTCAACGGCGTGGGCGTGATCGACTGGTACCAGGCGAGCATCGGCCACGACGCCTGCAAGCCGCCCGGCATCCGCTGGGTCGAGCCGGCCGTGCCGGCCAACGCGGCGGCGCCCGTGCACCCGAACATCTTCGGGATGCTCGGCGCGGCAAAGCTGGTCAAAGCCGCCGCCGCCGGCTAGCAGGACGTCACACCGCTGGCCGCGGTCCCCCTGGCGGGTTACGCTGGCTCCGCCCATGCGCCAGACCATCCTCGCCGTCGCCGTGCTGGCCGTGCTCGGCACCGCGGCCGCGCTCGGGGCGCTGGGCGTCGCGCCCGCGACCT
>DASZJZ010000126.1:0-12602 GCA_035947555.1 Thermoleophilaceae bacterium | reverse complement strand
CGAACTCGTCGCAGTCCTGGGCGACGCGCGGGTGAACGTCGCGCTCGCGGCGGATCGTGCGCAGCTCCGCGGCACCGCGCTCGTAGATCGCGAACGCCTCGCGCACGAGCCGCCCGACGCGCTCGGCCGGCTCCGTGGCGTCCTCGAAGAGCGCCGCCACCGTCGCCGGGTCGGGTGGCGCGAGGACCTGCATGGTGATCTCGCCGCAGGCTGGGATGAGCTTGTCGAGTGAGGGGAAGTGGCGGTAGACGGTCCCCACCCCCACGCCCGCGCGGGCCGCGATGTCGTCCCAGCTCGTCGCGGCAATGCCCTGCTCGCTGTGCAGCTCGCGGGTGGCGTCGACGATCTGCTGCCGCGTACGCGCGACGGCCGCGGCCCGCTTCGTCATGTCATATTTTCGTGGAGACATTTCCTTGACGAATTTTCTCCGACGAATTATAGTCGCCGAAGTCATTCCTTAACCACACCGCTCACAGCCCCTTAGGAGGCACCCATGGCAACGCCGCCCTCGACCGCTCTCCAGTCCCCCACCGCCCTCGGCCAGCCGCGCTGGTTCTTCGGCATGCTTGCCGAGGTCAAGGCCTCCGCCGCCGACACCGCCGGCCAGTACACGCTGGTCGAGATCACCGCACCGCCCGGGCTCGAGGCCCCGCTGCACGTCCACTACACCGAGGACGAGGGCTTCTACGTCCTCGAGGGCGACGTGACCATGATCGTCGGCGGCGAGACCGTCGAGCTGGCTGCCGGACAGCACGCGTTCGGTCCCCGCGACGTCCCCCATAGGTTCACGGTCGGGCCACGCGGCGCGCGGATGATCTGGGTGCTCACCCCCGGCGGCTTCGAGAACCTCATCGAGGAGGCCAGCGTGCCGGCCGAGGCACCGACCGTCCCCCCGCCGAGCGTCGCCCCGCCCGAGAACGTCGCCGAAATCGTCCGGCGGCACGGCAACGAGGTGCTGCCTGGTTGAGCTCCAGGCGCCGAGGCGGCCCTGATGCCGATCGCTTCTCCCCTCGTCCGACGCGTAAGTGAAGGGAGAGTCGGGCGAGGGTGGCGTCCACGCGACAGCGAAACTCCGCCCACGTCGCGTCCTGCGGCAGTGTGGGCCGTGAACCTGAACGGATATGGCGCCTTCGCGGCCCACCCCCTTCGCCAGTAGCGCCCTTGCTGCTTTTCGCGGTCTGAGGCATGAGGCGCCGAACCAGGACGCCGGTCACATTCGTCCAAGAGGGAGGGCGGGCGCGCTCCTACGCTCTGCGCGAGGACTTCGACCACGGAAGAACTGCGATGGCGGAACAGGAGGAACGGTGAACGAGGCGGAGCGGACGAGAGCGCCCACCATCGGGAGAACGGTGCCGAACATCAGATCAGACCGTCCCGCCGAGACGCGCGATTTCTTCACGGAGTTGCTCGGCTTCGAGGTGGCCATGGACCTGGACTGGGTCGTGACCCTGGTCTCGCCGACCAACCCCTCGGCCCAGGTGACGATCATCGGCAACGACGACCCGGCCGCGCCCGGCATCTCTGTGGAAGTCGATGACGTCGACGCGATCCACGCCAGGGCGGCAGAGCGAGGCCTCGAGATCGCCTATCCCCTGCGCGACGAGGAGTGGGGCGTTCGGCGCTTCATGCTGCGCGAGCCGAGCGGCACAACCGTGAACGTCCTCTCCCACCGCTCCGACTGATCTCGAGGGCGCCGGGACCACCACCCGCTGCGTCGACGCTCGCTTGCCTCCGCGGTGCAGCCGGCGTTGCGACAGCGTTCCCGAACCCCGCGTAGGACGTGGAATCCAGCGCGTCTACCACCTCGTCGAGCCGGCCGGCGTGCGGATGCTCCTGGCGCTCCGTGTCCGACCTTCCCTTCGGGCGGCACCGACTGCGCGCTGCCGATGCTCTACGCCATCGAGCGGGAGCGGGAGGTCGACGTGTTCGTGATCCTGACCGACTCCGAGAGGTGGGCGGGGGACGTACACCCGCCGACGCGCTCCGCGTGTACCGGGAGCGCTCGGGGATCGATGCCCGGCTGATCGTGGTCGGGATGGTCTCGAACGGGTTCTCCATCGCGGACCCGAGCGACCCCGGGATGCTCGACGTGGTCGGCTTCCGTAGCTCAGCAGACACAGCACCGGGCTCTGAACCCGGGCTGTCGGAGGTTCGACTCCTCCCGAGGGCTCTCATGCAATCGAAACAGGGAAAGGAGATGACGATGAACGTGAAGACGTTCGGGCCGGTCGACGAGCGGAGCCTCCGGCAGCTCGAGACCTGCATGAAGGCCGGCGACGCCGAGTACGGCGTGCTCTGCGCCGACCATCATCCGGGCTACAGCCAGCCGATCGGCGGGGCGGTCGCATACGAGGGCTACATCTCGCCGTCCGGCGTCGGCTTCGACATCGGCTGCGGCAATAAGGCGGTCCGCACGGACCTCACGCGCGCCGAGCTCGACGCGGGCCCGGGTGTCGAGGCCGTGATGCGGGAGATCGCCCGGCGGATTTCGTTCGGCATGGGCGTGCCGGCCCGCGAGCGAACCGACCACCCGGTGCTGGACCGAATCCGCGAGGCTTCCTTCGAGCCGCAGCGCAAGATGCTCGACCTCGCAGCCAAGCAGCTCGGCACGGTCGGCTCCGGCAACCACTTCGTGAACCTGTTCGAGGACGAGCAGGACAGCGTGTGGGTCGGCGTGCACTTCGGCTCGCGCGGCTTCGGGCACAAGACCGCCACGGGGTTCCTGGCGGTGGCCCAGGGGCTGCCGTTCGATGAGGGCGAGCGAAAGCGGCGGGGGCTCAAGGTGAGCGAGGGCGAGATGGACTCGCCGCCGGTCCTGCTGTCGCTTGACTCCGAGGCGGGCCAGGGCTACGTGCACGCGATGCAGCTCGCCGGCGAGTACGCCTACGCCGGCCGCGACGTGGTCGTGGAGAAGGTGCTCGAGATCCTCGGCGCCGAGGCCACCCACGAGGTCCACAACCACCACAACTTCGCCTGGCGCGAGGAGCACTTCGGCCGGACGGTGTGGGTGGTTCGAAAGGGGTGCACGCCGGCCGACCCGGGACAGGAGGGCTTCGTGGGCTCCACGATGGGCGACGACTCGGTGATCCTCGAAGGAATCGAGAACCCCGAGGCCGACGAGGCCCTGCGCTCGACGGTCCACGGAGCCGGCCGTGTGATGAGCCGCCGGCAGGCGGCCGGCCGGACGCGGCGCCGGAAGCGGTACCAGTGCGCCCACCGGGACTGCGACCGGCTGTTCGACGACAAGTCGAGCACGTGCCCGGACCACCCGGGGGCGCGGCTGCGCAACGTGTGGACCGAGGAGCAGTTGAGTCCGGGCAAGGTGGACTGGGCCGCGGTGCAGGACGACCTGCGCCGGCGGGGGATCGTGCTCGTGGGCGGCGGCGCCGACGAGGCGCCGGAGGTGTACAAGCGCCTGCCGGAGGTGCTGGCCGCGCACGGGAACACGATCCGGGTGAAGAACCGGCTCACGCCGATCGGTGTGGCGATGGCTGGCCGCGACGTGTTCGACCCCTACAAGGACTGAGGGGTGTACTCTCGTCGCTGGATGAACCTCCACCGCACCCATATCGCCGACGTCACGGCTGCCTGAGCCGGGCGCCGGGCCATGCGCCCGGTCGCCCGCGGCAGCCGTGCACGATCGACGAACCGTGGAGGACCTACACCGATGTACCCCGAGAAGTCCGGATCCGGCCGCGTGCTGGCCCAGCATCGCGGCCACTGGCTGGTCTCGTTAGAAGGAGAGGAGGAGCCGCGGCTGCTTCCGGTGCGTGGGAGCCTGCGTGAGACGCCGCCCGTGGTAGGAGACCTGGTCGAGGTCGACACGGGCGGCGCGATCGCAGCCGTCTGGGAGCGGGGCGGGACGATCGTCCGCCGGGCGGCGGGCGAGGCGATCGCCGCGCAGGTGCTGGCGGCGAACGTCGATCTCGCCCTGGTCGTGGAGTCGCTGCCCGACCCGGGTGAGCGCCGCGCGGAGCGGCTCGTCGCCCTAGCGCTGGCCGGGGGCGTGCCGGCCGCGCTCGTGTTGACGAAGGCGGACCTGGCGCACGACGGCCAGGAGGTGGGCGCGCGGCTCGCGCGCCGGCTCGGGCTGGCCGACGCCGTGGCGGTGAGCGCGCACGACGGGAGCGGGCTGGCCATCCTGCGCAGCCTGCTCGGGCCGGGCACGACGGCGGCGCTGCTGGGCCGCTCGGGCGTGGGGAAGTCGACGCTGGTGAACGCGCTGCTGGGCGAAGCCCGGCAGGCGACCGGGCCGGTCCGCGCGAGCGACGGACGCGGACGGCATACGACGGTGACGCGCGAGCTGATCCCGCTGCCCTGCGGCGCGTGGATCGTCGACACGCCCGGGCTGCGAGCGATCGGCCTGTGGGACGGCACCGGAAGCGCCTTCGACGACATCGAGGCGCTGGCCGGCGGTTGCCGCTTCGCCGACTGCCGCCACGACACCGAGCCCGGCTGCGCAGTCCGCGACGCCGTGCACCCGGAGCGGCTCGAGGCGTGGCGAAAGCTCGAGCGCGAACAGGCCCGCCTGGACGACCGGAAGGCGGCCGCACGGGCCCGAAAGGAGAGCGCCCGGACGCTGGCGCGTCAGGCGCGGGCGGCGCAGCGGGCGAAGCGAAGGGGGTGACGCTCAGCGCAGCAGCTCGCGCAGGTCGTCGATCGTGTCCGCCTCCGCGGGGCTCTTGTCGGGGCGGTAGCGCTTCACTCTCGCGAAGCGCAGGGCCACTCCGCCTGGGTAGCGGGTTGAGGTCTGCACGCCGTCCAGGGCGATCTCCACCACCAGCTCCGGTCGCACCAGCACGGCGATTCCGCGCCGCTCCGTCTCGCGCGCCAGCAGCTCCTTGGTCTGCCACTCGAGCAGCTCGTCCGTCAGGCCCTTGAAGCACTTCCCCACCATCAGGAAGTCCGCGGTTCGCGGCTCGCGGGCGCCCAGGTGCAGGTTCGACAGCCACCCCTGCCGGCGCCCGTGGCCCCATTCGGCGCCGAGCACGACCAGGTCGTAGGTCCGCACCGGCTTCACCTTCCGCCACGCCTTGCCGCGACGGCCCGCGCTGTACAGCGAGCTGGCGTCCTTCACCACGACGCCCTCGTGGCCCTCGCGCAGCGACTCGTCGAGCACGCGCTGGGCGGTCCCCGGGTCGGACGTGACCCGGCTCGGGATCCTGAGGTGCGACGCCACCTCCTCCAGCCGCGCGGCGCGCTCCTCGAGCGGCGTGTCGAGCAGGTCGTCGCCCTCGAGGTGGAGCACGTCGAACAGGAACGTGACGATCCCCTCGGGCGCCGCCTCGCTGTCGATCCTCGCCACCGTCTCCTGGAAAGGCGCCGGCCCGTGCTCGGCCATCCAGAGCGCCTCGCCGTCGAACACCGCCCGAGTCACCGGCAGGCGCCGCACAGCCTCCACGATCCCGGGCAGCGTCTCCGTGACCTCGTTGAGGTTGCGGGTGTAGACGCGGACCTCATCGCCGCTGCGGTGGATCTGGATCCGGATGCCGTCGAGCTTCCACTCGACGGAGGAGCGGTCGAAGCTCGCCACCGCCTCCTCCACGCTCGCCGCGGTGGACGCCAGCATCGGGAGGACGGGCCGGAACAGCTCGAACCCCACCGCCCGCAGGCCCTCCTCCCCCTCGAACATCGCGATCTCGGCGGTGCGCGAGAGGTCGCCTGAGAGCATCAGCGCTCGACGGGCCAACGTGCCCGCCACGCCGGCCGCCTTGGCGATCGCGTCGATCATCAGGCCCGCGAGCGCCCCCTGCCTGAGCCCGCCCGTGAAGAGCCGCTTGATGAAGTCCGCCTCCTCCTCGGTGGCCCGCCCGAGCAGCTCGCCGAGGACCTCCCTGCGCGCGGCGGCCGACCCGCTTCCCGTGGTCGCCTGCACCTCCTCGATGGCCCGGTCGAGCCCCTCGATGGTGAGCGACGGCTCGGGCGCCGGCGCTCGCTCGAGGCCGTAGATCGTCGAGTACCCGACGCCCACCCGCCCCTGCCGCGGCACACCCGTCAGAAAGCCGACCGCCGCCCCGACCTCGCTCGGCTCGAGCCTCCGCAAGAGGTCGGCGAGGATCGCGACCTTGCGGGACCGCGAGCTGGTCCCGGTCAGCTCCCGCGAGGCGCTGACGGCTTCGGCAAGCAGGGTCATCGCACCGCCCAGGCTATGTCGTCACGATCCCGCGCTGATGACCGCCGTGCCGACGATCCTCGACTGCGACCCCGGCCACGACGACATGGTCGCCATCCTGCTCGCGGCAGCGGACGCGAGCATCGACCTGCTCGCCATCACCACCGTGGCCGGCAACGGCACCCTCGAGCGCACGACCCACAACGCCAGGGCGGTGTGCTCTATGGCGGGCATCCGCGACGTCCCCATCGCCGCGGGCGCAGCCGGTCCGCTGGTGGGGAGCCTCCGCACGGCGTCGCACGTGCACGGGGAGTCGGGGCTCGAGGGCGCCGAGCTGGCCGCCCCAGACGTGCCGCTGGCCGGCGAGCACGCCGTGGAGCTGATGGCGCGGCTGCTGCGCGAGAGCGCCCAGCAGGTGACGCTCGTGCCGACCGGCCCCCTCACGAACGTCGCGCTGCTGCTCCGCACCCACCCTGAGCTGGCCGAGCGCGTGCGCGAGATCGTGCTGATGGGCGGCTCGACCGGCGTGGGGAACGTGGAGCCGCTCGCCGAGTTCAACATCCACGTGGACCCCGAGGCGGCCGACGTGGTCTTCTCGAGCGGGCTGCCGGTCACGATGTGCGGCCTCAACGTGACGCACCAGGCACTCGCCACGGAGGAGGTGCTGGAGCAGCTGCGGGGGCTGGGCACGCCTCTGGCCGACACCGTGGTGCGGCTGCTCGGGTTCTTCCGCGACCGCTACCGCGACATCTGGGGACTCCCGGCGCCGCCGGTGCACGATCCCGTGGCGGTCGCCCGCGTGATCGACCCCGCGCTCGTGCGGTGCGTGGACGCACACGTGGCCGTGGAGCTCCACGGCACCCATACGCGCGGCGCGACGGTCTGCGACCGCTTCGGCCGTCGCGGCTGCAGCCCCAACGCGAGAGTCGCGGTGGAGCTCGACGCCCCCGGGTTCTGGGAGCTCGTGGTGTCGGCCGTGGAGCGGCTCGGCCGATGACCGGGCCGCCACAGCTGCTCGTGATCGGCTCGCTGAACATGGACCTGGTGGTGCACGTCCCGTCTTTGCCGGGGCCGGGTGAGACCGTCACCGGCGGGACGTTCGAGATGGCCGGCGGCGGTAAGGGCGCCAATCAGGCCGTGGCCGCCGCCCGGGCGGGAGCGTCGGTGGCGCTGCTGGGAGCCGTCGGGACGGACGACTTCGGAGCGCGGCTGATCGACGAGCTCGCCGGCGAAGGCGTGGACGTGGCGGGTGTCGTGCGGCTCGACGAGGCTGCGACCGGCGTGGCGGGGATCGCCGTGGACCAGGCCGGCGAGAACCAGATCGCCGTGGCCTCCGGTGCCAATCACCTGCTGCGGGCGGGACACGTGGACCGGGGGTTCGGGGAGCTCGACCTCGGTGAGGCCAGGTGCGCGCTACTGAGTCTCGAGGTCCAGGACGAGGTGCTCGTGGAGGGCGCCGCGCGTGCCGCGGCCCGCGGCATGACGGTGGTGGTGAACCCGGCGCCGGCGCGGCCGCTCCCGCCTGAGCTCCTCGCGCAGCGCCCGATTCTCACGCCGAACGAGGGCGAGGCAGCGGCACTCTGCGGCCGCGTCGCGGATCCGGCGTCCGCCGCCGCGGCCCTGGTGCGGGCGGGCGCCGGCGCGGCGCTGGTGACGGCCGGGGCGCGAGGGGTGTTCGTGGGGGCCGAAGGCGAGTTGGAGCAGATCGAGCCTCCCGCGGTCCAGGTGCGCGACACCACCGGAGCGGGCGACGCGTTCAGCGGCGTGCTCGCGGCCGGCCTGGCCCGCGGGTGGGAGCTACACCGAGCGGCGCGCTGGGCGACGGCCGCGGCGGCGCTGTCGGTGACGAAGCCGGGCGCGCGCGGCGGGATGCCGGCGGCCGCCGAGATCGAGGCCGTCTTGGCGCGGAGCGGAACCTCAGGCGGAGCCTCCGACTGAGGCGCGTCGTGGCGCCGTCCTCGGTGCTGCCCGCATCCGGGTCACGCCTTCGCCGGCAGCGAGCGTGCGTACGCGACCCCACGCTTTACCCACGGGGAGAGCTGCCGCTTCGTCCGCACGCCTTCCGGGTCCACCCGAAGCCAGCCCCGCATCTCCCGCCCCCGCATCTCGAACGGTCGCGCGTGCGGCTTGGCGAGCAGCGTGTCGGTGTCCTCGGGCTCGACACGCACCATCAGCCCGCCCTGGCCACTGGCCGCGACGGACATGTTCCCGCCGACCAGGAAGGCGAGGCCGCCGAACATCCGTTGCTCGGTGACGTCGGGTTCGCCCGCGAGCAGCTCGCGGATGCGATTGGCGAGGCCTTCGTCATAGGCCACGGTCGCTCACCCCAATGGCATCTCGGCCTTGACGATCGTCCCGCGCGCCGGTGGGCTCTCCACGTCGAGGCGGCCGTTGAGCGCCTCTACCCGGGCGGCCAGCCCGCGCAGGCCCGAGCCGGCGGCGGGGTCGGCGCCGCCGACGCCGTCGTCGCGCACGATGACCGTCGCGGAGCCATTCGACTGGGTGATGCTGACCGTCGCGTGCGACGCCTCCGCGTACTTGGCCACGTTCGTGATCGCCTCGGCGACGACGTAGTAGGCGGCCGCCTCCACCGGCGCGTCGAGACGCTCGTCGGGCAGCTCGGCGATCTCGACCGGCACCGGCGTCCTCGCCAGCAGGGCGTCGAGCGCCGGGCCGAGGCCGCGCTCGGTGAGCAGGACCGGGTGCAGCCCGCGCGCCAGCTCCCGCAGCTCCTCGAGCCCCTGCGCGAGATCCTCCTGGGCAGTGGACAGCAACTCGCGGGCGGTCTTCGGATCCTCTTCGAGCTTCGCGCCCACCATGCCGAGCTCGAGGGCCACGGACACGAGCCGCTGCTGAGCGCCGTCGTGGAGGTTGCGCTCGAACCGGCGGCGCTCGGCGTCGCCGACGGCCACGAGCTCGGCACGCGACGCGGCCAGCCTCTCCCGGGCGTCGGCGTTGGCGAGCGCCTGGCCGACGAGGTCGGCGAAGTCGCAGAGGCGGCGCTCGAGGCCCTTCGGCAGCGGCTCATCCGAAGTGGTGGCCGCCACCAGCGCTCCCCACAGGCCGCCCGCCACGGTCACGGGCGCCGCCACGGCGGAGCGGTATCCGGCGCTTCTCAGTGTCTCGGCCAGGCTCCCGCTCGCCTCTTCGTAGCGCTCCACGCGCTGGGCGGCACCCGTCTGGAGCACCTTCGCGACGACCGTGTTGCCGTCCAGGGCGAGCGACGCGCCGGCCGGCAGGACCGGATCGCCGTCCTCGCTCCACGCCCCGACGACGCTCGCGCTCCGCGCGCCGTCGTACTGCACCACGGCCGCGTCGGGCAGCCCCAGCAGCCGCCCGACCTCCTCGGTCACCTGCTCGAAGACCCGGCTCGGCGGCGCCTCCGCCGCCACGGTGGTGGCCACGCGGCGAAGGGCCGCCTGCTCGTCGGCCAGCTCGCGCTGGACTGCCTCGCTCACAGCCAGCGCGCGGGCCGTCCGGGTGCGCTCCGCGGTCATCGCGGCAAGGAACAGCGAGGTGAGGGCCGCGGTGGCGATGAAGAGCTGGGTGGCGAGCAGGCTGTCGGTGATCGAGTCGCGTACGAACGGTCCCTCCTCCTGGGCGGTGTTCCAGACCGTGATCGAGCAGACGACGACGATCGCCGTCGCCGCTCCTCGGGGACCGAGGCGCAGCGCCGCCCAGAGGAGCACGGGGAAGACGATGTACGGCACGTCGCGCTGCGGCGCCAGCTCGGCCACCACCACGAGGACGACGAGGACCATCGCCCCCTCGATCACGTCGCGGCGGCGGATGCCCTTGAGCCCCATGGCGGCCCACGTCAACATGACCGGCGCGACCACGAGCACCCCGGAAGCGTCGCTCAGGGTCCAGGTGCGCAAGACGCGCCCGAGCTCGTCGGCGGCGATCACGTCGCCGAGGCGGAGCGAGGTCGGCCCGAATGCCGCGCTGACCGTCGCGGCCGCCAGGGCGCATACGACGAAGGCGAGGACGTCGACGATGCGCGCCAGGTCCCCCCTCCCGCCGGTGAGACGCCGTAGTAGAACGGCGGCGATCACGAGCGACAGCGTGTTCCCGACCGTCTGGCCGAGGACGGTCCCGAGCGGCGTGGAGAAGTCGGCGAGCAGGAGATCGCCGGCGACGATGCCGGGCCACAGCCGGATGCCGCAGAGGAACAGGACGGCGAGCCCGAGCCCGGCCGGCGGCCAGACCGCCGCCACGGCACCGTCGAGATAGGCGAGCTCGAGACCAAGCCGCCCGGCGAGGTAGTACGCGCCCGCGACCAGCGCGACGCCCATCGCGTACCGGGCGGCCCTCCCGTGCCGGGTGGCGCTCATCGCGGCGAGCGTTTCCCGGACCACATGACCGACCTGGTCGGTGCCGCTGACAGGAGTTGAGCTCATGCCTGCCACGAGGGTAGATCGTGCGGGGCGACCTCGCCGCCGAGCCTGATCCGGGGTGGGTTGACCGGCGTCCTACCGGCTCGCGAAGCGGATGTGCTTGCTGGTCGCGTCGAGCCCGGACGCGTTCGTGGTGTCGGCCCAGGCCTCGCCGCTGAACCGTTCGAGAGTGCCGCCCGCGCACTCGTCGTCGAAGCGCTGCATGACGGTCTGGCGCAGCTCGGTCCTGGTGCGCGTGCCCGGCGCGATGCGGACACGGGCGATCTGCGGCGGCGGGACGTAGCGCACGAACGGTTGCGGCGCGAGCTCGCCGCCCTGCGACCGGCACGTCAGCCGCGCGCGGATGGCCACCCGCGCCCGTCCCATGCCGCCGTCGCCGTCGCGGCCGACGACCGTGACGGCGATCCGCTCGCCCTTCGACACGATCACGCGTGGCGCTCCGCGGTCGAGCGTCGCCCGCGCCCCGTTCAGCCGGACGACCGGCCGCGGCGGCGTGGTGTCGCGCTCGGGTACGACGATCGAGCCGCGCTCGCGGGGTGGAGGCGCCTCGTCCTCGGCGCCGTGGCCCTCGGGCACGCCCCCGTCCGGGACCGCCGGCGCCGACGACCGCTCTCGCGACGGGGCCTGCGCGGGCTCTTCCGGACGCTGCTCGTCGTCGCCGGAGCAGGCGCCCAGCGCAGCTGCCACGGCGAGCGCCAGGAGGGTCGTGATTCGCATCGCCGGGGACCGTACGAGCACTCTCCGGGAACGCGAAATTGCGATCGGGGCGCGCCTTATAAGCTCGATGCATGACGCTGGATCCGCGGCTGCTGCGCCCCTTCGTAGTGCTGGCCGAGGAGCTGCACTTCGGTCGCGCGGCGCAGCGCCTGCACGTGACGCAACCGGCTCTCAGCCAGCAGGTGAAGCGCCTTGAGGGACAGCTCGGGGTCGAGCTGTTCGCCCGCACGCGTGCGAGCGTCGAGCTCACCGAGGCCGGCGAGACCCTCCTCGCGCCGGCGCGCGCGGCCGTCGAGGCCGCCGACGAGGCCGAGCTGATGGCGGCCGAGTTCGCCGGAGCCGAGCGCGGCCGGCTGCGAATCGGGATCTCGCCCGGGACCCACGAGCTCGCCCAGCGCGTCCTCGCCGAGCTGCGCGCCCGCCGCCCCGGGCTGACGCTCGAGGCCAAGCAGGACAACAGCGGCGTGCTGTGCGGCGACGTGGCCGCCGGCCGGCTCGACGTGGCGATCACCTTCGAGCCCGAGCAGCTGGACGGGACCGTCTGCGAGGAGATTTCGCGCGAGCCGGCCGTCGTCGCCGTCGCCGCGGCGCACCCGCTCGCCGGCCGCGGCAGGGTGGCCCTGGCGGAGCTCGCCGGAGAGCGGTTCGCCCTGGTCGACGACGCCGGCGGCCGCGGCTACAACCAGGCCGTCGTCGATCGCTGCCGGGCCGCCGGGTTCGAGCCCACGCTCGACGGGGACCCGCACGGCCCGATGGCGTGGGAGACCGCCGTCCGCACCCGCGGAGCCGTAGGGCTCACCACCCGCACGTCGGCGGTCTCCACGGCACGGGAGATCGCCCTCGTCGACCTCGATCCCCCGCTCGACTTCGCGATCGCGCTCGTCACGCCCACGGCTGGACCGCGGCCGCCGGCGGTGCTGCTCACACGCGAGATCGTGCGGCCCTGACCTTCATCGTCCAGGGATCGCCCGCATAGACGTCTGCTTCGGCTGGAGCTCGAGAGTAGAGCCCTTCGTCCGCGAAGCGGCATACTGCCGTCGCTATGGCACCGATCACCGCGCGCGAGGCGCAGCAGGTTGAGCAGGCGAACGCGAGTGGGAGGACACCGGTCGTGTTCATCCACGGGCTCTGGCTGCTGCCGAGTAGCTGGGAGCGCTGGGCCGAGCTGTTCGAGGACGCGGGCTATGCCGCGGTGACCCCGAGCTGGCCCGACGATCCCGAGACGGTCGCAGAGGCCAGGGCGAACCCCGAAGTCCTCGCGAGGAAGACGCTCGGCCAGGTCGCCGATCACACCGCAGAGGTGATCGGGCGGCTGGAGAGGAAGCCCGCGGTGATCGGCCACTCGACCGGCGGACTGCTGGCGCAGATCGTCGCCG
>DASZJZ010000125.1:0-11558 GCA_035947555.1 Thermoleophilaceae bacterium | reverse complement strand
AGGGACCGGTCGTCCACCTCGACGCCGAAGTAGCCGGCGTGAACGTCGGCGGTCACCTGGCGTGGGTCGTCTTTCGCGCTCAGGAGGCGCCGGACGAGCTCGTCGAGACGGAAGGCCTCCGGGCCGGCCAGCTCGACCGTGTCGTTCAGTGGCGCCCCGACCGCGACATCGGCCAGAGTGCCGGCGACGTCGTCAGCCGCCTCCGGCTGAACGAGGGCAGGCGACAGCCGAACGGTGTTGCCGTCGGTGCTCGAGTCGGCGATGCGGCCGATGAACTCGAAGAACTGCGTCGCGCGGACGATCGTGTAGGGGATGGGCCCGGCCTTCACCAGGCCGTACCTGCTCGTGCGCAGCCTCCGCCGGCACCTCGCGGGGCGGCACCAGTCAACGGAAGGCGTGATGCCGATGGCCGCCGCTATCGCACACGCCGCAAGCGCCACCAACGACTAGCAAGGAGATCACAGTGATTACGTCAGCCCCAGCCGCTCCCGTCCAGACGTCCAACGAGACCGTCGACCAGCTGATCGCCCGCGTGCTCCGTCGCGCACACGGAACGATGGAGGCTCTCGACGCGCCGGAAGAGGCCCGCGCGGTCCTCCACGTCGCTCATTCGTTCGCCGACGAGCTGGCCGCCTTGGACCCCCGATTCGACCGCCTGCAGTTCATCAAGGAAATCACGGACGATCAGTCATGACCTGGGAACTGCCTACTTGGCGAGGGCTGCCTCAGGGCGCGCAGTCACGGTCGTGAGCGCGTCGTCGAGGATGCTGAGGCCGAGGTCGATCTCGTCGTCGGAGATCGTCAGCGGGGGCGCTATCCGCAGGCAGTTGGCGGACCCGGCCGACTGCCCGCGCACCAGGTTCATCGACAGGCCGCAGCGCAGGCACTCGTCGGTGAGCGCGGGGCCGAGGGTGTCCGCCGGGGCGCGGGTGTCGCGGTCCTCGACGAGCTCGACTCCGCAGAGCAGGCCCATGCCGCGGACGTCCCCGATCGCCTCGTGACGGCCCTGGAGCTCGCGCAGCCCCCCGAGCAGCCGCTCGCCCCGTCTGCGTGCGGCCCCGGCGAGGTCCTCCTCGAGCACGACGTCGAGCACGGCCTCCGCCACCGTGGCGGGCATCGGGTCGGACACGTGCGAGGTCACGTGGAGGAAGCCGCGGTCGAAGCAGCGCTGCTCGATCTCCGCGCTCGTTACGACGGCGGAGACCGGCACCCCGCCGCCGAGCGTCTTCGACAGCGTCAGGAAGTCCGGCACGAAGTCGTAGACCTCGAACCCGTACAGCGACCCCAGGCGCCCGAGGCCTGTCTGGCACTCGTCCAGGATCACGTGGATGCCCCGCTCCGAGCACAGCTCCGCAAGCCGCGTGAAGTACCCGGGCGGCGGAACGATCACGCCGCCGGCCGAGAGCACCGGCTCCGCGACGATGGCCGCGGGCGAGCCCACGCTCGCGTGGTCGTAGAGCTCGAAGCCGGCCTCGAGACAGGTGCAGTCGCACCGCCCCTCGCAGTGGCGGATCGGGCAGCGGTAGGCGTACGGCGCGGGGAGCGAAAAGACGCCGGAGGTCACCGGGCCGTAGCCGCTCCGCCCGCCCGCGTACGTGATCGCGGAGGCGCCGGCGGTGAGCCCGTGCCAGCTCCGCGTGAGCGACAGCACCTCGAAGCCGCCGGTGTCGAGCTTCGCCATGCGCAGCGCGGCCTCGTTGGCCTCCCCGCCTGTCGACAGGAACAGCGCCCGCTCGAGCGGCGGCGGGAGCGTGTCGATCAAGCGGGCGGCGAGGCTCACGACCGGCTCGGAGAGCACCCACGAGTTGAGGTGCAGCACGCTGCGGCAGGCGCCCTCGATGGCCTCGGCCACCCGGGGATGGTTGTGGCCGATCGTGGCGCAGATCTGGCCGGCGGTGAAGTCCAGGATGCGGCGCCCGTCGTCGAGCTCGAAGAAGGAGCCGGAGGCAGAGCGGGCGACGCCCGGGACGAAGGCGCCGGCGTAGCGGATGAGCTGGTCGGACATGGGCCCGCTCAGCGGTCGCCCAGGACGCCTTCCATGTAAGCCCCAGCCGCTTCGGACGCGTCCTCCTGGCTGCTTCCTTCCAGGCGGGCGTTCAGGTAGGCGGCGTACCAGTCCCACCAGTTGTGCTCCGGGGCGCTCTTTTCGTATGGGTCGTGACGCTCGGCCGTCTCGTGCAACAGCTCTGCCAGCGAGGCGACGTCCATGTCAGTCCTCCCATTCCCGCCCGGGAAGCCGGGTCGTGACCTCCTGGAGCAGCCAGCCGTTGCCGTCGGGATCGCTGAACGTGGCGTAGCTCTGGTAGGTGCGGCGCTCCGGGTCCAGGCCCGGGCCGGACCCGTCGGGGCCGAAGTGGAAGAAGTCACTGACCTCTACGCCGCGGCTGATGAGGTCATCCCGCGCCGCCTCGATGTCCGAGACGACCAGCTCCAGGCGCTCGGCGGAGCCGGGCTGGGCCTTGATAAAGCCGCTTCCGAACGCGATGGAGCACTCCGAGTGGGTGGGCGTCAACTGCACCACGCGGCGACCTTCGCCGAGGTCGAAGTCGGCGTCCAAGCGCCATCCGAGGCTCTGGTAGAAGCTCTTTGCCCGGTCGACGTCGGAGACGGGCAATGCGACGACCTCGAGCTTCATGTCGATCGTCCCCACTTCCGGGACCTCCGTCGAGGTACCGGGGCTCTCGCCGGTGCTCATGCTGACCTCCGTCGGTCGGGCGCGGCACGACAGGGCGACGCCCTCGGGTGGAACGCAATTTCCGCGCATCCCGGGGCGAAAGTCAAGGAAGTGCTCACGCCGCCGTCGGTGCCTCCTAGGTGGGCACGGACGGGCTCGGCAGCGGCTGCTTCATGGTCTGGGCCTCGAGCTCGCTCAGCGTGGACAGGAAGGCCTCCGAGAAGCTCGGGAAGGGCTGGATCACGTCGAACAGCACGGGAAGCGGCATGCGCCCGCGGATCGCGACCGTCGCCTGCTGCAGCCACTCGCCCGCCTCCGGGCCGAGGGCGTATGCGCCGGTGAGGCGCTCCCCGTCCGATACGAGCGTCATGAAGCCCGGGCTCTCCGCGTACGCGCGCGTGTACGTGGACGTGCGCGGCACCTCGGCCAGCGGGACCGTCGCCGTCAGCGCCCCCTCGGCCTGTCCCACGGACGCCGCCTGAGGGTCGGTGAACACCACCCGCGGAACCGCGTCGTAGTTCGCGGTCCGGTCGCGCCCGAGGATGTTCGCGGCGGCCACACGGCCCTGGTACTTGCCCATGTAGGTCAGCGGCCAGATGCCGGTCGCGTCACCGATCGCCCAAACGCCGTCCGTCACCCGCATCCGCTCGTCGACCGGAATCCCCTGTCGCGTGGGCTGCACGCCGACGGTGTCGAGGCCAAGGTCATCGACGCGCGCACGCCGGCCGGTCGCCACGAGCAGGCGGTCGCCGCGCAGGTCGGTGCGGCCGGCGAACTCGACGACGTACTCGTCGCCGTCGCGGCGGACACCGCTGGCGTGCTCGCCGAAGTGCAGCTCGATGCCGTCCGCAGCGAGCGCGGTGCCGAGCGCCTCGCCGAGCGGCTTCGGCTCGCGCGGCAGGAGGTGATCCATGCCCTCGACTAGCGCCACCGAGGCCCCCATGCGGCGCACGGCCTGCCCCATCTCCACCCCGACCGGGCCGCCGCCCAGCACAAGCAGCCGCCGCGGCACCTCGCGGAGCGCCGTGACCTCGCGGTTCGTCCAGACACCGTCCAGTTCGTCCAGGCCGGGCACGGGCGGCACCACCGCATCCGATCCCGTGGCGATTACAACGTGGTCGGCGGAGAAGGCCTCGTCGCCGACATCGACGCGTCCCGGACCGGCGAGTCGCGCCGCGCCGCGAAGCACCTGGATCCCCTTCCCCTCGAGCCAGGCGGCCTTGGCCCCATCCTCGTAGCTCGCCACCATGAAGTCGCGCCACTCGAAGGCACCCTGTGGTCGGACGCCTCCGGTCACGGCTTCGCGAGCTCCCGGTGCCTCGCGTGCTGCCTGGAGCGCCTCGCCCGGCCGCAGCAAGGTCTTCGACGGAATGCAGGCCCAGTAGTCGCACTCGCCCCCGACGAGCTCGCGTTCGACGATCGCCACCCGAAGACCGGCGTCCGCGAGACGCGCCGCACAATGCTCCCCCGCCGGACCGGCGCCGATAACAACCACGTCGAACTCCTGAGTCCTGCGCATCGTGACCTCTCGTCCGGGTGGCTCTGCTGGGCGTATACCCGCGTCCTGTTCAGCCGGACACCTGATGGGTGAAGGCGGCGGTGTGCACCCGGCCCTCGTGCTTGAACTGGAAGAAGAGGCGGTAGCGGCCGCCGCTCGGGAAGGCCGTCTCGAACCCGACCGCGCCGTCGGGCGTGGCGCCGTGGCCGGCGTGCGCCCCGCCGTGTCCGGCGTGCGCGTCGCCGTGACCGGCGCCTGCACCTCCCGGGTGCGTGTGGACGTATGCGAGGTCTCCCTCGCGCAGCGCGACGAGGTGGCCCTTCGCGGCCAGGTAGTCCTGGAGCTCGACGGTCTGGCCATCGCGAGCGACGTGGAACGAAAGGACGCGGCCGCCGGCGCCCAACGACTCGGAGAGGTGCACGGTGTAGCCCGTGGCGGTCGTCGCTTGCCCGGCCGGAGCGGGTAGCGGGAGCGGCTTCGCCGCGCCCGCGACCGTCACGGTCCCGGCGAGCGTCTGGTTCTGTCCCTGGTGCTTGAAGTCGGCGAACACGCGGTACCTGCCCGGCTCCCGGAGGGTGACCGGGGTCGACCAGCTGCCGTCCGCGGACATACGTGGGTGAAGGTGTTGGAATCCCCTCAGGTCGTCGCGGACGACGATCAGATGCAAGCGCTTGGCGTGTTCCACCTCGAAGTCGCGCACCGCACGGCCGTCCTCTCCCACGACCTGAAAGCGAAGCTGCCCCGGCTCACCGGGCGACAGCTGCGTGGTCGCAAGCTCGAGCGTGAGTCCGTCGACGCCGGCCGCGAGCCCACCAACCGGGTCGGGCTGCGAACGCCTGCCCGGCTGGTCGGCCGCCTGGCCGGCGCCCGGCTTCTCGACCGGCACGGCGCCGGGCCTCGATTCATCCCCTCCAGAGGACAGCGCCCCGGCGATCAGGACGGCCGCGCCGAAGACGGCGGTCGCCGCAGCAATGATGGCCACCACGCGGGCCGGGAAGTTCGGATGGTGGCCGCGCTCCCGACGGCGACGCTGAAGGTGTCGGTGGCGATCAGGATCGGGCACGACGGCGGCGAGTCTAGGGCCGGCGTCGGGCGGCCGCTTCCACATTCACTCGTACACTCACTCCTCGGGAGGTATTGGACCTCGAATGAGGCAGACCCTTCGGGCCGGATGCGACGGCAGCCCACCCCGCCGGTCGGGGCGTTCGATGTGTCTTCGGTTGGCCGCCACACTTGCGGTAACGCTTGTCGCTGGGGTGATAGGGGGATGCGGCGGGGACGCGGATGAGCCCGACGAGGCGGGCATGCGTGAGGCTGAGGAGGCGGGCACGCGCGTGGGGGATCCGGGGCCCATCCACGTGCATGGCCTCGGTATCAACCCGAGGGACGGCGCCTTGTTCGTGGCGACCCACACCGGTCTCTTTCGCGCCGGCCCCGGCGAGAGGAGGCCGCGCCGCGTCGCCAACCGGTTTCAGGACACGATGGGGTTCACGGTGACCGGCCCCGACCGGTTCCTCGGCTCGGGTCATCCGGACGGGCGCGAGGGGCTACCGCCGTTCCTCGGGTTGATCCGCTCGACGGACGCGGGCAAGACATGGCGGCCGGTGTCGCTGCTCGGCGAACGCGATTTCCACGTGCTCGAGGCCGCCGGTGAGCGGATCTACGGGTACGGCTCCGAGTTCGAGAGCCGCCAAGCCGGCCTGCTCGTCAGCGACGACGGCGGGCAGAGCTGGGAGCAACGTGAGCCTCCGGAGCCGCTGGTTTCGCTCGCGATCGATCCTGATGACCCTGACCACATCGTCGCGTCGGGGCAGGAGCGGGTGTATTCGTCCAGTGACGCCGGGCGAGGTTGGCGGCCGAAGGCGGACGAGCCCGGACTGCTCGCTTGGGCCGCCTCAGGCGGCATCTTTCAGGTGCGTCTCGATGGCACTGTCGCCCGGAGCGTCGACGACGGTCTCAGCTGGGAGGAGACCGGGTCGATCGGTGGTCAGCCGGCCGCCTTCGAGAGCGTGGGGCGCGCGCTCTATGCCGCGCTGCACGACGGAACGATCAAGCGTTCAGTGGACGGGGGTCGCAGCTGGCGCGTGCGCGCGAGCCCCTGAGCACGGGTGCCATGCGCGGACAGATCGCTAGCCGCGGCGCATGAGGCGCCCGACGGCCGCCATCAGCTCGTCGGTGAGCTCTTCAGGTGTTCCCTCGGCGCGTCCGTCGATCACGCAGTGGCGCGCGTGTCCGTCGAGCAGGCCGAGCGCGACCTTGTCGAGCGCCGCCTGTACGGCGGAGATCTGGGTCAGAACGTCGATGCAGTAGCGGTCGTCTTCCACCATGCCTTCGATGCCGCGCACCTGGCCTTCGATGCGGCGCAGGCGGGTGAGGAGCTGGTCTTTGGTGGCGGAGTATCCGTGCTTGCCGGTGGTCTGCGTGGTGGCCATTCGAGTCCTTTTCGCCGTGGGTGGACAGATGCTAGCAATACCCGCTAGGGGTATGCTATGGTTCCGGCGCGCGGCCATACCCCTCCCCCGTATCCACAAGACTGGGATGACGACGAACCTGACCGAGAAGAGCTACACCGTTCCCGGCATGAGCTGCCAGCACTGCGTGACCGCGGTCAGCGAAGAGGTCGGCCAGGTGGAGGGCGTCGAGTCCGTTGACGTGGCGCTCGAGACGAAACAGGTGACCGTGCGCGGGCGAGATCTCGACGACGGCGCCTTGCGCGCGGCGATCGAGGAGGCGGGCTACGAGGCCGCGGCATGAGTGGCCTGACCCGCGTGGGACTGTTCGGGGCGCTCCTGGCGCTCATGTTCGCGGGGGCGGTGCTGGCCGGCTCGGTGCTCGACCCGGACCCCGGCGAGGCGACGGAGTCCGACGAGAGGATGGGCTCCGCGCACGCACCCGCCGACGGCGCGGCGCACGCCGCGGACGGCGAGACAGCCGCGGGCACCCACTCCACTTCAGGAGCGGCGCGCGCCAAGGGCCTGGCGCAGGCCGAGGATGGCTTGCGGCTTGTGCTCGACGACGCCGCCCGCCCGGCTGGCTCGCAGCCACTCCGCTTCCGGATCGTGAGGCAGAACGGCACCACAGTCCGTGCCTTCGACGTGGAGCACGCCCGCCGCATGCACCTGATCGTGGTGCGGCGTGACCTGAGCGGGTTCCAGCACCTGCATCCCGAGCAGACCCCCGGCGGCGGCTGGGAGGTTCCACTGCGGCTGGCCGAGGCCGGCAGCTACCGCGTCTTCGCCGACTTCTCGAGCCGGGGGGAGTCGCACACGCTCGGGAGCGACCTGCACGTGGACGGCACCTTCGACGCCCGCGAGCTGCCGCACCCCGAGTCGACGGCGGTAACCGAGAGCGGCTACGAGGTCCGCCTCGATGACTCGGGCGGCGACGTGCGCTTCAGGGTCTTCGAGGACGGCCGGCAGGTCCGCGACATCGAGCCCTATTTGGACGCGCGCGGCCACCTGGTGGCGCTGCGTGAGGGCGACCTCGCCTACCTGCACGTGCATCCCGAATCCGAGGCGACGCAGGGCAGCGACATCCGCTTCGGGGTCGAGTATCCGTCCGAGGGCCGCTACCGCCTGTTCCTGCAGTTCAAGCTGGACGGCCAGATCCACACGGCGGCGTTCACACGCGAGGTGGGGGACAAGCATGGCCACTGAGCACCTCGACCTGCCGATCACCGGGATGACCTGCGCGTCCTGCGCCAATCGGATCGAGAAGAAGCTGAACAAGCTCGACGGGGTCGCGGCGAGCGTCAACTACGCCACCGAGCAGGCGACGGTCGACTACGACGCCGCCGCGGTCGCCCCCGAGCAGCTGGTGGCGGCCGTCGAGTCGGCGGGCTACGGAGCCGTGCTGCCCGCCACCGAGGAACAGGACGGGCCGCAGGACAGGGACGAGACGGCGCCGCTGCGGACGCGGCTCGTGGTCAGCGCCCTGCTGGCGCTGCCCGTGCTGGCGCTGTCGATGGTGCCGGCGTTCCAGTTCGACAACTGGCAATGGCTCGTGCTGCAGCTGGCGACGCCGGTGGTGGTCTGGGGCGCCTGGCCGTTTCACCGGGCGGCCTGGCTGAACCTGCGCCACGGTGCGGCCACGATGGACACGCTGATCAGCGTGGGTGTGCTGGCTGCCTGGGTGTGGTCGCTGTGCGCCCTGTTCCTGGGCGACGCCGGGATGACCGGGATGGAGATGCCGTTCGAGCTGATCCCCGACCCGGACGCGCGGGCCGAGGAGCTCTACCTCGAGGTCGCCGCGGTGGTGACGACGTTCGCGCTCGCCGGGCGCTATTTCGAGGCGCGCGCGAAGCGCCGCGCCGGAGCTGCGCTGAAGGCGCTGCTCGAGCTGGGCACGAAGGATGTCTCCGTGCTCGACCCCGACGGCAGCGAGCGCCGGATCCCGACCGAGCGGCTGAAGGTCGGCGACCGATTCGTGGTGCGGCCCGGCGAGAAGGTGGCCACCGACGGCGTGGTCGAGGAGGGGACGACCGCCGTCGATCAGTCGCTGCTGACCGGCGAATCCGTCCCCGTGGAGAAGCACCCGGGCGACCAGGTCGCCGGCGCCACGGTGAACGCGGGCGGCCGGCTGGTCGTGCGCGCGACGAAGGTCGGCGCCGACACGGCGCTGGCTCAGATCGCGAAGCTGGTCACCGACGCCCAGAGCGGGAAGGCGCCCGTGCAGCGGCTCGCCGACCGCATCTCGGCGGTCTTCGTGCCGGTCGTGATTGGCCTCTCCGTTGCCACGCTTGGCTTCTGGGTCGGCGCCGGCGAGAGCCTGACCTTCGCCTTCACCGCCGCGGTCGCCGTCCTGATCATCGCCTGCCCCTGCGCCCTGGGGCTGGCCACTCCCACGGCCCTGCTGGTCGGCACCGGCCGCGGCGCCCAGCTCGGGTTGCTGATCAAGGGCCCCGAGATCCTCGAGTCGACGCGGAGGGTCGACACGGTCGTGCTCGACAAGACCGGTACGGTCACGACCGGCAGGATGGCGCTGGTAGACGTCGCCACTGCCCCGGGGGTCGGCCGCCAGGACGTGCTGCGCATCGCGGGCGCCGTCGAGGATGCATCCGAGCATCCGATCGCGCAGGCCATAGCGCGTGCAGCGCGTCAGGAACTCGGTGAGCTTCCGAGGGTCGAGGCGTTCGCCAACCAGGAAGGGCGCGGCGTCGAAGGGTTCGCCGACGGCCATGGCGTGCAGGTGGGGCGGCCCGCGCTGATAGCGGAGTGGGGGCTCGAGATCCCGGCCGAGCTCGACGCGACCAGGCGCGCCGCCGAGGCGCAGGGCCGCACCGCGGTCATCGCGGCCTGGGACGGGGCGGTTCGCGCCGTGCTCGTCGTGGCGGACACCGTCAAGCCGACGTCCGCTGAGGCGGTCGCCTCGCTCCGGGCGCTCGGCCTGCGGCCGGTGCTTCTGACCGGCGACAACGAGACCACCGCGCGCGCCGTGGCAGCCGAGATCGCCATCGATGAGGTGATCGCCGAGGTGCTGCCCTCCGAGAAGGCGGACGTCATCAAGAGGCTCCAGTCCGAGGGCCGCGTCGTGGCAATGGTCGGCGACGGCGTGAACGACGCGCCCGCGCTCGCCCAGGCCGACCTCGGCATCGCGATCGGCAGCGGCACCGACGTCGCCATCGAGGCCGGCGACCTGACGCTCGTGTCCGGCGACCTGAGGGCGGCGGCGGACGCCATCCGGCTGTCGCGGGCGACGCTGCGCACGATCAAGCAGAACCTCGGCTGGGCGTTCGGCTACAACGTCGCCGTGCTGCCGCTGGCGGCGGCCGGGCTGCTGAACCCCCTGCTCGCCGGGCTGGCGATGGCGTTCTCGAGCGTATCGGTGGTGGCCAACGCCCTGCGGCTGCGCCGCTTCAGGTCGGCGCACGGGACGACGCCCGGCCAAGCCGGGCCCGCGACGGCGGTCCGCTCCAGCGGCGAGGCGATGGAGGTGGCGTGATGCAGCCCATCGAGCCGATCGAGATGCGTCGTTAGCGCAGTGAGCTGAATGCGGCCCGCATCTCGGTGGTGAAGAGCTCGGGCTCTTCCCAGGCGGCGAAGTGCCCGCCCCTCTCGACCTCGTTGAAGTAGGCGAGGCCGGGGTAGACCGTCTCGACCCAGCTGCGCGGCGCAGCGAAGATCTCGTCCGGGAACGTCGTGAAGCCGACCGGAACCGACACCGCCGGGGGAGGCTGGCCCGACGCCTCGGCTGCGGCCACGAAGCGTCCGAACTCCCAGTACCAGCGGGCGGCCGAGGCGCCGGTGCCCGTCAGCCAGTACAGCGTGATGTTGTCGACGATGCTGTCGCGGGTGAGATTGCCCACCGGCTCCCCCTCGACGAACGCGCGGGAGATCTTGTAGTAGCTGTCCGTGTCGTGGTCGAGCATCCAGGCCGCCAGCGCGACGGGTGAATCCAACAGGGAGTAGCCGATCGTCTGCGGCCGGGTGGACTGCTCCAGGAAGTAGCCGAAGCCGTCCGTCGTGAACGTGTCGACCGCGTCGTGCGCCGCGCGATCCTGCTCGGACTCCGCCGGCAGCTGGTCCTTGAGACCGAGCGCCCCGGCCAGCAGGCTGACGTGGATGCCGACCAGCCCCTCGGGTGCTTGGCGGCCCATCGCGTCGGTGACGTCGGCGCCCACGTCGCCGCCCTGGGCGACGTAGCGCGTGTAGCCGAGGCGGTCCATCAGCTCCGCCCACGCGCGCGCGATGCGGCCGGAGTCCCAGCCGAGCTCGGCCGGCTCGCCGGAGAAGCCGTAGCCGGGCAGGGACGGGAGCACCAGGTGGAATGCGTCCTCGGGGGTGCCGCCGTGAGCGGTCGGGTCGGTCAGCGGGCCGACCGTCTCCAGCAGCTCGACGACCGAGCCGGGCCAGCCATGCGTCATGATCAGCGGCAACGCATCCTCATGCCGCGACTTGACGTGGATGAAGTGGATCTCGACCCCGTCGATCTCGGTCGTGAACTGCGGCAGCGCGTTCAGCCTCGCCTCGCACTTGCGCCAGTCGTACTCGGTCGTCCAGTAGCGCGCGAGCGCCTGCAACGTCGCCAGCTGCACGCCCTGGGAGCGGTCTGCAACGAGCTCTTTCGAGGGCCAGCGCGTGGCCTCGATCCGGCGTCGCAGCTCAGCGAGCTCCTCTTCCGGAATCTCGACCTGGAAAGGACGTACATCGGCGCCGGTCTCGGCGGCGGTACCCATGGCTGAGCTCACGCGAATCTCCTTTCACAACCTCACGGCGTTTGGTGACGCCACCAAGCCTGCTCCGCCTCGTCTGCCCGTCGCGCCCGTGGAGGCCCTGGTCTACCCCCTGGTCTTCGGGGCCCCCCGTGCAGGCTCCAGATCGCGCGTACCTTCGTAGTTGAGCAGATCGGGGGCTCGACGGGACCAAGGAGGAGTGAGGTGGCGACCAG
>DASZJZ010000124.1:0-3226 GCA_035947555.1 Thermoleophilaceae bacterium | reverse complement strand
CTCGGCGCCGAGCGGGGACACAACCGCTGGCATCCGGACCTCGCGCCGGTGGCATCGGTCGAGCCGGGCGAGGAGGTGACCTTCGAGGTACGCGACTCGCGCGACCGCCAGATCGGGCCGAATGCCGACCACAATGCGCTGCTCGGCGTCCCCGACATAGCGCACCCTCTGACGGGGCCGCTCGAGGTGCGCGGCGCCGAGCGCGGCGACGTGCTCGAGCTCGAAGTGCTCGGCTACGAGACCGACGACTTCGGCTGGACGGCGATCTGGCCCGGCTCCGGGTTCCTCGGCGACCTGTTCGACCGACCTTTCCTCGCGAGATGGGGGCTGGCCGGCGGCGTGGCGCGCTCGGAGCAGCTGCCCGGCGTAGCCGTGCCCGCGTGCGTGCACGCCGGGGTGATCGGCGTGGCGCCCTCGCGCGAGCTGCTCGCGACGGCACGCGACCGCGAAGAGGAGCTTGGCGCGGCGCCCTCCGCCAAGCTCGCGTCGACGGCACGCGAGCGCGAGGCGGTGCTCGGCGCGGCCAGCCCGCCGGAGCGTCGGCGCCCCCGCGGGGCCGCCAACCCGCCCTCGCCCGAGCACGCCTGGCCGCCCGAGGCGGCCGATGGCCTCCGCACCTACCCGCCGCGCGAGAACGGCGGCAACATCGACATCCGGGATCTCGGTCCCGGTGCCCGGCTGTGGCTCCCGGTTCACGTGCCCGGCGCCCTGCTCTCGGTTGGCGACCTCCACTTCGCCCAGGGCGACGGCGAGGTCTGCATCTCGGCGATCGAGACCGGCGGCGCCGCGAGCTTCCGCGTGGGCCTCCGGCGCGCCGAGGCGGGCGGCTGGCGCCCCCGCTTTCCCTGCTACGAGGCCCCGCCCCGGCCGCCGCGCGCGATGTTCGCCACCACCGGCATCCCGCTCGCCGATGACGGCAGCCAGGGCCACCTCGACCTCAATCTCGCCACCCGCCGGGCCCTGCTCGAGCTGCTCGGCTGGCTCGAGCAGGAGCACGGCCTGCAAAGAGAGGCCGCCTACGTGCTGATGAGCGTGGCGGCCGAGCTGCGCGTCTCGGAGCTCGTGGACGCGCCGAACGCGCTGGTGTCGGCTGCGCTGCCGCTCGACGTGTTGGAGGATTGACGGATGAGCGCCGGCGAGGAGATCACGCCGCAGCAGTTCGCGGAGGCGTTCCAGCGGGTGACGGAATGGGCGGTCTACGAGGGTCGCCACGGGCGGTCGCCCTTCAAGGAGAGGCTGACCGAGCACTTCGGGGCGGACCCCTCCACCTACCCGCTGATGAGCGAGAGCGTGGCGCCCTACGACCTGCCGAACCTCCAGCTGGCGCTCGACGCCTACCTGGGCGCGGATTGGAGGGAACACAGCCTGATCGGGTTCGGCGGTCCGGTCGACCACATGGAGATCTCGCTGGCGGGGCTCGTCCACGACTTCGGGTTCGGGCTGGCTGAGGGCCCCGTGCGGCGGACGGTCGTCCCGCTCGAGCAGGGCCGCACAGTCACCTGCGTGACGATCGGCCTGTTCCTGATCTCGGACGGGGAGGACAGGCTCGCCGCCCTCGTCATCCAGGGGCGGCACGGGTTCGAGAACGCGGGTCTGCGCCTCGAGGTCATCGCGCCGCAGCAGGCCGCCGGGGAGCGCTTCGTCGCCGACATCCGGGCGCTCATGCACACCCACAACGTCTTCCGCGGCAAGGTGCTGACACTCAAGGCAGGCGACGAGATGATGGGCCGTGGGATGGCCGTGGAGTTCCCGGCCGTGGAGGCGGTGGGCCGGGACCAGATCGTCCTGCCGGAGGGCGTCCTCGACGTGGTCGAGCTGCACACGATCGAGTTCTCGCGCCACGCCGAGGCGCTGCGCGACGCCGGGCGCCACCTGCGCCGCGGCCTGCTGCTGCACGGGCCGCCCGGCACCGGCAAGACGCTCAGCACCTCGTACCTGATCTCACGACTCGAGGGCAGGACGGTCGTGATCCTCACCGGCGCCGCGCTCGTGCTGGTGAGCGACGCCTGCACGATCGCGCGCGAGCTGCAGCCGGCGATGGTCGTGCTGGAGGACGTGGACCTCGTCGCCCAGGAGCGCACGGCCATGGGCTTCGGCGCCACGTCGCTCCTGTTCCGGCTCCTGAACGAGATGGACGGCATCGGCGAGGACGCCGACGTGATCTTCGTCATGACCACCAACCGGGCCGACCTGCTCGAGCCTGCCCTGGCGGCGCGGCCCGGACGGGTCGACCAGGCGGTTGCCTTCCCGCTGCCCGACGCCGACGCCCGCTCGGGACTGCTCGACCTGTTCGGCCGCGGGCTCGACGTCCACCTCGCCGACCGCGCCGCGATCGTCGCCGAGACCGAGGGGGTCAGCCCCGCGTTCCTCCGCGAGCTGGTACGGAAGGCCGCGCTGCATGCCGCGCGTGCCGGGTCCCCGCGCGTGGAGGACCCGCACTTCCGCGAGGCGCTCGACCTGCTGGAGCGGGGCGGGCGGATCACGCGGGCCATGCTCGGCGCCGACGGCGGCGCCGTGGAGCGGCTCGAGGCCGAAGACGCCTGGGCCGAGGCCGAGTGGGACGAGGAGTGACCCCACCCTTCACCGCGCGCCACGAAGCCCTGCGCGCCGAGATCCGCGAGTTCGTGGCAAGCGAGCTGCGCCCGCACGCCCGCGAGTGGGAGCGGGCCGGGTGGTTCCCGAACGACGTGTTCACGCGCATGGGCGAGCTCGGCCTGCTCGGCCTCAAGTACCCGCGCGGGTACGGCGGCCGCGGCGGCGACTACCTCGACGACGCCGTTCTGAGCGAGGAGTTGTCGCGCTGTGGCTCGGGCGGCGTGTCGGCGGGGATCGGCGCTCACGTGGGCATCGCCACCCCGCCCGTCTGGAAGTTCGGCACGAACGAGCAGAAGGAGCGCTTCCTGGCGCCGGCCATCAGAGGCGAGCTGATCGCCGCGCTCGGAATCACCGAGCCGGGCGCGGGCTCCGACGTGGCCGGCATCCGCACCTTCGCCCGGCGCGTGGACGGCGGCTACGTCGTCAGCGGGTCGAAGACCTACATCACCAACGGCGTGCGCGCCGACTTCGTCGTGACCGCCGTCAAGACGACCGAGCAGGGCGGCCACCAGGGGCTGTCGTTCCTGATCCTCGAGCGGGAGATGGAGGGCTACGCCGTCTCGCGCAAGCTCGAGAAGCTGGGCTGGCGGGCGTCCGACACGGCCGAGCTGGCCTTCGACGACGTGTTCGT
>DASZJZ010000123.1:0-1662 GCA_035947555.1 Thermoleophilaceae bacterium | reverse complement strand
CAGCGCCCAGGCTTCCGGCGCGCGGCCGGGCGGCGCCGCCCAGGCGCGCGGGGGGCGCTCAAGCCCCCGCTACTGTTCCCGGCTCCGTGAGCTCCCCCACGGAAAGCCCCGCATCCGCGAACCCCGGCTCGGGCAGCGGCGCCGCCTCCGCGAACCCCGGCGCGGCAAGCGCCGCCGCCGCGTCGGCGAACCTCGAGCCGGGCTCATTTCGCGACCCCGAGAGCCGGGTCTTCTACGCGGGCGACGACGTCTACCGGGCGCTCTCGCCCGACGGGCTCGCCGACTTCGAGGTGCTCGAGTCGACCGGCCTTCTCGACGACCCTCGCGTCGTCCGCACCGAGCGCGCCGCGGAGACCGACGCCCTGCGCGGCCTGCTCGTCCATGAGCCCGCCTCGGTGCTCCGCCACGAGCGCATTCCGTTCGTCTCGTACCCCTACGAGTGGACCTTCTCGATGCTGAAGGACGCCGCGCTCCTCCAGCTCGACCTGCTCCTCGCCGCGCTCGACCACGACCTCGTCCTCAAAGACTCCACCCCCTACAACGTCCAGTTCAAGGGGGCGAAGCCGGTGTTCGTGGACGTCGGTTCCTTCGAGCGCATTCGCGAGGGCGAGCCATGGGTGGGCTACCGGCAGTTCTGCATGCTCTACCTCTATCCGCTCGTCCTCCAAGCGGTGAAGCAAGTGCCCTTCCAGCCCTGGCTGCGCGGGTCCATCGACGGCATCACGCCCGCCCAGATGCGCGGGCTGCTGTCGTTCCGCGACCGCTTCCGCCGGGGCCTGTTCAGCAACGTGTTCCTGCACGCCAGGCTCGAGGCCCGCTACGCCGACCGGCCCGAGCAGACCAAGCAGGAGGTCAAGCGGCTCTTCAAGAAGGAGCTGTTCGTGGCCAACGTCCGCAAGATGCGCGGCGTCGTGGAGCGCCTCTCGTGGGACCCGCCCGAGGGGGTCTGGACGGCCTACGGGGAGCGCAACAGCTACACCGACGAGGATGCCCGGCGCAAGGACGACTTCGTGCGGGAGGTCGCCACCAGCCGCGACTGGAACCTCGTCTGGGACATCGGCGCGAACAACGGCCGCTACTCCCGCATCGCCGCGGAGGGCGCGCGCACGGTGGTGGCCGTGGACGCCGACCAGGGCCCCGTGGAGCTCCTCTACCGCGACCTGCGCGGAAAAGGGGAGGAGCGCATCCTCCCGCTCACGATGAACCTCGCCGACCCGTCGCCGGGCCTCGGCTGGCGCGGGCTCGAGCGCAAGGCGCTGCCCGACCGCGGCCGGCCGGACCTGGTGCTGGCGCTGGCGCTCATCCACCACGTGGCGATCAGCGCCAACGTCCCGGTCAGGGAGTTCGTGGACTGGCTTGCGTCGCTCGGCTCCGCGCTGGTGATCGAGTTCCCCACGCGCGAGGACCCGATGGTGAAGAAGCTGCTCGCGCCGAAGCGCGAGGGCCTCCACCCGGACTACGAGCTGGAGTTCTTCGAGCGCACGCTGAAGGAGGCGTTCGAGGTGGAGCGCTCGGAGCGGCTCGAGTCGGGCACGCGCGTGCTCTATCACGCGCGGCCGAAGCGGGGATGAGCCGCGCGGAGGGGGGGGTGGCTGCGCGGCGCGCGACAAGCCGCGCGGAGGGGGCGGCGGCGCGGCCGGCGGAGGCGGCGCGCCGATGAGC
>DASZJZ010000122.1:0-6228 GCA_035947555.1 Thermoleophilaceae bacterium | reverse complement strand
AACTCGACCCGGGCGGCGTGCGGCTCGAGCCGCGCCCGGGCGGTGGGCTCGTCGCCCCAGCGCTCGGAGGGCGGCTGGTCCGGGTCGGGAGGCGCGAAGCGGCGCCCGATCCCGAACATCTGCGCCATCACCCCGTCCGGGGTCCAGGCGGTCAGCCCGACGGTGCCCCCTGGCCGCACGACCCGGAACAGCTCGCGCGCGACCACCTCCGGGCGCGGGGCGATGAAGGCCCCGAAGACCGAGCCGACGCAGTCGAAGCGGGCCTCCTCGAACGGCAGGTCCTCGGCGTCCCCCTCGACCCACTCGATGTCGTAGCCCTCCCGCTCCGAGCGGGCGCGGCCGCGTTCGACCATCCCGGGCGAGAGGTCGCAGGCCACTACGCTGGCCCCCTCGCGCGCGCAGGCGAGCGCGAAGTTGCCGTCGCCGGCGCCGACGTCGAGCACCTCCTGACCGGCCGAGACGGCACACGCGTCGGCCAGCGCCTCCGCGGCGGGGGCGAGCTGACGCGACAGCGTCGAGTAGTCGCCCTGGCTCCAGATGTAGGCCTGCCGCTGCTTGATGCCCTCGACGTCCACGTCGCTAGAGACCCCAACCGTCGGGCGGATCCGCGCGGCCGTCCTCCACGTGCCAGTACTCGCGCAGCTCCTCGCAGCGGCCGTCGGTCCGGAAGCGAAGCAGCAGGCAGCCGGGCAGCGTGACGTCCCTGCCGTCGTCGCGCATGGTCGCCCACCACTCGACCGCCACCTTGTTGGTCTGGACCACGGGCTCGCCGAAGCGCAGCGAGAGATCCTCCTGTGTGGAGGTGGCGCCGGTCCAGTAGTCACGGATCGCGTCGCCGCCCACCGTTGGGGGGCGAAACGGCGACGACCGGTAGACCGCGTCCTCGCTGAACAGGGCGGTCACGGCCTCGGCGTCGCCGCGCTGCCATGCGTCCGCGTAGTCGTCGATCCACTGGCGCACCCAGCTCTGATCCACGCGCCCCAGCCTATCCTTCGGCGCGTGAAGGTCACGGCGAAGGCGGACTACGCGGTCCGGGCGGTGCTCGAGTTGGCCTCGGTCGACGATGGCCTGGTCAAGGGCGAGCGCATCGCCCGCTCACAGGGCATCCCGCTGAAGTTCCTCGAGAACATCCTGATCGACCTCCGTCACGCCGGGATCGTGCACGCCCAGCGGGGCGCCGAGGGCGGCTACCGGCTCGCCCGGGCGCCCGCGGAGGTGACGCTCGGCGAGGTCATCCGCGCCGTCGAGGGGCCGCTCGCCAGCGTGCGCGGGGAGCCGCCGGAGTCGGTGAGCTACGACGGCGCTGCGGAGCACCTCCAGACGGTCTGGATCGCCGTGCGGGCCAGCCTCCGGACCGTGCTCGACGACCTGACGCTGGCCGAGGTGGTTGCGGGGGAGCTGCCCGACCGTGTGCGCCAGCTCACCGAGGCGCCGGACGCCTGGTCGCGGCGCTGACCACGCGCCGCAGGCCGGCCCGCCGCCCGGTCTAGCCCGCAGGCGGTTGCCTCGCTCCGGATCACGCTGCTGTCAATCGAGTTAGGCGGCGGGACAGTGCCACATAGCCCATCGAACTAGTGGAGAATGGGTCGGTGTTGCAGAGGTTCAGTCGGGCCCGGCCACCACCAGGCGGTAGCCGAGGTCCAGCTCCTCGAGCTCCAAGAGGGCCGCGTTGCGGCGATGCCACTCGCCGCTCTCCAGGTCTTCGCGCAGCCGCGCGAGGCCCTCCTCCACCTCGCCCGCCTCCAGCAGGGAGAAGACTGAGATCCCCGCGCGTACCGCCGGGTCCAGATACGCCTCGGGGCGGCGCCAGTAGGCGTGGAAGAACCCGTCGACGCAATCGTGCGGGATCGGCACCGGCTCGATGCGCCCGCCGCCGAGCCGTTCGAGCGTCCGCTCGAGGACATAGCCGGGCGGCACGAGGCGGGCGAAGCCGGGGAAGTAATCCCGCACGACCCACGGCTCGAGGGCCGCCTGTGGGTCCCACGTGAACAGGACCCGCCGCCGCGCCACCCGGCGCAGCTCGGCGAGGCCGGCGTCATGGTCGGTCCAGTGGTGATCGCTGAGAACGGCCATCGCCGCGTCGAACGAATCGTCGGCGAAGGGCAGCGCTTCGGCGGGGGCGTCGATGACGGGCGCCGCGCCAAGCGGGCGCTGCCGCCGCATCACCTCGGAGGGCTCGACGGCGGTCACCTCAAGATCGCCCGGCTCGTAGGCGCCCGCGCCGGCCCCGACATTGAGGACGGTCCGGGCGTCGCCCAGCGCGGCCCGAATGCGGGCCGCGATACGAGGATCCTCACGGCGGACGCGCGTGTAGCCGACGCCGATCGTGTCGTAGACGGGATCGATGCGGGCATTTTCCCCGCGCGCCGCTCCGCGCGCGCAGCCGCCGCCCGCCTTCGCGCGCCCGCCGATGAGTCCGCCGCAAGGCACGGGTCTCCTTCTCCATGAGCACCACGAGATGGCACGTCACGATGTCCCTCGACGGCTTCATCGCCGGGCCGGAGCACTCCATGGACTTCGCCTTCGGGCACGGCGATGCGCCGAACCCGATCGCCGACTCCGTGCGGACGAGCACCCGGGCCATCCTGGCGGGGCGGCGGTGGCATGACGTCGCGACGGCACGCTACGACGGCGTGGCCGGCATCTACGGCGGCGCCTGGAGCGGACCGGTGTTCGTGCTCACGCACCGCCCCGAGGACCAGCCCGGCGAGGGCGTCACCTTCCTCTCCGGAAGCGTCGAGGGCGCAGTCGAGACGACACGAGAAGCGGCGCAAGGCGGAGACATCGAGATCTTCGGCGCGAACCTCGCAGCCCAATGCCTGGCGGCGGCCCTGGTCGACGAGATCGTGGTCCACGTCGCGCCGCTGCTGCTCGGAGACGGCGTCCGGCTGTACGGCGCCCCGGGAGCGGACCGCGTGCCCCTGGAACGGGTCGAGCTCGAGGCTTCCGGCCAGCTGACCTCGATGCGCTTCCGCGTGGTGCGCTAGTCGCCGCTGGAGCGGCCGAGCCGTCAGCGCCGCGCACCAGGCGGCCGACCCGCTGGCGCCGCGCAGCAGGCGGCCGACCCGCTGAGCGCCACGCAGCAGACCGGCCCTGTTCCGTACTCCCCGCTCGCGTGGACGCGCAACCGTCGCGTTGCTCTAGGTTGGCCCTATGCGCGTACTGCTCGTCGGCGGGACCGGGCCGGTCGGTCAGTCCTCCGTGCCGCATCTCCTCGGCGACGGACACGACGTGGCCGTGGCTCACACCGGCACGCACGAGCCACCGGAGCTCGCACGGGTGGAGCACCTGCACGGCGACCGGGCTGCCCTGCTCGCGGCCGGCGGGCCAGTTGAGCGCTGGCGGCCCGACGCGCTCGTCGACACCTTCGCCGGCGGCGCCACCGCCGCCAAGGCGATCGAGCTAGGGCAGCTCGCGCAGCGCTGCCGAGCGACTCAGATCGTGGCCGTCAGCTCCATGGACGTCTACCGCCACTGCGCGGCGGCCGGCGTGGACGGGAACGAACCGGCGGAGCTCCCGTTCGACCCGCTACCGCTCGACGAGGCCGCCCCGAAGCGGAGCGGGCCGTCGCCCGGCGGCGGCACCGCCCACGACAACGTGGCGATGGAGCGCGCGCTCCACGGGGCGCCGCGCATCACCGTGCTTCGGCCGGGCGCGATATACGGCCCTCACTTCCACCGGCATGTGCTCCGCGAGTGGTATCTGGTGGGCAAGGTCCCCCGCGGCGAGCGGACCCTGGAGCTGCCCGCCGGCGGCACGCAGCTCTTCCACCGGGTGGCGCTCGACCGGGTCGGCCGCGCGGTGGCGGCGGCCATCCGGGCGGCGCCGGAGGGCCGCTGGGAGTGCAACGTGGGCGACCCGAGGGACTTCACATACGGCGCGCTGGCCCGTCTGGTGGCTGCCGAGCTGGGCTGGGAGTGGGAGATCCAGACTGTCGGTCCCGACGAGAGCGATCACCCGTGGAACGTGAGGCACCCGGTGATCGGCGACACCAGCCGGCTCCGCAACGTCCTCGGAGTGGTGGAGCCCGATCCGGTGGCCGCCACCACCGAGCAGGTCAGGTGGCTCTGGGAACACCGGGAGCGCCTGATGCGGCTGTAGATGGCGTCGCGCCGGCCCCCGCCTCGGCCGTCTCAGAGCCCCGGCGGGTGCCGCGCCACGAAGCCGCGCGTCGAGCGTGGTTCCGACGTCCAGCGCGAGCCGGTCTTCTTGAGAGCGGTCGTGTCGTAGCGGCGCCCGTCCACCACCATGAAGGCGTGCCTGGGGTTCGCATAGATCGTGACGTGGGTGCCCGGGCCCGGCTCCCCGTAGCTCATCAGGGCCCCCGAGTCGAGCGCGTACCTCAGCAGCCCCGCGGCGTGCAGCGCATATGAGATCGAGCCCGAGCAGTCGTACGCGGTGTCGTCGAACTTGCGGTGACCGCCGCCCCACCTGTAGGGCAGGTCCGCGATCCGGTTCGCCGCGCTTATCAGCCGTCCGAGCGCTCCGGGGCCGGCGACGAGGTCGTCGTCGATGCCGTCGTTGCCATCTCGCTTCAGGACCTCCCCGGGGCCCAGCCCGATCGCCTCCCGGGTCATCGGGCCCACCACACCGTCCGCGGCCAGGCCGTGGCGGCGCTGGAAGCGCTTCACCGCCGCCTCGGTCTGCGGACCGAACACGCCGTCGGCGGTGAGGCCGAGCGCCCGCTGGAGGGCACGCACTCCGCCGCCCCCGCGCGAGGAGCGCCGCCCGGCTCTCGAGGAGGGCCGGCGGGCACCCCGCCTCTCGCGCTTCAGCACCGGGCCGCGGCCCAGGCCGAGCGCCCGTCGAGTGACGGGCCCCACGACCCCGTCGACCACGAGCCCATGCCGCCGCTGAAACCGCCGGACCGCCCGCTTGGTCTGCGGGCCGAATACCCCATCGGCCGGAATGCCGAGCCTGCGCTGAAGTCGCCGGACCTCACGTCTCGACTGGGAGGCGGTCGCGGTGACCGAGCCGGAAGCCGCCGAGGCAGGATTGCCCGACTCACCGCGACCGCGCTCGCCGGATGGACCCCCGCCGGCCACGGCGTCCGCGCTCGCGGCCCGAGCGCCCGCCGCACCTCCGCTCCCCTGCGCAAAGGCTTCCCCACCCACCAGCGGCGTCGCCGTGCATACCAATGCGGCGACCAGGAGTTGCTGTCGGGGAGCGATCCGTCGCATGTCCGTGGCGACGCCTACGAGGTGAGCTGACGGGCTCGCGCCACTGCGCTACCCCGGCGACGGCGCTGCCGCACCGGCCGGCGATTCGCCCCCGCGGCCACGGCGGCCGCATCGGTTCCCCCGTTCGCCCGACACTGGGTCGCGACGATTCGGCGTCAGAAGCCCGTCTTTCTATCACTCGAAAGTCCTGCATGCTGCACGATTCGTTGCAGTAGCGTGACGGCAATGCACGAACTCGCGCCTGGAATTCACCACTGGACCGGGAAGCACCCGAAGCACGGTCTCGAGGTCAGCTCGTACTGGCTGCCCGACCTAAGGGTGCTGCTCGATCCGGTGGCGGTGCCGAAGGAGGTGGACGGCGTCGAGCTGATCGTGCTCTCGAACCGCCACCACCGGCGCGACATGATCGCCGCACACGAGCGCTTCAAAGCATCGATCCGCGCACCCCGCGTGGGCATGCACGAGTTCGAGGAAGAAGACCCGGTCGAGCCCTACGACTTCGAGGAGCCGCTGGCCGGCGGAGCGATCGTCCCCTACCAGGTGACCGACCTGTGGCCCGACGACTGCGTGCTCCACATCCCGCCGCTGAGAGCGCTGGCCCTCGCGGACACCGCAATGCACTACGGCGACGCGCTCGAGCTGGTTCCCGACCACCTCATGGGGGACCCGGAGGCCGAGGGCAAGGCGATCAAGGAGGGCTTGGGCCGCCTAGCCGACAGGCTCGACTTCGAGCACCTCCTGGTCGCCCACGGCGCCCCGATCCCGAACGAGGGCCGCCGGCGCCTACGCGAGTTCGCTGCGTGCTAGCCCGGGTATCCGGGTGACACCCGAAGGGAAAGGAGATGTCGTGGGCGCAAGAGCCGATCGAGCCAAGGGACGCCTGAAGGAGGCCTGGGGTGGCCTCACAGACAACAAGCGGCTGAAGGACAAGGGCCGCGCGGACACTGCGACCGGCACGGCCAAGAAGAAGACGGGCCGCGCCGCCGACAAGGTCAAGAACACGCTCGACTAGACGGCTGACGCCCTGAGGCGCGAGAGCCGAGCAATC
>DASZJZ010000121.1:0-35280 GCA_035947555.1 Thermoleophilaceae bacterium | reverse complement strand
GGTGGTCTTCGGCTCGGGCAACGCGAACGCCGACCTGATGTTCGTCGGCGAGGCGCCGGGCATGCACGAGGACCTCCAGGGCCTGCCGTTCGTCGGCCGCGCCGGCAAGCTGCTCGACCAGCTGCTGGAGGAGGTCGGTCTCCAGCGGTCGGACGTCTTCATCACCAACGTGCTGCTCTGCCGGCCGCCCGGTAATCGCGACCCGCAGCCGGACGAGATCGACACCTGCAAGCCGTACCTGCACAAGAAGATCGAGCTGATCGAGCCGAAGGTGATCTGCACGCTCGGCAACTTCGCCACGAAGCTGATCACCCGGTCGCAGCGGGGCATCACCGGGGTGCACGGGCGACCGCAGGTGCACGAGCTGGGCGGACGGACGGTCAGGGTGTTCCCGCTCTATCACCCCGCCGCGGCGCTGAGGAGCACAGGGACGCTCCAGGAGCTGCGGGAGGACTTCGCGAAGCTGCCGGCGCTCCTCGAGGAGCCGGCCCCGGTGCCGATCGGGGCGGTCGCGCCGGTCGCGGCCGCCGTGGCGGCGGCCGGGCCGGAGCCCGAACCGCCCCAGATGGACCTGTTCGGCTAGAAGCTCGGCACGTTAGTCGCCTATACGTTGACTCACGTGCCCCGCTTCGACACGTCCTCGCCCGAGGAGACCGAGCAGGCCGGTGCCGATCTCGCGGCGCGACTCGCGCCCGGCGACGTAGTGCTCGTCAGCGGCGAGCTCGGCAGCGGCAAGACCACCTTCGTGCGCGGCGCCTGCCGGGCGCTCGGGGTCGATGGGCCGGTGACCAGCCCGACCTTCACGATCGGACACGTGCTCGACGGCGAGCCGGAGGTGGCCCACCTCGACCTGTACCGGCTCGGCTCGCTGGCGGCCGAGGATCCTGCCCTCCTCGAGGACTACCTCACGCCGGACCGGGTCGCCTTCGTCGAGTGGCCCGCGGCCGGCGAGCCGGCCTTCGAGCGCGTGGTCGCCCGCGTGCTGCTCGAGCACCTCGGAGGCGATCGCCGCCGCATCAGGATCACGTGAGCCTGCTGGGAATGGACACCTCGACGGCGGCGAGCGCCGCCTGCGTGCTGCGAAGCGACGGCGAGGCCTTCGAGGTCGCGCCCGAGCCGGCGACGCTGATGGCCCGGCCGGCGCACGCGCGCGAGCTGATGCCGGCGGTGGCGGCCGTGATGGAGAGGGCCGGGCTCGACTACGCCGACCTGGAGGCTATCGCGGTCGGGGTGGGCCCCGGGACCTTCACGGGACTGCGGATAGGGGTGGCGACGGCACGGGCTCTGGCAAATGCGAACGGGCTGGAGGTGAGGCCGGTGTCGTCGCTGGCGGCACTGGCGGCTGGGATCCAGGCGGAAGCGGGCGCCGTGGGCCGGGGCGCCGACGAGCCGGCCGCCGCAAGATCGATCGCCGCGGAGCCGGCCGCCAACGAGCCGGCCGCCGCGGATGCCGCCCCCTGGTTGCTCCCGGTCATCGACGCCAAGCGCGGCGAGGTGTTCACCGCCCTTTACGAGCCGGGCGGCGACCCCAAGTGGGGACCGCTGGCGCTGCGGCCGGAGGAGCTCGCGGAACACGCGGGAGCCGCCGCCGAGCGTCTGCCGGCCGAAGGCGACACGCCGGCCGATCGCGCCGGCGAGGCGCGGCACACCCTCCTGGCAGCCGGTGACGGCTCGGTACGATTTCGAGGGGTGCTCGAGGCGGCCGGCATTCGCGTCATGTCCGACGATTCGCGTGCCCACGTAGTTCGCGCGCTGCACGTCTGCCGCCTCGCCGCAGGCGTGCGGGGCGTCCCCCCTCAGGCGGTTCTTCCCGACTACCTCAGAGCACCCGACGCGAAGCCACAGTGACCACCCTGGACCTCGACATCCGGCGCCTCACCTATGCGGACCTGCCGCAGGTGATCGCCATCGAGCGGCGCGCGTTCCCGACGCCCTGGTCGCTTGCCATGTTCGTGCTCGAGCTGTCCAAGCCGTCGGGCATCTGCCTCGCCGCGCTGCTCGACGGCCGCATCGTCGGCTACCTGGTCTGCTCGCGCTACGACACCGTCTGGCACGTCATGAACATCGCGGTCGACGACCGCCTGCTCAGGCAGGGCATCGCCACCAGCCTGCTGGAGCGGCTGTTCGACATGGCGGACAAGCCGAACGAGCAGTACACCCTCGAGGTCCGCACCTCGAACGACGCCGCCATCCGGCTGTACGAGCGCTTCGGCTTCCGGGCAGCCGGCCGCCGCCGCGCCTACTACCACGACAACCGCGAGGACGCGCTCATCATGTGGCGGACGGTGCCGGAACGCGCCACGGCGTGATCCTCGGCATCGAGACGAGCTGCGACGACACCTGCGCCGCCGTGGTGGACGCCGACGGAGCGATCCGGTCGAACGTGATCGCCTCGCAGGGGCTGCTCCACGCGCGCTACGGCGGAGTGGTGCCGGAGATCGCATCGCGGCACCACCTCGAGCTGGTGGACGCGGTCACCGCCGACGCTCTCGAGCGGGCCGGCGCCGGGCTCGACGACGTCGAGACCGTGGCGGTCACCACAGGGCCCGGCCTGATTGGCGCCCTGCTGGTCGGAGTCTCCTCGGCGAAGGCGATCGCGGCCTCGCGTCGCCTCCCACTGGTGCCGGTGGACCACCTCCACGGACACGTGACGGCGAGCATGCTGGGCGCCCAGCCGATCGAGCCGCCCTACCTGTGCCTCGTGGCGAGTGGCGGCCACACCTTCCTCGCGCGCGTGGACGACCCGTCCACCTACGACGTACTCGGCCAGACGCTCGACGACGCAGCCGGCGAGGCCTTCGACAAGGGCGCCCGGCTGCTGGGGCTCGGCTATCCGGGCGGACCGGAGATCGACAGGCTGGCGCGCCAGGGCGACCCCGAGGCGTTCGACTTTCCGCGCAGCGCCCCAGGCGAGCTGGACTTCAGCTTCAGCGGGCTCAAGACGTCGCTGCTCTACAAGCTCAGAGAGTTGGCGGACCCGCCTCTCGCCGACCTCGCCGCCTCCTACCAGCGCGCCGTCGTCGACGCCCTCGTCGCCCGCACCGAGAAGGCGTTCCTCCAGACCGGCCTCCGGCGGCTCGCCATCGGCGGTGGCGTCGCCGCCAACTCGGAGCTGCGAAATGCCGTGAACCAGCTCGGGGCCCAGGTCTGGGTCCCGCCGATGGAGCTCTGCACCGACAACGCCGCGATGATCGCCGGTGCCGCCCGCTTCACCAGCCCGCTGCCCTACCCGGACTACCTCGCTCTCGACGCGCAAGCCCGCCCGGCCGTCTAGCTCATCAGCCGCGACTCCTCCAGGTCGAGCTCCCGCTCCACGCGGCGGCGCACCTCGTCGCTGATGTCGCCGCGGTTGCGCATGCCGATCAGCTCTTCCCGCTGCGCGTCGAACAGCTCGTGCATCAGCCGCTGGTACGCACCCGTCCGCTCCTCGTAGTGGTCGCCGTCCCCGTCCTCGCGCGCCGCGAAGCGCCGCCGGCGGTAGTCGTACATCCCCCGCACCCGCTCGAGCGTGTCGGGGCGCGTCCAGTCCTCGTCGGTCAGCTCCTCGATCCGGGCGATCGCCGCCTCGGCCAGGCGCACGCGGGCGAGCACCTCCTCGCGCTCCTCCGAGCCGTCGTCCTCGACCCCGAGCCGCCTGATCAGCGGCCCGAGCGTGAGCCCCTGGCCAACCAGGGTGACCAGGATCACCACGTAGGCGAGCAGGATGATCAGCTCGCGGGCCGGGAACGCCGCGCCGGCGTCCGTTTCGAGCGGCAGCGCCAAGGCGGCGGCCAGCGACACAGAGCCCCTCATCCCGGCCCAGCCGATCACGAGCCGCTGCTGCCATGAGGCGCGCCGTGCCCGTTGGATCGCTCGCCGGTCCAGCGCCCGGATCAGATAGGTCACCGTGAAGCCCCACAGCAGCCGCACCACGATCACCACGGCGCTGATCAGCAGCCCCCAGAACATCAGCTCGCCCGCGGAGTAGCCCGAGATGTCCTCGATCACCGTGGGCAGCTGCATCCCGATCAGCAGGAACAGCACCGCGTTCAGCAGGAACGTCAGGATTTCCCAGACGGACACGCCCTGGATCCGCATGATCGGCGTGGTCAGCTGCGGCGTGTGCCAGCCCATGTAGATGCCGACCGTGACCGCCGCGATCACCCCTGACGCGCCGAGCTCCTCGGCCGGCAGGTAGGCCGCATACCCGCTCAGGATCGAGATCGTGATCTCGGTGGGCGGGTCGTCGAGCCGGCTGCGGACCTCTCTGATGATCCGCCCCGCGACCAGGCCCACGACCAGGCCTCCCAAGCCGGTCAACACGAACTTCCCCGTCGCCTCCACCAGCGAAAACGACCCCGTGAGCACCGCGGCCACGGCGAACCGGTAGAGCACCAGCGCGGTCCAGTCGTTGGTGAGGTTCTCGCCCTCGACGACGGTGAGGAGCCGCCGCGGAGCCCCGATCCGGCGCATGATCTCGGTCGGAGCGACCGCGTCGGTCGGGGAGACGATGGCGCCGAGCACGAACGACTCGCCCCAACCCAGGCCGATCACCTCGTGGGCCACCACGGCGACCGCCACCATCGTCACGCCGACCAGGGGGATCGACAGGAGGGCGATGGCGCGGGCGTTGGCGCGTAGGTCGCGCAGCGACGTGAAGAAAGCGGCGCCGTACAGCAGCGGCGGCAGGAAGATCAGCAGGACGAGGTCGGGCTCGAGCTCCACCTCCGGAACGCCCGGGATGAAGCCGATGACCGAGCCGCCCACCACGAGCGTGATCGGGTACGGCACCCCGAGCACGCGCGCCAGAACGGCCAGCGCGGCCACCCCCAGCAGGAGGCCGAACACCACGAGCTCCACGTGCTCCACGCGACTAGAGTGGCAGGGTGCCCCGCATCACCCTGTACGGCAAGCCCGGCTGCCATCTGTGCGACGAAGCGCGCGAGGCGCTTGCGACGGCCGTGGCCGGGCACGAGGTGGAGATCGAGCACGTGGACGTGACGATCGATCCGGTGACCGAGCGCCGCTACGGCGAACGCATTCCGGTGCTGGCCTTGGACGGCGAGGAGCTGTTCGAGTACGTCGTCGACCCTGACGTCCTGCGAGAACGGCTCCGCAGTTCGGCAAGCGGCCGGCCGGCCGGCCGCGCAACGCCCGATAAAGTGCGCTCGTGAGCTTTCGGGAGCCCATGACGGGCGGCGCGGGGCTGCAGGACGGCGGGGCCGAGCGGCTTTCCCTGGGCGTCGCTGCACGCCTGTCGCGCTACCTCCAGGTGCTGACCCAGGCCAAGAAGATGGGCCGGGAGACGATCTCCTCCCAGGAGCTTGCCGACTACACGCACGTCAACTCCACCCAGATCCGCCGTGACCTGTCCGGCTTCGGCAAGTTCGGCAAGCGCGGCGTGGGCTACAACGTCGACTCGCTCGTCTCGCAGATCCGCAAGATCCTGCGCACCACGGGCAAGCACAACATCGCCCTGTTCGGCGCCGGCAACCTCGGTCAGGCCATCGCAGGGTCGGACATCTTCGCCGACCACGGCTTCCGCGTGGTGGCGCTGTTCGACAAGGACCCCGCCAAGGTCGGCACGCAGGTGAACGAGAACCTGGTGGTCCGCCCCTACGAGGACCTCGAGCGGGTGATCCGCGAGGAGGACGTGGTGGTCGGGGTGCTTGCCGTGCCCACAGAGGCGGCCCAGAGCGTCGCCGACGACCTCGTCGAAGCGGGCGTCAAGATCATCTTCAACTATTCCGAGGCCCTGCTCCAGGTGCCGCCCGAGGTGACCGTGCACACCTCGAGTCCCGCCGTCGACCTGCTCTACGCGCTCTACTTCTACCTCACCTGATGCTGGACATGGCCCGCGTCCACGAGGTGTTCGAGGCCTCGACGGACTTCACGGTGGGAATCGAGGAGGAGTTCGCGATCCTCGACCCGGAGACGCTCTCGCTCGACCAGCGCTTCGAGGAGCTGAAGGACGCAGCCGCGTCCGATCCGGTGCTGGGCGACTCGGTGGCGGGCGAGCTGATCCGCTCGGAGATCGAGATCCGGTCCGGCCGCGGGGAGAGCTTCGCCGACGCCACCGAGCGCCAGCGCGAGGCGCGCGCCCGGCTGTTCAGGCTGGCGGCCGAGCGGGGCATGCTGCTCGCCGCCACCGGCACCCATCCCTGGAGCCCGTGGCAGGAGCAGCAGATCATCGACACCGAGCACTACCGCCGCGTGGCGGACGGGCTGCAGTACGTGGCCTGGCGCAACAACACCTTCTCGTGTCACGTCCACATGGGGATCCGTGGGCCGGACCGTGCCGTGAGGGTGTGCGACCGGCTCCGGCCGGTGCTGCCCGAGGTGCTCGCCCTGTCGGCCAACTCGCCCTTTCTGGACGGGCGCAACTCGGGACTGCACTCCGTGCGCTCGCAGATCTTCACCAAGAGCTTCCCGCGCTGCGGCATCCCGGACCCGTTCGGCGGGTGGGACGGGTACGCCGACTACGTGGAGTTCCTCGTCGCCAGCGGCTCGATCGTCGAGCAGACGCAGATCTGGTGGAGCATCCGCCCGCACCATTCGTTCGGCACGGTCGAGCTGCGCATCTGCGACGCCCAGTCGAGCGCGGGCGAGTCCACGGCGCTGGAGGCGCTCCTTGCGGCCTGCATCGCGCAGGCCGCCCTCGATTACGACGAGGGCGTGCCGTTCGACGACCCCGCGCCGCGCTTCGTGGAGGAGAACTTCTGGCGGGCGATCCGCCACGGGCTCGACGGCAAGCTGATCGACCTCGAGCGGCGCGAGGAGTATCCGGCGGCGGCGGCGGCCGACAGGCTGATGGCCTGGACCGCGCCGGCGCGCGAGCTGCTCGGCTTGGAGCCCGTCCTGCCCGACGAGAACGGCGCCCAGCGCCAGCGGCGCGCGCTGGAGCGGGGCGCGTCGATGGAGGAGGTGTTCGCGGCCGAGGTGGCTGAGACGCAGAGGACCTACGCGGCTGAGAAGGTGCGGACATGAGCGAGCAAGAGGCGAGACTCCCCGAGGCCGGCGAGGTCCTGCTGAGCGCGGCGGCTTCCCTTGTGAACCTGGCCGGGATTCGGCTGACCGAGAAGGAGCACAAGAACCCAGCGAAGGCCAAGGAGGCCATCGACGCCGCCCGCGAGCTGCTCCCGCTATGCCCTCAGGAGGAGATCGGTCCGATCAAGGATGCACTCTCCCAGCTTCAGATGCTGTATGTGAAGGAGACAAACGAGCGCGCCCAGGCCCGCTCCAAGATCTGGACCCCGCCCGGCTCGTGATCGGCATCTTCGGCGGATCGGGCTTCTACCGCTTCCTCGACGACGTCGACGAGGTGCCGGTCGCCACGCCCTACGGCCCCCCATCCGCGCCGGTCGCCGTGGGCAAGGTCGAGGGCGTGGACGTCGCCTTCATGCCGCGTCACGGCCACGAGCACACGCTCCCGCCGCACCGGATCAACTACAGGGCGAACGTCTGGGCCATGCGCGAGGTCGGTGTGCGCAGGATCATCGGGCCATCCGCCTGCGGCTCCTTGCGGAAGGAGCTCGAGCCGGGCATGTTCGTCGTCTGCGACCAGTTCGTCGATCGGACGCAGTGCCGGGAGAGCACCTTCTACGACGGCCCTCAGACGACCCACGTCGCGGGCGCCGACCCATACTGCAAGCAGATGAGCGAGGTCTTGGTGCACTGTGGGAGGGAGCTCGGCATCCCGATCGTCGAGGGCGGCACGATCGTGATAATCGAGGGGCCGCGCTTCTCCACCCGGGCCGAGTCGCGCTGGTACGCGGACAGCGGCTTCGACCTGATCGGGATGACCCAGTACCCCGAGGCTTGGCTGGCCCGGGAGCTCGAGCTCTGCTATGCGAACGTATCGCTCGTCACGGACTACGACGTGGGCGTCGATGGCGGCGAGCCTGTCTCCGTCGGCGCCGTGATGGAGGTGTTCAACCGGAACATCGATAGACTCCGCGCGCTCTTGTTCCGGGCGGTGCCGATGTTCGGGCCACAGCCCGACGACCTCTGTGCGACCGCGCTGAAGAGCGCGGTCGTTCATCACTAACCGGAGGAAATAACCCCTTGGACTTCCTTACTGACTGGGGCGTGATCATCGCGCTCCTTTGCGCCGGCGCCGCCGTCGCGTACGGCGTGACGACCTCGCGCTGGCTGCTGGCGCTGTCGCCGGGCAACGCCGAGATGCAGGCGATCTCGACCGCCGTCCAGGAGGGCGCCACCGCCTACCTGCGGCGTCAGTACACGATCATCGCCGGCGTGGCCGTGGTGCTGGCGATCGTGCTCGCGATCGCCCTGGAGGCCTCGGACGCCAACGGAATCCTGATCGCGGTCGGCTTCCTGATCGGCGGCACCTTCTCCGGCGCCGCCGGCTTCATCGGCATGAACGTCTCGGTGAGGGCAAACGCCCGCGTGGCGGAGTCGGCCCGCTCGGGCGTGTCCCGCGCCCTCGAGGCGGCCTTCAAGGGCGGCGCCGTGACCGGCCTGCTCGTGGCCGGGCTCGCCCTGCTCGGCGTGGCCGGCTACTACGGCATCCTGATCCTGGCCGGCACCGACGAGCGCGACGCCATCGACGCCCTGGTGGGCCTCGGCTTCGGCGGCTCGCTGATCTCGGTGTTCGCCCGCCTCGGCGGCGGAATCTTCACCAAGGCCGCCGACGTCGGCGCCGACCTGGTCGGCAAGATCGAGGCCGGCATCCCGGAGGACGACCCGCGCAACCCGGCCGTGATCGCCGACAACGTGGGCGACAACGTCGGCGACTGCGCCGGCATGGCGGCCGACCTGTTCGAGACCTACGCGGTCACCGCGGTGGCCGTGATGCTGCTGGGCGTCCTGACCTTCGAGGAGACCGGGACGGTGGCCACCTATCCGCTCGTGATCGGCGGCGTGTCGCTGATCGCCTCGATCATCGGAACCTACGCGGTCAGGACCACGACCGGGAACGTCGAGCGGGCCCTCTACCAGGGGCTGATCGTGTCCGGCGGCCTCGCGGCGCTCGCCTTCCTCCCGATCACGCTCGGCATGATGGACGACCTCACCTTCAGGGAGGAGGTCTCCGGGCTGCTGCGGGCCGGCTCGGACGAGGCCCCGTCGGGGATCGAGCTGTACCTCTGCACGCTCGTCGGGATCGGCGTGACCGCCGGCCTGTTCGTGATCACCGACTACTACACGTCCACGCGCTTCCGGCCCGTTCGCACCACGGCCCGCGCCTCGCAGACGGGACACGCCACGAACATCATCCAGGGGCTCGCCCAGGGCTTCCAGTCCACGGCGGCCCCGGCGATCCTGCTCGCGCTCGGCATCCTGGTCGCCAACGAGCTGGCCGGCATCTACGGCATCGGCGTGGCGGTGATGGCGCAGCTGTCGCTGACGGGCCTCATCGTGGCGCTCGACGCGTTCGGGCCGATCACCGACAACGCCGGTGGCATCGCCGAGATGGCCGACCTGCCCGAGGACGTGCGCAACGTGACCGACCCGCTCGACGCGGTCGGCAACACGACGAAGGCCGTGACCAAGGGCTACGCGATCGGATCGGCCGTGCTCGCGGCGCTGGTGCTGTTCGCCGCGTTCGTGGAGGAGCTGCGCGAGGAGGCGGCCGCGGAGGGCGAATCGGTCGTCAGCTTCAACATCTCGCAGCCAGAGGTGCTGATCGGCCTGCTGATCGGCGGCATGATGGTCTACCTGTTCGCGGCGCTCGCGATCGAGTCGGTGGGGCGCGCCGGAGGCGGCGTGGTCGAGGAGGTGCGACGCCAGTTCAAGGAGAAGCCGGGCATCATGGACCGCACCGAGAAGCCGGACTACGCGCGCGCGGTGGCGATCGTGACGGCTTCGGCGCAGCGGGAGATGGTGCTGCCGGCCCTGATCCCGATCGTGGTGCCGGTGATCGTGGGCCTCCTGTCCACGCAGGCTCTCGGCGGCCTCCTGATCGGGGTGATCGTGGTGGGGTTCTTCGCGGCGATCTCGATGACCGCCGGAGGCGGTGCGTGGGACAACGCCAAGAAGCTGATCGAGGACGGGGAGTACGGCGGCAAGGGCTCCGAGGCGCACGCCGCCTCGGTGACCGGCGACACCGTCGGCGACCCGTACAAGGACACCGCCGGGCCGGCGATCAACCCCATGATCAAGGTCGCCAACATCGTGGCGCTCCTGATCATTCCGTTCCTGGTCTAGTCGTCTAGCCTGATCGGCCGGAGTGGCCGAGTATCGCCCGAAGCATCGCGGGCTGGAGAGGGTCCTCGGCACGGGGGCCCTCTTCAGCACCGCATACGGGAACGTAGGCAGCTCGATCTACTACGCGCTCGGCCTGGTGGCCGTGTTCGCGCTGGGCATGACGCCGGTGGTGTTCCTGATCGCGGGCCTGATCTTCGTCTGCACGGCCACGAGCTACACCGAGGCCACAACGATGTTCCCCGAGGCCGGCGGCTCGTCGTCGTTCGCCCGCCGGGCCTTCAACGAATTCTGGTCGGCCCTGACGGCCTGGGGCCAGATGCTCAACTACATCATCACGGTCGCCATCTCGGCGTTCTTCCTGCCGCACTACCTGGCCGTCATCTGGGAGCCGCTCGAGAGCGCCCCCGGCGACATCCTCTGCGGCATCGCCGTCGTGCTGGTCCTCGCCGCCGTGAACATCGTGGGCGTGAAGGAGGCAGCCGGGCTGAACATCGTCCTGGCGATCCTCGACTTCTTCACTCAGGTCGCGCTCGTGATCCTCGGCTTCGTGCTGGTCCTGTCGCCGGAGACGCTCGTGGAGAACGTCGACTTCGGCACGGCTCCGACCGTGAGCGATTTCCTGATCGCCATCCCGGTGGGGATGGTCGCCTTCACGGGCATCGACACGATCTCGAACATGGCCGAAGAGGCGCGCGACTACGGGCGCACCGTCCCGCAGGCCATGCGCGGGGTCGTTGTCGCCGTCATGACCATCTCGCTCACGCTGCCGGCCGTTGCGCTGTCCGCAATGCCGGTCGAGAACGGCGAGACCCTGCTGGCGCTCAGCTCGGAGGAGGGCGGCTACGCGAACAACCCGATCCAGGGCGTGGTGGTGAACCTCGGGCTCGGGGAGCTGCAGCCCGCGGGCGAGATCTACGTGGGCCTGCTGGCCTCCACGATCCTGCTGGTCGCCACCAACGCCGGGCTGATCGGCCTGTCCCGCCTGAGCTACTCGATGGGGCAGTACCGCCAGCTTCCGGAGCGGCTGCGGCAGCTCCATCCGAAGTTCCGGACGCCGTACGTGGCGATCGTCGTGTTCGGCGGCATCGCCTGCCTCACCATGCTGCCCGGCGAGGCCGAGTTCCTCGGCACGGTCTACGCCTTCGGCGCGATGCTCGGGTTCACGATGGCCCATGCCTCGGTGGTGGCGCTGCGGATAAAGGAGCCGGACCGCGAGCGGCCCTACCGGGCGCCCTTGAACGTGCCCGTGCGCGGGCGCTCGATCCCGCTCGCGTCCGTGCTGGGCGGGCTCGGCACGGGCATCGCGTTCCTCGTCGTGACCATCCTCAACCTCGAGACGCTCGTGACCGGGACCCTGTGGCTGGCGATCGGGATGACCGTCTACGTGCTCTACCGGCGCCGCCTCGGACTGACGCTGACGGAGACGCGCAAGATCGTCCTGCCCGAGCCGATCGTGGAGCACGAGGTGGAGTACGAGTCAGTGCTCGTGGTGTTCGACGAGGGCCGCTGGTCGAACGAGGCGATGGCGACGGCCGTGCAGCTCGCGGCGCGGCGGCGCCGCGGCATCCACGTGCTCGTGACCGTGTCGGTGCCGCCCAACCTTCCGATCGACGCCGAGATGCCGGAGGAGGAGCGGCGCGCCCAATCGGTGATCGACCGGGCGCGGGTGCGCGGCGGCCGCCGCGTGAGCGGCCACTGGGAGAAGGTCAGGCCGGGTGGCACCGGGCGGCGCATCGTGGAGGAGGCCCGCCGGATCAAGGCCAGGGCGATCGTGATGGGGATGCCGCCGCGCCGGGCCGGCACGACGCTGTTCGGCAAGACACTCGAGACGGTGCTGGCGGAGCGGCCCGCCCGCGTGATCATCACCACCTCGACGGAGGCTCGGATGCCGGCTCCGGTGTAGCGCGGCCGCCCCCGCCCGATGGCGAGGACGGCGATCGATTCCCCGTCCCAGGTTCGCCGCCGCCCAGCCCCGGACTACGATGGGCACATGCAGCGCGCGTACATCGGGACGACGCGGGCGCTCAGCTTCGTGCTGATCGTGCTCGGGCTCGCGATGGTCGTATCTGCGCTGGCGCGTGGCGGGGGAGTGCTCGCGATCGGTGTCCTGGTGGGCGTCTGCCTGGCGCTTGCGGGCGCCGGCCGGCTGTGGCTGCTGCGGGGCGTCCGCGGCGAGCCGCGGTGAGCGACGCGCGGCGCACCCGCTCACCAGCACTCGCCGGCCGGGCCCGCGACGAGCTTCGCCGCCGTTCCGAGTTCGCCGAGGCGCGCGTCGTGCGCGGGCTCGGCGAGCCGGCGCTGTTCGCGCTCACGCTGAGCGCGGTCGTGGCGGGCCTGTACGTGACGCTCGGCGTGGTGGCGGAGGACGCCCTGGGGCTCACGCCGGTGGTGTTCCTCGTGGCCGGGCTGTTCGTGGTGGCCACGCTGCTCACCTACATCGAGGGCAGCTCGCTGCACCCCGAGCGGGGCGGGGCGTCCAGCATCGCCCGGTTCGCCTTCGACGAGTTCTGGAGCTTCGTGGCCGGCTGGGCGATCCTGCTCGACTACATGATCGTGATGGCGATCAGCGCGATCGCGATCACGCACTACGTCGCGGGCATCTGGGGCGACGCCGACGAGCAGGTCGCGGAGATCGCGATCGTGGCCGGCTGCTTCGCCTTCGTCGTGGCGCAGAACATCCGCGGGCTCACGGCCGAGCGGCTGCGCGGGGTGTTGCGCCTGTCGCTGTTCAACATCGGCGTGCTGGTCGTCCTGACGGTGCTGGCGCTGTCCCAGCACTTCGACGCCGGAGCGCTGACGGACTCGGTCGACTTGGGCACCACGCCGACCTGGGAGGACGCCTTCTTCGCCGTGGGTGTGGCCACGGTGGCCGCGATCGGCATCGAGGCGGCCTCGGGGCTGGCGGGCGAGGTGCGCGTGGGCCGGCGCGGGCTGCGCCGCTTCGCCATCGCCGGCACCGCGGTGAGCTTCCTGCTGGTGATCGCCGTGTCCGTGGCGGCGCTGATGGCACTGCCGGTCGTGGACGGCCGGACCGCTCTGGCCGGCCCCTATCTCGAGGCACCCATGCTCGGCATGGCGGCGGTGCTCGACCCGGAGTGGCTGAGCGACGTGGCGCGCTACACGATCGCCGCGGCGGCCGTGGCGCTCCTGCTGGTGGCGATGAACGGGCAGATGCTCGGGCTGGCCCGGCTGGGCTACTCGCTCGCAACCAACCGGCAGATCCCCAGCCAGGCGGGCCGGCTCCACCGGACGCGCGGCACCCCGTTCGTGGTGATCGCGGTGGCGGGCCTGATCGCGTTCGGCCTTGCGCTCACCGACGACGTGGTGTTCCTGGCGGGCGTGTTCGCCTTCGGGGCGATGGTCACGTTCGCGCTCGCGCACATGTCCGTGCTGGTCCTGCGCTTCCGCGAGGCGGACCGGCCGAGCGCGTTCCGGATGCCGCTGTCGATACCGGCCGGCCGGGGGTCGATCCCGCTGCCCGCGGCGGGGGGCGCGGTCCTGGCGCTGGCCGTGTGGGCCAGCGTCGTGCTGCTGCACGAGGGCGGGCGCATCATCGGGACGGCCTGGATGCTCCTCGGCGTGACGCTGTACGTGGCGCACCGCAAGTCCCAGGGACGCTCGCTCACGCAGCGTTTCACGGTGCCGGCGGAGGCTCTGCAGGACCGGCTGGAGGCCGAGTACGGCAGCATCCTGGTGCCGGTGTTCGGCGTGGAGCTCGACGACGACATCGTCGGAACCGCCGGCCGGCTGGCCGCCGAGCGCGCCGACGAGACGGAGGGGGGCGCCGTGCTCGAGGCGCTCTATGTGTTCGAGATACCGATGTCGCTGCCGATCGACGCCCGCGTGCCGGACGAGCGCGTCAGGGCCGCCAAGCGCGTGCTCGCGCGCGCCAAGGAGGTGGGTGAGGAGTACGAGGGCGTGGAGGTGGCCACGGCCATGGTGCGCGGCCGGAGCGCCGGCCAGGCGATTGTCGCGGAGGCGCGCCGGCGAGGGGTGGAGGCGATCGTCCTGGCCGCGGAGGAGCCCACCCGGGTGCGCGGCGGCGCCATCCTCGGGGGGCGAGGCAGAGCCCGCGACCGCTTCGTGGGGGAGACCACGCGCTACGTGGTGGAGAAGGCGCCCTGCCGGGTGATCCTGACCGCCCCGCCCGCGGGCGACGAGGGGACGCGCGAGGGCGTGAGGCCCTGACACGGCCCTAGGTAGAGTGGGAGTGGAATGTTCGTCCTGATCGTCGGTTGCGGGCGCGTGGGCAGCGCGATCGCGAACTCAATGCTCGCCGAAGGGCACGAGGTGTCCGTGCTCGACGAGGACGCCGAGGCGATCGCGCTCCTGGAGCGCGGCCACACGGCCGGCTGGGAGGAGCGCGGCGGGCGCTTCACCGAGGGTACGGCGCTCGAGATCGACGCCCTGCTGGCAGCCGGCATCGAGCACGCCGACGCGTTCGTGGCCTCCACCGACGGCGACAACACAAACCTCGTCATCGCGCAGATCGCGAAGCGCCGCTTCGAGGTCGAGCGCGTGGTGGTGCGCGTGCTCGATCCCGCCCGGGCGCGCTGGTACGCGGAACAGGGCCTCCAGACCGTGTGCCCCACGCAGACCGCCATCGAGCTGCTCGAGGCGGCCGTGCGGGGGCAGATCCGCTTCGAAGGGGTGGCTGGCTAGGGCCATGTACGTGCTCATCGTGGGAGCCGGCAAGGTCGGCTGGAACCTTGCGCGCGAGCTGATCAACAAGGGCCACGAGGTCACCGTGATCGAGTCGGATCAGAGCCGCTACGCGGTGGTCGAGCAGGAGCTCGAGCACAGCGCCCAGTACGGCGACGGCTCCGAGCTGTGGGTGCTGGAGCGGGCCGGGATCGAACGGGCGGACCTCGTGGTTGCGGTGACCGGCGACGACGAGGACAACATCCTCATCTCCCAGGTGGCGCGTGAGAAGTACGGCGTCGTCCGCGTGGTGGCGCGCTGCAACAACCCTCGTAACCTGCAGCACTTCGAGCTGCTCGGCGTGAAGCCGGTGATCTCCGCCACCGACCTGATCCTGCGCCTGATCGAGCACGAAGTGCCGAAGTACGGCCTGGTGCACCTGCTCGACCTGCCCGAGGAGCGGCTCGAGATCATCGAGCTGGAGGTGGCGGACGGGTCGGAGGCGGCCGGGCAGCGCGTCAAGGACCTGGGCCTGCCGGACGGCTCGCTGGTTATCTCGATCCTGCGCGACGGTGGCGGCTTCGTGCCCACCGGCGACTCGGTGGTCGAGGCCGGCGACGAGGTGCTGCTGGTGCTCGACGTCGGACTCGAGAACAGGGTGACCGAGCGCTTCGCCGATCGCTCCGGCGCCGCGGCCTAGTGGCGCGCCGCCGGGTCGACCACCTGCTGATCGGCGGCGGCCTCGCCTCCGGCAACTGCGCCCGCTGGCTGCGCGAGGAGGGGGGCGACGGATCCGTGCTGCTGGTGGGCCGCGAGCCCGACCCGCCCTACAACCGCCCGCCGCTGACCAAGGGCTACCTGCAGGGGAAGGAGTCGCGCGAGGACGCCCTGTTCCGGCCCGACGAGTGGTGGGGCGAGCAGGACATCGAGCTGATGACGCGCACGAGCGTGATGAAGCTCGACGCGTCCGCGCGCGTGGCCACGCTCGCCACGAAGGAGGAGATCGAGTTCGGCACGGCGCTGGTGGCGACCGGTGCGAACGTGCGCCGGCTGCGGATCGACGGCTGCGAGCTGGACGGCATCCACTACATGCGGGCGTTCGGGAACTCCGAGGCGATCCGCTCCGCCGCGCAGGAGGGCGAGCGGGCGGTGGTGATCGGCGGCAGCTACATCGGGACCGAGGTGTCGGCGTCGCTGACGGCGGCGCACGGAGTGAGCTGCTCGATGGTGATGCTGGAGGACGTGACGCTCGAGAACTTCTACGGCAAGGAGGTCGGCGGCTTCTTCCACGGCGCCCTGACGGAGCACGGGGTCGAGATCCATGGCGGCGACGAGGTGGAGCGCTTCGAGGGCTCCGACGGGCGGGTGCGGCGGGTGATCACGAAGAGCGGCCTCTCGCTCGACTGCGACTTCGTGGTCGTCGGCATCGGCGTGATGCCGGACGTGGCGCTGGCGCGCTCCGCCGGGCTCGAGCTGGGCGAGGCGGGCGGCGTGAAGTGCTCCTCGGGTCTCGAGAGCTCGGTGCCCGGCGTGTTCGCGGCCGGCGACATGTGCGAGTACGACAGCCCGGTGCACGGCCGTCCGATGCGCATCGAGCACTGGGACGTGGCCTTCAACCAGGGCAAGACCGCGGCCTTGAACATGCTCGGCCGCGGCGTCGAGCACGACGCCATCCCGTACTTCTTCTCGGACCTGGCCGATTGGACCTCGATGGAGTACGTGGGGCCAGGGTCGGGCGACGTGGTGGTGCGGGGCTCGCTCGAGGACGGGGAGTTCTCTGCCTTCTACGTCCGGGACGGCCGCGTGACCGCGGCGCTGTCGGTGGGCCGCTCCGACGATCTCGAGCACGCGCGGCGCTTCATCGCCTCGCGGCCCGAGGTCGACCGCGACGCACTCGCGGACCTCGGCACGGACCTGAGCTCGCTCTAGGTCGCGGCCGTCACGTAGGCGAGCATGCGGTTGGTGAGCGCGGTGGCGCGCTCGACCGCGCCGTCGTCGGTCTCCGGTCGCTCCGATAGCCAGGCGGGAACGCTGTCGCGCAGCTCGGGCCACTGCGACGCGGCCAGCGCGATGCCGATGCGGGCAGCCTCGCGCACCACCTCCGGCTCGACCGACCAGAGCATCTCGAACACCCGGTCGCGCCCGCCGTGTCCCGGCCGCTCCCAGCCGGCCATGCATGTGCTGACCCCGGGACCGTCGCACACGATCGCCCACTCCCGCGAGAGCGGGTGGGTACGCGCGATCGGCACCTCGATGAGTCCGCCGTCACGTGTCTGCGGCTGCGCGAAGTCGCCCAGCGCGATGGCCAGGTCGGCGGTCTGCGCGAAGGACAGCCAGCGGTCCTCGGCCTGACGGAAGAAGCGCTCGCGCTGGAAGGAGCCGATCAGGACGGCGCCGCCGCCGCGCGCCGAGCATTCGTCCTCGATGGCGTGGGAGACGGGCACGAGCAGGCGCTTGGGAACCGGGTAGGGCGGCAGGTCGGGACGGTGCTTTCGCAGCCCGGCGAAGATCGAGGGAGCCGCCGCGAACCTTCCGGACTTGATCACTCGTTGAACGGCCGCGCTGAGGGAGAGGCCGCTCTCCCGGGCCCGCACCACCTCGAGCACGCAGCCCACCTCGTCCTCGGGATAGCGGCGGTGGCCGCTCGGCAGGCGCTCCGCCCGCGGGAACGCGTGGCGCGACTCCCACATCCGAAGCGTCCCCGCCTGCACGCCCGTGCGCTCGGCGAGCTGGCCGATCGTCAGCAACTCAACACCCCGTAGATATTTTGCTAGACGTCATGTTTAAGTACGCGCCCGGGAGGAACTAGGGCCCAATGATCGCCCTCGCCTCGCATGCGGGGTTCACCGCGGCCTATGTGGCCCACCGGCAGCTTGCATTCTCGGCCGCGCAGTGGGTCCTGGCCGACGCGGCAGCGGCCGAGGACGTGGTGCAGGACGTGTTCACCGCCCTATGGCGCGATCCCGCCAAGTTCGACCCTACCCGGGGAAGCCTGGCGGGCTACGTGGCCATGATGGCCCGCAGCCGGGCAATGGACCGACTCCGCACGCGGAACGCGGGTGCCGCGGCCGCGGACCGTCTCGCCGTGCGAGAAGCGGTACGGGAGCCGGTGGAGGACTCGACCGCCGAGCGCGTCGCGCGCCTGGAGGCAGCGGGACGGGCGCTGGGGGTGGTGGGCGAGCTACCCGCGGCGCAGCGGGACGCGATCCTGCTGGCCTACGGGCGCGGTCTCACGACCGCCGAGGTCGCGCGGGCCGCCGGCGTGCCGATCGGCACCGCCAAGAGCCGTCTGCGGCTCGGCCTGCGACGTGCCCGCGAGGTCCTGGCGGCCACGCCGGACGCGGCGGCGGCTTGAGCCGTGATCGACGCCTTTGCGGAGCTCACCCTCGAGACACGCGACCCCGCGCTGCTCGAAAGCTTCTACTGCGAGGTGTTCGACTTCGAGGTGCTGTCGCGCGGCGACGACCGGGTTTGGCTCGGCGTGGGGGAACGGGCGCGGCTCGGCCTATGGACGCCGGGACACAAGGAGTTCGGGGACGAGGGCGGGCGTCACGTGCACTTTGCGCTGAGCGCGTCGCCCGGGACGCTGGAGGCCCTGGTCGAGCGGCTTGGCGCGCACGCTTCCGTCAGCGGGCCCGTTGAGCATCCGGGCGGGGACCGCTCGATCTACGTCGAGGACCCTGAGGGCAACGTGGTGGAGGTGTGGGACTTCTTCAGTCGCGGCGACGGGGCCCGCGAGGGCGTGGGCGCACTCAGGTGAGCAAGGCACCCGAACGCTCCGGATACTTCGACGACGATTCGATGCTGCGCCGCGTGCACCGGGAGCGCGTGATCGGGCTGGCGGGCCCACGGGCGCTGTTGATGCAGGCGGCGCACCCGCTGGCGGTGGCGGGGCTGCTCGCGCACTCGACCGCGCTGGACGAGCCGTACGAGCGGTTGGCGCGAACGGCGCAGGTGATGAACGCGATCGGCTTCGGATCGCGGGCCGAGGCGAACGAGGCGGCGCGCCGCGTACGGGCGATGCACCGGAAGGTGCGAGGGCGGCTGCGCCGGCCGGCGGGGCGCTTCCCCGCCGGGACCGAGTACAGGGCGGACGATCCCGAGCTGCTCCTGTGGGTGCTGTTCACGCTGGTGGACTCGGGCCTGGTGGTGTACCGGACGTACGTGGGCGACCTCGCGCGATCGGACGAGGCCGCATACTGGAAGGACTACCGGACGGTGGGGCGGCTGTTCGGACTGCCCGCGGACGAGATGCCGCGAACGCTGGCTGACCTGGACGACTATCGGCGCTCGATGCTGGAGGGCGACACCCTGGCCGTGACCGACTGGGCCCGCGAGCGAGCCCGCGCGATCGTGCTGGAACCACCGGTGCCGCTGGCCGCGCGCCCGCTGCTGGAGACGGCGAACTTCGTGACGATCGCGCTGCTGCCGGACCGGATCAGGGAGGAGTACGGCTTCTCAGCGGTGCCGCCGGCGTTCGTGCGAAAGGCGCTGGTTCGGGCCGGCGGCGAGTACGTGAAGAGAGCCGTGCTGCCGCTGCTGCCGGCACGGGTACGCCTGGCGCCAGTCTAGTCCCGGCGCCCGAGCGCCTCCGGCCGGTGGGCGGCCCGCTTGCCGGTCTTGTCGCTCTCGACGACATAGCGCGGATCGTGGTCCGAAGCGGACACCTTGGTCCCCTTCTGCCCCGGGTTGCCAACCCGCTTCTTACTGGTCAGCTTCTCGACGACCTCTCCGGTGGTCTGGCCCTGCGGCGTGTCCCCAGGCGACGCGGTCGCCCTTCTTGAAGCGCTTCTCGCTCATGCCGTACCTCCTCAATATGAGATACGGGACGCCCGTGACTCGGGCTCATCGTCTCGAACCCTCACCGGTTGAGGGGGGCACTGCGGGGCAGGGATTTGAACCCCGATTTTCCGGTCCAGAGCCGGACGTCTTGCCATTGGACGACCCCGCAACGAAAGGACAAGCTTAGAGGGACGCCGACCATATGGCAGCGTCCGTTTCGTCCGAGGTATGAGCGAACATACGTTCGTGACCCCGAAGGCGGCGGCAGGCGAAACCCGAGCCAAGATCGCAGCCCTCATCGCGCAAGCCGAAGCCCCGGTACGACTGGGCAGAAGTCCAGCGCTACTACGACGCAGGCCACAGCATCACCGCATGCCAAGTGCGGTTCGGGTTCGCTCGTAAGAGCTTCACGGACGCGGTGAAGCGCGGTGTACTCGTGACACGCCCGCAGGGGGCGCCGATCGAGACCTACCTCGTGAGCGGGCGCCGGACGAACCGGTCACAGCCGTTGTCGATGGCGCTTCATCACGTCAACGGGGAGGGGCGTGACAACCGGCTCGAGAACCTCGCGCTTCTGTGTCCGAACTGCCATGCTCAGACGCCCAACTTCTCGGGGCGGAACCGAAAGGTCGGGCGGCTCGAGGTCGTGCGAGCGGCGTAATACGCGGGCGACGCGCCTGACGCTCTAGGGCGTGGCCGGACGGGCGGCGGAGGCTCTTAGGCGCAGCACGCGCACCTTCGAACTGATCGTCTTTCCGCGCTCGTCCACCATCGTCAGCGGCACGACGACGATTCGCTTCACCTTGCCCCTCGCTCGCAGGCCCGGCCATACCATCTTCACCCGGCGGGCTCCGTCGCCCAGCGTCGGTGCGACTGCCCGGCGGGGTCGTCTCATGCGTAGCCGTCGGCCGTCCACGTGCACGCGCGGCGCCCGGCGCCCGCGCTTCAGCGACTTCGGCACGCCCAGCTTCGCCGACGTCAGGTCCGCGCCGCGCCTCGCCGCCTGGAGCACCGCGGCCAAGGTGTAGCGGCGGCTCCTCTTCGTCAACGTGATCTTCGCGCGGGGGTGGCAGCCGGGCGTCGCCAGCTCCTGCTGGAACTCGCGCACCCGCCCGATGCGAGGACAGCTTGACCGTCATCGCCGTCGGCGTCCGCGCGTCGCACAGCTCCCTGCTCAGTTCCAGGATGCCCTCCGGGCCGCCCGGGAAGTCGAGCAGGAGAAGGCCTGCGTGATCTTCACGCTCGGATGGCGCCCGCCTGCGTGCTCGACGGCTCGACGTTGAACTCGGTCAGGGTCACGTCGGCGAGCGCAGAAGCCGGCATGGCCAAGAGGACCAGGAAGGCCAGGGCGAAGCGACGCATCGCGGGCGGAAGATTACGGCCCTATGCCACCGACTGGCGAGCCCAGTCGCGGTACAGGGCCGCGTACGCGCCGTCCGCCTCGAGCAGCTCCTCGTGCGTTCCCTGCTCCACGATCCGGCCGCGGTCCAGCACCACTATCCGGCCGGCTCCGCGGATCGTCGACAGGCGGTGCGCGATCACAAGCGCCGTCCGGCCTGCCAGGAGGCGCCGCAGGCCGCGCTCGATCTGCGACTCGGTCCGCACGTCCACGTTCGAGGTCGCCTCGTCCAAGATCAGGATCCGCGGGTCCGCCGCCGCCGCCCGGGCGAACGCCACAAGCTGCCGCTGCCCCGCCGACAGCTGCCCGCCGCGCTCGCCCACCTCGGTGTCATAGCCGTCCGGCAGCCGCTCGATGAACTCGTGCGCGCCGACCGCCGCGGCCGCCTCGCGCACGTCGTCGTCGCTCGCATCCGGCCGCCCGAACGCGATGTTGTCCCGGATCGTGCCCGAGAACAGGAACCCCTCCTGCGGCACGATCCCGAGCTGCGAGCGCAGCGAGTGCTCGGTCACGTCCCGCAGGTCGTGGCCGTCCACCAGCACGCGCCCGTGGTCGGGGTCGTAGAAGCGCGCGACCAGCTTCGCGAGCGTCGACTTGCCGGCCCCCGTCGCGCCCACCAGCGCCACGGTCTGGCCCGGCGGGATGTGCAGGTCGACCGCGCACAGCGCCGGGTTGTCCCCCTGATACGCGAACGTCACTTCGTCGAACTCGATCTCGCCCCGGATCCGCGGCAGCTCGACCGCGTCCGGCTTGTCCGCCAGGTCCGGCTCCTCGTCGAGCAGCTCGAAGATCTTGTCGAGCGCCGCCACGCCCGCCTGGTAGGTGGTGTAGAGCTGCGACAGCGACTGGATCGGGTCGAAGAAGCTCTGGAGGTAGAAGACGAACGAGGCGAGCACGCCGATCGTGACCGCGCTGTCGCCGTCGAGCACCTGGTTTCCGCCGTAGAGCAGGATGCCGGCGGTCGCCACGGCGGAGAGCAGCTCGACCGAGGGGAAGTACGCCGCGTTCAGGTAGACCGTCTGCATGTTCACGCGCCTGTGCTCGTCGTTCAGCTGCGCGAACTGGGTCTTGTGACGAGGCTCCTGCCCGAAGGCCCGCACCACCCGCACGCCCGACAGCGTCTCCTGCAGGTAGGCGGTGACCGCCGCGATCTTTTCGCGGGTGAGCCGGTAGGCGCCGGAAGAGGCGAGCCGGAAGGCCACGCTCCCGGCGAGCAGCACCGGGAAGGTCAGGAACGTGATGAGCGCGAGCTCGACGTCGAGCAGGACCAGGATCACGCCCGTGCCGATCAGCGTGAGCGTGGCCGAGAACAGCGTCGAGATGCCCTCCGTGACGAGCTGGTCGAGCGCCTGCACGTCGTTGGTGAGGCGCGAGATCAGCACGCCGGTCTTGTTACGCCCGAAGAAGCCGACCGACAGCCGCTGCAGGTGCTCGAACACCTCGATGCGGAGGTCCTGCAAGGCGCGCTGGCCGACCCAGTTGATGAGGTAGGTCTGGGCGTAGGTGGCGACCCAGTTGAGCAGGGCCGCCACGAGGAACAGGACGAGGATGAGCGTGAGCGCGCCCGTGTCACCGTCCGTGATGCCCTCGTCGATCGCCCGGCCCGCGAGGTACGGCGGGGCCAGCGCGGCGCCGGTGGCGACCATGAGGGCCACGAGCATGAGGAGCACGCGCCCGCGGTAGGGGCGCAGCAGCGAGAAGAGGTGACGCAGGCGGCTCGACCTCACAGGTTCGCCACCTCCGCGCGCGTGAGGAACACCTGCTCCGGCAGCCCCTTCTCGGCGATCTCGCGGTAGAGCGACGACGTCTCGAGCAGCTCGTCGTGCGTGCCGCGCGCCGCCACGCGGCCGTCCTCGATGACGACAACCTCGTCGGCGAGGGCGATCGTCGAGAGACGGTGGGCGATCACGAACGTCGTCCGCCCCTCCATCACCTCCGCGAGCGCCGCCTTGATCTGGCTCTCGGTGGTGGCGTCGACGCTCGATGTGGCGTCGTCGAGGATCAGGATGCGCGGCTCCGCCAGCAGGGCGCGCGCGATCGCCACGCGCTGGCGCTGCCCGCCGCTCAGGGTGAGCCCGCGCTCGCCGATCAGCGTGTCGAGCCCGTCGGGCAGGTCGTCCATCAAGCCGCCCAGCCCTGCCCGCTCCGCCGCCGCCACCACCTCGTCGTCGCCCGCCTCGGGCCGCGCGTAGGCGATGTTGTCGCGCAGGCTGGCGGAGAACAGGAAGGCGTCGTCGGACACCACCGCCACCTCGCGCCGCAGCGACGCGGGGTCCACCGACCGCACGTCGACGCCGTCCACCAGGACCGCCCCGCGCGTGACGTCGTACAGCCGCGGGATCAGCATCACGAGCGTCGTCTTGCCCGAGCCGGTCGGGCCGACGAGGGCGACCGTCCGCCCGGCCTCCACCTCGAGGTCGATGTCGCGCAGCACGGGCTCGGTGCCCTCGTACTCGAAGCAGACGTCGCGCAGCTCCACACGCCCGTCGCCGGCCGGCAGCGGCGGGGCGCCGGGCGGCGCGGTCAGGCGCGGCGCGCGGTCGAGCAGCTCGAACACGCGCTCGCCGCTGGCGACGGCGCGCTGAGCCATGCCCAGCGCGATTCCGAGCATGCGCATCGGCGACGTCAGCAGCAGCACGTAGCCGTAGAAGGCGACGAACTCGCCGACGGTGATCTCCCCCCTGATCGCCTGGCGCCCGCCCACGAACAGCACGGCGGCCAGCCCGAGCTGGGGGAGGAAGCCGATGAAGGGCGAGTAGAAGGCGCGCAGCCGGGTCGAGACCATCGACTGGTCGAAGACGCGCTTGACCGTGTGCCGGAAGCGGCGCAGCTGGCGCCCCTCTTGCGCGAACGCCTTCACCACGCGCACCCCGCCGATGTTCTCCTCGGCCTCGGCGGTCAGCTCGGCGATCCGCTGCTGCACCTCCTGCTGGGCCGGGCGGTTGCGGCGCCCGTAGCGGAACGAGATCCAGATCACGAACGGCATCGGGGCGAGCGCAACGGCGGCCAGGGCCGGAGCCGTGGCGAGCATCACGCCCGAGGCGATCAGGATCGTGAGCGCGGACTGGAGGATGAAGATCAGGCCGTAGCCGAGGAAGAAGCGAACCGACTGGAGATCGACCGTCGCGCGCGACATGAGCTGGCCGGTCTGCTGCGAGTCGAAGAAACCGAGCTCCAGCGAGTGCAGGTGCTCGTACATGCGGTTGCGGAGGTCGTACTCGACCCCCAGTGAGACCCGCCCGGCCACCAGCCGGCGCGACACGCTGAAGCCGAGCCGCAGCACGCCCGCCGCCGCGACCGCGCCGGCGAGCAGCCAGAGGTCCGCCGAGCCGTCGCGGATCTGGTCGATCGTGTAGCCGACGAGGTAGGGGATGAACACGCCTGAGCCCATGGCGGCGGCCGCGAGGGCGAAGGAGACGAGGACCCCGCCGCGGTACGGGCGGAGGAAGCCGAGCAGTCTCCAGAAGGTGCGCATTCGCTTACGAAGAGTACGCAGGGGTCAGGCGCCGAGCCGGCGGGCGACCTCTCGTGCCGGAACTCGAAGATGCGCTCCAGGTCGCGCCGCACGAAGGCGGCGTGCGCCAGCTTGCCGAGCGGCCCGAGCGGCAGCTCGTAGCGGCTCCCAGAGCTCGATCCGCGTGAGCCAGCGGACCGGCACGCCGTGGAGCCGCAGGCGGTACTCGATCAGCGTGCCCGGCGCCATCGCGATCGGGCCGGGCGTGACGACCCGGAACCGAAGCCAGGCCGGCGTGATCGCCTCGAGGTTGAAGGCGTCCGCGAAGAACCCGAACACCGTGTCGGGGTCGCCCGGGAGGATCTGTTCACGCGCCAGGGTTTGCAGGAGCTTGCGAGGGGAACGAGAACGACCAGGTGATGAGCCACGGACCGGCATCACCGGGTCGCTTGACTCAAGGAGAGCAGAGGGCGCTCGCCTCCTTCTACGCAGGACGGCTCCCCGCCGGTCAGCTACATGGCGCACTCAGCCGGGCCCGGGAGTCGGCGGTTGCCGCCGCCGCGGCGCTTGAGGCGTCCACGCCGCCGCCCGTCGTGCCGGAGCCGGCTGTCACGGCCGTGCCGGCGCCCGCGCTGCACGCCGCCTGAGCGGCCGGCTGCCCCCGGTGGCCGCCCGGCCGCGCGCCCGCCTGGACGTCCTCTACTCGTCCGGCCCCTCGCCGCCGGCATCGAGCACGTCACCGCCGGGCGATCCGCCGTGCCGCTCCGACTGCTCGTGGATGTACTGGGCGATCAGCGCCGCGTCACTTCGCTCGGCTCGAGCGTCCATGTCTCGTTCCTGGGCCAAGGTCCCCTCCGGCTTGCGGGTCTACTACGATGGGCGTCGTACGATAACAAACTGTTAGACGAGTCTCGTACTAGTGACCGCCACAGCTCCTTCCGCCCCACCTCAGGACATCCCGCACCCCGCGCGCGAGGACCTCGACCTGACCACGGTGCTGCACGCGCTGAGCGACCCCGTGCGGCTCGAGATCGTCGTCGGGCTGGCCGCAGGCGACGAACGGGCCTGCGGCAGCTTCGACGTCGCGGTCACGAAGTCCACCTGCACCCACCACTTCCGCGTGCTCCGCGAGGCGGGATTGATCCGCCAGCGCCACCAGGGCACCAGCCGCCTGAACAGCCTGCGGCGCGACGACCTGGAGGCTCGCTTCCCGGGACTGCTCGGGACGATTCTCCAGGCCGCCGCGTAGCGCCGCCGCGCTAGGCCTCGCCGTCGGCGAGGGCGGGCCGCCGCGGCAGCGACGGCTCCACTCGCAGCAACCGGGCCGGCCAGCGCGGAAGCCACCAGTTCCAGCGGCCCATCAGCGAGATCACCGCCGGGACGATCAGGGCGCGGATCACCGTGGCGTCGATCAGGATCCCGGCGGCCAGGCCGGTGGCCATCATCTTCACATCGGTCTCCGGGCCGGAGGCCATCGAGACGAACGAGAGGAAGAGGATCAGCGCCGCGCTCGTGACGAGCCGTCCCGTGCGGCCGATCCCCTGCACCACCGCGGTCTCCGTGGACCCCGTGCGGTCGTACTCCTCGCGCATCCGGCTCAGGATGAACACCTCGTAGTCCATCGACAGGCCGAACAGGAAGGCGAACACCATCAGCGGCATCCAGGAGGGGATCGACCCGGTGGCCTGGATGTCCCAGATCGCCTCCGAGCCGTAGCCCAGCTGCCACACGAGCACCAGCACGCCCCAGGCGGCCGCGATGCTGAGCACGTTCAGCACGATCGCCTTCGCCGGCAGGAGGAGCGAGCGGAACGCCCTCGCCAGCAGGACGAAGGTGGTGATCGTGATGAGGGCGATCATGAGCGGGAAGCTGCCGTAGACGGCGTCGACGAAGTCGGCGTTCGACGCCGGCTGGCCGCCCACACGCACGTCGGGCCCTGCCGCGTGCGAGACGTCGCGGACCGCCGCCAGGGTGTCGCCGCCCTCTTCGGTGCCGCTGTCGGAAACGGGGATCGCCTCGACGATCGAGGTGCCGCCGCTGCGCCAGGATTCCGGCGCCACGGCCCCGTGGATCCCCTCCAGGCCGCGCAGCTCGGCGGCCACCCGTTCCGGGTCCGTGCCGCCCTCCACGAGGATCTCGTGGGGGAGCAGGGCGCCCTCGCCGATCCCGGCCTCCTCGAGCGCCACGAGCCCGTCCTTGGCCTGGCCCGACCGGGCGACGGTGTCGGCGTCGGTCGTGCCGAGCTGGATGTCGGTGGCGGCGAACGCGAGCGCCACGATCACCGCCATGCCGGCGCCGGCGGCGAGCCAGCGGCGGCGCGAGACGGCCTGCGCCCAGCGCGTCCAGGAACGGCTCGCCTTGTCGTCCGTGCGACGGTGCGGCCAGTCGAGCCGAGGGCCGAGCTTGGCGAGCACCACCGGCAGCAGCGTGATCGCCACGACCGTCGACACCAGCGGGATCAGCATCCCGCCGTAGCCCATGGAACGCAGGAAGGGCAGCGGCAGCGCGATCAGTGCCAGCAGCCCGATCGCCACGGTCACGCCGCTGAACACCACAGCGCGGCCGGCCGTCTCCATCGCCCGCTGCACCGCCTCGTCGCCGCTGCGCCCGTGCGAGCGCTCCTCGCGCCAGCGCGACACCACCAGCAGCGAGTAGTCGATCGCCACGCCGAGTCCGATCAGCGCGATCAGGAACTGGACGATGGGGGAGACCGCGGTGAGCTGCGTGAGCCCGAGCAGCAGCAGGAACGTGGTCATGATGGATACGAACGCCATGACGAGCGGCACGAGCGCCAGGAACGAGGCGAACACGAAGACGAGCACCACGAGCGCGCCCACCCCGCCCAGCACCGCTTCGAGCAGCACGCCGGGGCCCTCGTTGTCGCCGCCGCTGTCCTCGAGGAGGGCGTCCATGCCGGTCAGCTTGACCGGCTCGCCGGCGACGGTGGCGCCGTAAAGGGCGGCGCGGGCGGCGCGCTCGGCCCTCGGGTTCTCGCCGAAGAACGCGTCGCGGTCGGGACGCGGATGGACGATCGCGAAGGTGGTGCGGCCGTCGTCCGAGACGAAGGTCTCGTCGCCGGTGGAGGCGTAGGAGGCGATGCGAGATCCGGGTAGGGCCCGCTCGAGGCGGGCGTCGAGCGCGTCGAGGTCGCGTTTCACGGCGGGCGAGTCGACGGACCTTTCGTCAGGAAGCGTCACCACGGGTACCAGCGGCGGCGACTCGCCGCCGGTGCCGCGGTAGCGCTCGTCGATCGACACGTTCGTCTCCCAGCCCTCCTTGTTAGGGACGGAGAACTCGGGCTCCAGGGCATCCGACGCCGGGCCCGCGGCTGCAATGCCGGCGATCGTGAGCACGATCCAGGCGAGAACGACCGTGCGCTTGTGTGACAGGACCCAGCGTGTGAGCGAGGAGATCATGCCGCGACCGTACGGCCGGCGCGGCCGGCCGAAAACGTCCGCGCGGATGATCGGATGTCCTCCCCAGGGTGGACCGGCACGTCCGCCTGCGGGGCGATCCGGAACCCGGAATCGAGCGCTACGCTCGCCGAAATGGCATCGCGAAAGGCCACCGACTCCGCGCCCGAACCGGCCGGCCGCGGTCGGCTGCCTGGCGGTGGGAGCGAACGGGCCGTCGTGCCCGGCTCCGGGAGCGGCCCGCCGGTCGTGCCCGGCTCCGGGAGCGGTGCGCCGCGCGGGAACCGTCTGCCCGGGCCGGCGAGCGGCCTCGCCCGCGAACCCCGCCTGATCGACGGGGGGCTCGCGGCGCTGGCCTTCGGAGCGTCGCTCGGGCTCCTGTTCGTGGGCGAGGCCGAGAACGGCGACGGCGCGGTGGACGCGCTCGAGGTGCTGGGCGTGGCGCTCGCCTCGCTCCCGCTCGCCGCCTGGCGGCGCGCCCCGCTGACCGTCTTCGTCGTGACGGCGCTCGCCAGCAGCCTGCTCTACGCGGTCGCCGATCCGGTCGGCCCGCCGGTCGGCCCCACCGTCGCCGTCTACCTGCTCGCCTACTCCGGGGACGGCTCGCGCGCCCGCACGCGACTGACCCTCGCGGTCGTGGCCGGGCTCCTCGCCGTGCACGTCGTGGCTGGCGGCATCCTCGGTGCCGAGATCCTGTTCGGGATCACAGTCTGGGGCGGCGCCTGGCTGGCCGGGGACCGCACACGGCTGCGCCGCGAGCGTATGGCCGAGCTCGAGGAGCGCGCGCTGCGCGCCGAGCGCGAGGCCGAGCGCGAGCGCCGGCTGGCCGCGGCCGAGGAGCGCGGGCGCATCGCGCGCGACCTCCACGACTCGGCCGGCCACGCCATCAACGTCATCCTCGTGCACGCAGGGATGGGCCGGCTGCAGGTCGACCGCGATCCCGAGCGGGCGCGCGAGGCGTTCGCGACGATCGAGGAGGTGGCGCGCGAGACGGTCGGGGAGATCGACGAGCTGGTCCGCGTCCTGCGCGACGACGGGCGGGGGGAGGTCGAGCCTCCGGCGGGCCTGGCGTCGCTGGACGGGCTCGTCGAGCGCCACCGAGCGGCGGGCCTCGACGTCACGAGCTCGATCCACGGCGATCCGCGCCCCCTGCCTGCCGGTGTCGATCGGGGCGTCTACCGGATCATCCAGGAGGCGCTCACCAACGCCGCCCGCCACGGGAACGGCAACGCCCGTGTGCACATCGCATTCGAGGAGCGCGCAGTGGACCTCCTCGTCGAGAACGTCCTCTACCCGGGCCGGCCGGCGCGGACCGACGGCGGCGGACACGGCCTGGTGGGCATGCGCGAGCGCGCGGCGCTGCTCGGCGGGAGCCTGGAGGCGGGGCCGAGCGAGGGGCGCTTCGAGGTGCGCGCCCGCCTGCCGATCCCGGAGAACGGCGCATGACCGGCGGGCGCGTGCGAGTGCTGATCGTCGACGACGACGACCTCATGCGGGCAGGCCTCCGCGGCGTGCTGGCGAGTGACGACGGCATCGAGCTGGTCGGCGAGGCGAACGACGGGCGGGAAGCCGCCTACCGCGTCCGCCTGCTGAGGCCAGACGTGGTGCTGATGGACGTGCGCATGCCGGACCTCGACGGCATCTCGGCCACGCGCGAGCTGACGGCCGCCTACCCGGACGTGAAGGTCGTGATCCTCACCACCTTCGAGCAGGACGACTACATATTCGGGGCGCTCAGCGCGGGCGCCTCGGGGTTCCTGCTGAAGCGCATCCGGCCGGAGGAGCTGATCGCCGGCATCCACACGATCGCCGCTGGCGACTCGCTCCTGTCGCCCTCGGTGACCAGCCGGGTGATGGAGCGGATGGCGGGCCAGCCCGAGCCGGACGCCGCGCACGACGCGCGCCTCGCGGAGCTCACCCCACGAGAGAGGGAGGTGCTCGAGCTGGTGGCGCGCGGCCGCTCGAACGCCGAGATCGCCGCCGACCTGATCATCGAGGAGTCGACCGTGAAGACCCACGTAAAGCGCATCCTGGCCAAGCTGGACGCGCGCGACAGGGTGCAGGCGGTGATCTTCGCGTACGAGAGCGGGCTGACCCGGCCGGGGGCCTGACCAGCCTCAGGATCGCCACCAACCCGTAACTCGGGGGTCACGTCGCCGGACCCTTCGAGTTGCTTTCGTGTGTGGCGGCCAACGATCCCCGGAAGGGAGCCGAGATGCACCGCCCCACGCTCGCCGCCGCTGTCGCCGCCGCCCTGCTCGGAGCCGCCGCGCTGCCCACGGACGCGTCACCGCCGCCGCGCGAGGACACCCTCGAGAAGCGCGCCATCCTGCCGGCCGAGGCGACCGCGCCGGCTCCATGGAACGGCGCAGCCGGCGCCGAGCCCGCCCCCGCGCCCGGCTCGCGGCAGCCCGTGGGTGGCTTCTCCGCGCTGCTCGACGCTCCGGGCCGCGACGTGTACTGGGCGATGCCCGACAACGGCTTCGGCAACAAGCAGAACTCGCGCAGCTTCGTCCTCCGCGTGTACCGCGTGCGCGCGAAATGGGAGACCGCCCGGGGCGGATCCGGCGAGGTCGAGATCCTCGACTGGATCGACCTGCGCGACCCGGACGAGCTGATCCCGTTCGCGACCGTCCGCGAGGGGTCGGAGGACCGCCTCCTGACCGGCGGCGACTTCGATCCCGAGTCGATGCGGATCGCCCGCGACGGCACCCTGTGGTTCGGCGAGGAGTTCGGGCCGTTCCTCTTGCACACCGACCGCACCGGCAAGGTGCTCGAGGCGCCGATCCCCACCCGCGGCGTACGGTCGCCCGACTACCCGGGCATCGCGCCGCAGAACGTGACCCTGGCACGCTCGAACGGCTTCGAGGGAATGGCGCTGTCCGGCGACGGGCGGAAGCTGTACCCCGCGCTCGAGGGTCCGCTCACGACGGATCCCGACAAGAACCGCCGCTGGATCTACGAGTTCGACTTGCGCACGGAGCGCTACACGGGCAGGAAGTTCCAGTACCGCGTGGCCGACCCCTCCTACCTCGTGTCGGACTTCACCGCCCTGGGCGACGGACGCTACGTGGTGCTCGAGCGAGACAACTTCGAGCACACCGAGGCGCGGCACAAGAAGGCGTTCGTGATCGACCTCGACCGGGTCGGGCCCGACGGGTTCCTCGTCAAGCGGGAGGTGCTCGACCTGCTGGACATCGAGGATCCGGCGCTGATCTCCTGGCCGCCGCGACCGGGGGACTTCGGCATCGCGACCCCGGCCGACCGCACGTTCAAGATGCCGTATCAGACGATCGAGGCGGTGCTGCCAGAAGGACGCGGCCGCCTCGCGATAGTGAACGACACCAACTTCGGGTCGCGCGGACGGAACCGGTCGATGAACGACTACAGCGACTTCATCGGGGTGCGCGTGCCGGACCTGGAGGACGAGCCGAAGCGACGCGGGGAGCGCGACGACGACTGAGCTGAAGGGGTGAGGCTCCGCCGGCGTACTCGGGCCACCGCGGGCCTTCGGGCCGGTCGCGCCGCCGATGGCCGCGGTTAGCGCCCGGCGACCGCCAGCGCGCCCGCGAGACCGCGGGCCTTCACGGCGGCCACACCGACCACGTCCGCGGCCTCGGTCGACTGCGGGCCCGCCACCACCACGCGCTTGCCGAGCTTCGCCAGGTAGCGCACGTCGGTGCGGGCCTCCGCGGAGGTGCGGGGCAGGCGGACCTCGACGTCCGCTGCATGCAAACGCGAGTCCACGAGCTCGCGGCCATCGCGTGCGGCGGCGGCGTCGATGACGATCGCGGGCCCGGTCGTCGAGCCGACGTCCTCGCCGGATGACGCCCCCACCACGCCTCCCGTGGTCACGGCCGCCGCGGCGAGCAAGGCGGTGATGTATGTCCCAAAGTCCATCATACGTATGAGCATACTACGTATGACGGACGGACGAGTCGAAGCGGCCGGCGCTCCCTGGGGAGACCCTGCCGCCCCGCGTGGTTGCATTCCCCCATCGAACGCTCTGCCCCACAGCGCGTCACCAGCGTCGACGTGGCCCGCCACGCCGGCGTCTCCCAGTCGACGGTCTCGCTCGTCTTCTCCGGCAAGGGGAGCGGGCGGGTCTCGGAGGCCACGCAGGAGCGGGTCCGGCGCGCCGCGCGCGAACTCGGCTACCGGCCCAATGTCGCCGCCCAGGCGCTTCGGCTCGGCAGCTCGCGGGCGGTCGCGCTTCTCGTCCCCGACATCACGAACCCCTTCTTCAGCCGCGTGCTGCGCGGCGCCCAGCGCGCCGCCCAGGAAGCGGGCTACACCGTCGTGCTCGTCGACACGGCCAACGACCGCCGCTGGCAGGAGCAGTCCTTCGAGGCCCTGCGGGCCGGTCCGGTCGACGGCTACCTCCTGTTCGAGGTGAACGCTCCCGACGACCTCGACCCCAACCAGCACGTCGTGCTGATGGAGACCGACGCCACACGCTGCCCATCGGTGCGCTTCGACAACGAGAGCGGCGCCGAGGCGGCCTTCGGCCACCTGCTGGAGCTGGGCCATCGCCACATCGCGCACGTCGCGGCCGCCTTCGACGCCCCGGCGTTCCGAGCGCGCGAGGCCGCCCGGCGTCGCGTGCTCGCGGCGGCGGGCATCGACCCCGACGGCCAGCCACGCACCACCACGCCGATCGCCATCGACGCCGCCCGCGAGGCGGCCGGCCCCCTGCTCGACGAGCGACCGACCGCGGTCTTCTGCGACGACGACCTGATCGCCGCCGGCCTGTACATGGCCGCGCGTGAGCGCGGCCTGAAGATCCCCGGCGACGTGTCCGTCGTCGGCTTCGACGACATGGACTTCGCACGGGCGCTCGAGCCGCCGCTCACGACCGTCGCCCTGGACGGCGAGCTGCTGGGCGCCGCCTCGTTCGACCTGCTCGCGGCTCGGATAGCCGGCCGGCGGACCCGCAGAAAGAGGGTCGTGCTGCCCGCCGAGCTCCTGGTGCGAGGATCCACGGCCGCGCCCCGACAACGCCAGACCGGAGGCAGACGATGATCGACCACATGGGCTTCGACGTCAGCGACGACGACGCGGGGCACCCCGCAAAGGGGCATCCACGTCTGCCACCGGCCTGAGTAAGGGCTTGAGTCCCCTGCCGGGATAGCAACTTGTGCCCGGCCCGATGAGAAGCAACGTTCTGGCCTGGCTCGATGAGCGCGCCGAGGAGATGGCTGCCCTCCTCGAGACGCTTGTGCGCATTCCCACCGAGAACCCGCCTGGTCGCGAGCTCGGGCGGTGCGCGGGCATGCTGCGCGACGCGCTGCAGCGGCTGGGCTTCTCACCCGAGCTGATCGAGCTGCCCGCCAGTGGTGGGCTCGAAGAGCCGGCGATCGTGCATGGCAGCGCCGGGACCGGGGCTGCCCTCGTCTACTTCCATGGGCACTTCGACGTGGTGCCTGCCCAAAGTCCGTCCCAGTTCCAGCCGGTGCGCCGCGACGGACGGATCGTCGGGCGTGGTAGCGCCGACATGAAGGGCGGCTTGGTCTCCATGCTCTACGGCGCCGCCGCAGCCCGCGAGCTGGGCCTCCTGGACGGTCGCAGGATCGTCCTCCACTTCGTCTGCGACGAGGAGACCGGCAGCACCGCCGGCTCCGGGCACCTGCGCGAGGCGGGACTGATCGACCCGGGCGCACTGGCGATGCTCACCGCGGAGCCGACCGGCGGCGTGATCTGGCATGCCTGCCGCGGCGCCATCACGCTGCGCGTGCAGACGACCGGCCGCGAGGCGCACGTCGGATACGCCCACGAGGGTGTGAACGCGTTCGAGCACATGATCCGGATCGCCAAGCCGCTGACGGCCCTCTCCCACGAGCTGCTCGAGAAGCGCACGAGCTTCCCGGTCGAGAGCGAAGAGGCCGCGGGGTCAATGCTGGTGGCGGGCGGCCAGGCCGGTGCCGGCGCGGGCTTCAACGTGGTCCCGGGATCGGCGTGGTTTTCGATCGATCGGCGTTTCAATCCCGAGGAGGACCTCGAGCAGGAGCTCGCCCGGCTGACCGGCATGATCGAACGAGCGGCCGACGCCGCCGGGGCCCAGGTCGACATCGAGGTCCTGCAGGCCCAACCCTCCGGCAACACCGACCAGCACCACCCGGCGGCCCAGACGCTGGCCGGCTGCGTCGAGGCCGTGGAAGACACCGGCCCGGACTTCCAACTGTGCCCAGGAGTGCTCGACACCCGCTGGTACTCCCAGCTCGGCATCCCCGCCTTCGCCTACGGCGGCGGCCGCTTGGACGTCTCCCACGGCCCGAACGAGTACATCGAGGAGGCGGCAATGCGCCGCTGCGCTGCTGTCTACGCGCTCTTCGCGGCGCAGATCGGGCGATGACGGGTCCTCCGTTACGTGGTCGTTGAGACGTTCAGCAAAGGCGTACCATGTAGGTCGTGCCTGGCTGACGCTAGACAGCTCACACAGTCGACGGGAGGCGCGCCGCCTCGAAGCCAAGTCGTGCGCCGAAACGACTTGGTGGTCGGCGGTGGACGCCCGAAGCGCTGGGCGGCGGCGCACGAGCACCGCCGGGCTTGGATCGTCCGCGGTTGGCGCTCAGGCGCCGGCCACGGCGGGGTTCGTCGAGCTGGCGCGCTCGCGCTGCCTATCGGCGAGGACCAGCAGTGCGATCCCGGCGAGCGCCCAGCCGGCCAGCACCGCAACGTGCCCCCCGGCGGCGGCGCCGTCGAAGAACCCAGTGCTGCGCAGCAGGTTCCCCCCGGCTCCGGGAGGCATGAGCTGACCCAGGCCGCCGACCGGCTCGGGCAGCAGCTCCGGAGCCGAGCCGACGCCGGAGAACGGATTGCCGACCAGGACCATCGTCAGTGCGCCCAGCAGGGCGCCACGTTCGCCCAGCACCGCGTACAGGCCGGTGACCGTCGCGCCGATCGCCAGGACCGTGAGGGCCAACACGCCGGCATTCGCGAGCCAGTCGCCCCCGACCACGTCCAGCCAGCTCTGCACGACGAGGGCGCCGCTCAGCCCGGCGAGGAGCGAGCCGCCCAGCAGGAGGCCGGCTCGGCGCGCGAGGCCTTGCGCGGTCAGGGCGGCGAGCACGCCGGTCACGATCCCTACCAGCATGAGCGGCAGTACCGAGGAGCCGAGCGCGGCGCCGTGGGGCGCCGGCACGACGTCGTCCACGACTTGGGTCGCCCTTTGGGCACCCCGCCCTTCCTGGGCGGCTTGGGTGAGCAGCTGCGTGACCGCTCCGCTGGCGGCGGAAGCAGTGAGCACCTTGAAGCCCGAGGGCGATGCCACGAAGGCGCCGTAGACCTCTCGCTCCCGGATCGCCTCGCGGGCGGCGGCCTCGTCGGCGTATCGGTGCACCTCGAACGCCCCGCCCTGCGCTGCGAGGCGCTTCTCGACCGCCCCGGCAGCCGCCTCGGGGCCGGCCACGCCGATCGGCAGCTCACGCGGCTCGAGGCGGGCGCTC